>JAJZIG010000022.1 GCA_021851265.1 archaeon | reverse complement strand
TGAAGTCAGTCCTTTCTTCCGACAAGCTCCCCGCGGCGTACTACAACATCCAGCACGACCTCCCGGAGCCACTCCCGCCGCCTCTGGATCCGCGGACCATGCAGCCGATGGCGCCCGAACCGCTCCTCCGGCTCTTTGCAAAGGAGTGCGTGATGCAGGAAGTCTCCACCCAGGAGTTCATCCCGATCCCCGACGAGGTCAGGGAGGCATATCTTCGGCTAGGAAGGCCGACCCCGCTGCACCGGGCAGCCAGACTGGAGGCAAAGCTGAAGACCCCTGCCAAGATATTCTACAAACGCGAGGATCTCAACCCTGCCGGCAGCCACAAGCCGAACACCGCCATAGCCCAGGCCTACTACCACAGGAAGGAGGGGACAGAGCGCCTGACCACAGAAACGGGGGCGGGACAATGGGGGAGCGCACTCGCCCTGGCAGCAGCGATGTTCGACATAGACCTGACGGTGTACATGACGAGGAGCAGCTACGAGCAGAAACCATATCGCAGAACGCTGATGGAGGTGTACGGGGCCGAGGTGCACTCGTCGCCCAGCTCAAGGACCAGCGCCGGGAGGAAGTTCCTCGAGAAAGACCCGAACCATCCCGGTGGCCTTGGCATCGCCATCAGCGAAGCGGTTGAGGACTGCATCACTCACGACAACACGAAGTACGCCCTAGGTAGCGTCCTAAACCACGTCCTCACCCACCAGTCAGTCATAGGGCAGGAGGCGAAGCTCCAGATGGAGGAGTTCGGCGAGGACCCCGACTACATAGTAGGATGCATAGGCGGAGGGAGCAACTACGCCGGCCTGGCCTACCCATTCATGAAGGACAAACTCAGGGGGAAGAGCGACGCGGAGTTCGTCGCGTCGGAGCCGAAGGCTGTGCCTTCGACCACCCGCGGGTCCTACAGGTACGACTTCGCGGACTCGGGTGAGATGACACCGCTGATCAAGATGCACACCGTGGGCCACACCTACCAGTGCCCGCCCATCCACGCCGGGGGGCTGAGGTACCACGGCAAGGCCCCTTCGATGTGCATGCTCATCGACAAAGGCTTCATGCGGAGCGTCTCCTACTCACAGAACGAGGTGATGGAAGCTGGGGTGCTCATGGCCCAGACGGAGGGCATTGTCCCTGCCCCAGAGTCGAACCACGCGGTCAAGGCAGCCATAGATCTGGCCCTGCGGTGCAAGCAGAAGAACGAGGCGAAGACAATACTCTTCAACCTCAGCGGCCACGGCCTCCTCGACCTGAAGGCGTACGAAGACAAGCTCGCCAACAGGCTGGTGGACTTCGAACCAGACGAGGGGGCGCTGGCGCAGGCTCTGGCCGCCCTCCCCGTGGTCAGATGAGTGGTCTGCCTAGTCGTAGGCCCTGGTGATGCTGACGCCGTCGACGAGGATCCAGGGACACAGAGTGGGGGTGTCGACCTCCCACCACTGGACCCACTCGCGCTCCTTCGAGAGGAGCCTCACCGAGGAGAACAGCCTCAGCTGGTCGTCTCCGGCGCGCAGCCCCTTCAGCGACCTCACGATCTCCCCATCCTCCACTAGGTATGCGCCGTCCCTGGGGACGGTAGAGAACTCCCCTGTCCTGTAGTTGTTGAAACGTGTGTACCAGTTGCTGGTGAGCACGATCCCCTTCTTCATCTCTTTCACCATCTCCTCGTAGCTGGAGTCTCCGGCGCCCACTTCCAGGTTCCACGGGTGGGGGGCGATGAGCCCGGCGCTCCCGGTGGTCTCGGCCTTCCACTTCTTCGCCGTCGTGAGGTTGTGCAGGTAGCCTCGCAGGACCCCTCCCTCGATGATCTTCGTGGCTCTGGTGGGGGACCCTTCGTCGTCGAACGCTCTCCCTCCAAGGCCTCCGTCCACCACGCCGTGGTCCGTGAGGTCGAAGGGCGGCGCGGCGACTTTCTTCCCGAGCTTCCCGGCGAGATACGACGTCCCTGCGTCTACCGAGAACGCCGACGCCGCCCCAGCGACCGTCTCGGTCAGATTCGAGGCGACGGCCGGGCTCAAAAGGACCTCGTACTTCCCTGCGTCCGGCTCCGCGGCCTGCCGCATCCTCTTCGCGCCCTCCCCCGCCCTCCTGCCGGCTTCCACCGGGTCGAAACCCCGCAGCGTAGACGAGCATGACAGGCCATGGCCGCTGGCGTCGCCCTCGCCGAAGGAACGGATGTTCAACGTGATGGCCGTCCTCGAGTCGGAGCCCCTGGTCCCGGAGGTAGTCAGGATGGCGACCGTCGCTTTCCACGCGCTGATGGCCCCGGCTGACCTCTTCCCGCCTGCGGCCAGGGAGGAGTCTATGGCCGCCTTGGCCAGCTCCGGGAGCTTCTCTTCCGCATCTGCCACTTTCCTGTCGAACCGGCCGCTCTGGCTGTACTTTGCCGCCCCGTCGGGGAGCGGGGCGTATTCGCCCTGAGGGAGGCCCTTCATGGAGGCGTGGAGGTCCTTCACGAACCCCTCCACCGCAGCCTGCGAGAGGTTCGAGGTGGACGCGATCGCCCTCCGCCCCGCCTTCGCCAGGTACACCGTCAGCTCGGCCTCGTCGACTCTGTTGGCCACCGTAGCCGAGTTGTCTGCGAACCTGACCATGCTGTCTGCCGTCCGGGCGCTGAGCGCAACCGCGTCGTCGACCTTTAGCGCCTCCGCCGCGCGGACAGCCAGGCGGTTAAGCTCGTCCAGGTCCATGTCTATCTCGCCCCCAGCCTTATCCCGGTCAGCAGGGTCTCCGGCCCGCCGGTCCACACGGGCGCGCCCTGCATCGGGTCCCCCTTCCCGCAGGTGGCTGCCTCGAACTCCACGTGCCTGCTCCTGGCCTTCACGCTCCCCCAGAGCTTTGGCGTGGTGATCTCCAGGACCGGAGACCTGACCAGTCCCTTCAGCTCTCCGCGGTCTATCAGGTATGCTTCCAGCGCCACGTATCTCTGATTCAGCCTCTTGTCGTCTATGTTCCACTCAGTGAACGACTTGAAGTATACGCCGTGCTTCACCTCCTTGAATATCTCGTCGGTGGTGTAGTCTCCAGGCTCCACGAATGTGTTCGCCATCCTTATGATGGGCTCTCTGTCGAAGGAGACCGCCCTCGCCGAGCCGTTGCTGTTGACTCCGAACTTGCCGGCCGTAGCCCTGTTCTGCAGGAACTCGTTGATGACCCCTCCCTTGATCAGGAGGCGCTTCTTCGCAGCAACCCCCTCGTCGTCCACCGGGACGTACCCGTTGGAGTGCAGCAGCGTGGGGTCGTCGCTCACGTTCGCTTCGTGGCTGCCTATCTTCCTCCCAAGGCTGTCTGCCGTCAGATACGACTCCCCTGCCTGGGCGCCCTCCCTCCCCAGGACCCTGTCCGCCTCCTGCGGGTGCCCCACCGACTCGTGGGCCGCGATCCCAGAGAGCTCCGGGCTGAGGACGACGTCTATCGTCTCTGTCGGAGGCTTGGCCGACGCCTTCAGCACCTTCCCCATCGCCTTCGCCTCCTCGACCACCCTCTCGACGAGCCCGATCCTCTTCACGACTTCGAGCCCTCCCGTCTCCCCCTGCTGGACGAACCTCTGGGCGGCTGAGCCTGCTTCCACGGCTGTGAGGGAGCCCCCGAAGCTCACGCGGGGGACCCGCCCCGCCACCCTGGCGCCGTCGCTGTTGACGAAATACCGCTCCTGGAGCTCGGCGGACAGGTAGAAGAGCCTCCCCGGCAGCTTCACTCCCGCTCTCCCGTCCGCCACTCTGCCGTCGATGTCCACCAGGACGCGCCTCAGCCAAGCGGAGTCCGCGTTCTCGATCTTCTTGGTCTCAGGAGCGGCCCAGTTGGTCCTAGCCGGCTTCGCTGAGTCGAAGACCACCGGCCGTCGCAGCATGCTCCGTGACGCCTTCGCCAGCTTCACCGCTTTCACCGCCACCTCGCCCACCGATGCCCTTTGCATGGCGTTGGTGGCCGCGAATCCGAGGGCCCCGCCGGCGATCACCCTGATCCCTATCCCGTACCCCTCGACGAAGATCGACGGCTGCGGCTCCCCGTTCTTCAGCCCGAACTCCCTCTCCCAGGTCGCCTGCACCCTGGCCTCTGCATACGACGCCCCCGCCTTCAGGGCCTTCGAGACGGCCGCCTCCGCGAGGTCCCTCGCTTCCTGGGTCTCCATGGCTCACCTCGCCTCGACGGTGCTTCTTAACCTGACTTCGCTCCGACCTGAGGCCCGAAGCTGCCGCGCTACGCCGACGTCCCCTGGATGCCTCCAAGGGAGAGTATGAAGCGCGCAGTATCGGAAGGCCGTTCTGCGAGGTAGGTCTTCATCCCCGCCGCCTTGGCCGCCTGGACATTCTCCAGGACGTCGTCCACAAAGACGCGCTCTCCAGCAGGGGACCTCGCCTGTCTCAGGGCCAGCTGGTAGATTGCCGGGTCGGGCTTGAGGACGCAGTGCTCGAACGACAGCACAGCGGAGCTGAAGAGGGCGCCGATGCCGAACTTCCTCTGCAGGGACGCCCACACCTCCGAGGACATGTTGCTCAGGGCTATGACCTCCCAGTCGCCGCCGTGCCCCAGGGCCTGGACGGCGTCCCACACCGGCTGGACCTTCCTCAGGGCCGCGTCCAGGGTAGCCTCGAAGCGCGCAAGAGGGTAGCCGTCCCCGAGGGCCCCCGCCAGCTCCCTGTGGACCCCCGCCAGGGCCAACTCCCCCCTGTCGAGCCTCCTGCTGAGAGCGGAGAGCAGCCTGAGCATCTCCCCTGGGTCTCTGCCGAACTGCGCACCGACGTCCTGCGCTGTTCTCGCCCAGGGGTTCTCGATCAGCACCCCGCCGACGTCGCAGAAAAAGGTAGGCAAACGTCGAGACCGCCCTAGGCGCCTATGTCCACCGGTCTCCCCTTGACGGGGACCTCGACCTTCCGTCCGCTGCGCCTGGACCGTAGGGCGAAAGACTCCGGGTGCTCTGTGTGGATGGGTACGACTTTGGCGGCGCCCACTCTGTCTACGAGGGTGAACACACCGTCCTCTGGTGCGTGACCGGACGCGTGGAGCTGGGCGTACCTGAAGCCGACGTGGCGGACCCAGTTCTTGACCACCGCCTCCTCCTTCTCTCCCTCTTCGTTGAACGCCTCGGTCGCCGAGTGGATGTATGTCCCTCCCCTGCGCGGTTTGATGTCTATCAGCTCTGGGAAGTCCCATGTTTCAAGGTGGAGGAAGTACCCCCTCTGGCGCCTTCTCACCTCGGCAGCCGTCACCCCGCGGTCCAGGAACCTCCTCTCCCACTTGTAGTAGTCGGAGTCGTCGATCCCCCCTGTCTTCTTCCTCTTCACGTAGACGTCGACATCCTTCCCGACCCTCGGGACCCTGAGCTTCCTGTCCACCTTCAGCTTCTCGAGCAGGTTCGCTACCCTCATCGACACGACCAGCCTCCGCCCCGAGCCCTCGCAGGCTTCGAAGAAGGTGTTCACCCTGTCGACGTCGTTCCCCCGGAACGACGAGAACACGAGCGCCTCAGAACCGCCGACCAGCCTTCGAGCCTCCTCGAGGACGGCTTTCTCGGACATGCCGGATTTCCCGTCCCCCTGGCCGACCCGTGTCCCCTCGGTCAGGAGGGTCCCAGGCTTCTCCCTGCGCGCCGCCTCGACGAAGTCCAGGGTCATAGCACCCGCGCGTCCATGGAACCGGAAGTCCCCGGTGTACGCCATCGTCCCTTCGCTCATGTGCACGACGAAGCCGTAGGTCCCGGGGATGGAGTGGTCGACGTGGACCGGGATGAACTCCATAGGTCCGACCCTGAACCGCGCCCCTGTCCTGAACCTCCTGATCTCGTGGCCGTCGAGGGGGGAGCTCTTCGAGTCGCTGTACGCCTCGTGGATGAGAGACGTGGTCTCTCCGCAGTAGACAGGTATCTTCGGGTCGGTGTAGGCAATCCTCCCCGCATGGTCAGAATGGTAGTGGCTGAGGACGATGGCGTCGACTTCGGCGCTCCCGTACTTCATGCGAGTGTTCTGAAGCGCCTTCTCCGAGTACAGTCCCTGGATCTGAGGGAGGAGCCCGAACTCGAACAGGTCCCCTGCCCCGTTGACTGTCCTCGGAGAGATGTTGCCGTCGAAGAACTCCGCGCCGTCAGCGAACCCGGTGCCAAAGTCGAGCAGCACCCTGACCCCCTTGTCCTCCAAGAGGAACTTGTTCCCGCCGATCTCCCCGACCCCGCCGTAGAGGGTGAGCCTGGAGGGCATGCCCCCGAACCTGCCATGGTCCTAGTTAATCGTTGCAGGCCAGCCCGCCGGAGCGCCCGGACGTTGGCGGCCAAGGAGCCAAGGGACGGAGGAGCTGCCCCGCGCTCCCCGGGAACGAATAAATACGAAGTGCCAGAGATGGAGGCCAGGTTGTCCCCGGTCCTGTCGGCCCTGCAGGCAGCGGGCTCGGACACGCTCACTGCCATCGCCGTCCTCGTAGTCGCCATAGGCGTGGCGGGCATAGCGATTCTCGTCCTGTTCGCGAAGAAGAAGATCTAGGGTCAGATGGCAGTCGGAGCTATCTTCGACCTCGACGGCACCCTAGTCGCCCTCAGGTTGGACCTTCGGAGCGCCAGGAAAGAGGTCATCGAGGAGTTGGGGCGCCGGGGGTACGACACTTCGGTCCTGGACTCGTCGGTATACACCCAGCTGATACTGGACGCGGCGAAGTCGCAGACGCCAAAGGGGGGCGAGCGCCGCTTCGAGGAGGCGCGCAGGGCCGCTTTCGGCATACTCGACAGGTTCGAGGCCGTCGGGGTAGGCGCGGCCGAGCTCCTCCCGGGCGTCCGCGATGCCCTGGACCAGCTACGCCGTCTCGGCGTCAGGATGGCAGTCCTGACCAACAGCGGGAGGAACGCCACCTCGGTCAAGCTGGAGAACGCAGGTATCGGAGGCTACTTCGAGTTCGTCCTCACGAGGGACGAGACGGTGCTGATGAAGCCAGCTCCCGAAGGGGTGGCCATGGCAGCAGCGAGGCTCGGCCTGCCTGTGGACTCGACGTACTATGTTGGGGACAGCCCCTACGACATACAGGCGGCCAAGGCTGCGGGGGTGAGGGCAGTCGCTCTCGCCACGGGGAACCACTCCGTAGAAAGGCTGCGGAGCGAGGGAGCAGACTACGCGGTCGCTTCTGCCGCGGAGCTGAAGTCGTTCTTCGATGGCCTGGACAAGCAGGAGCATGCCTCCGCTTTCCGCCCCATGGGCCAGCCTGATGGCCTCGGTGACGTCCGCGGCTGACCGGCCCACGGAATCCATAAAGCGGACCTTGAAGCAGCAAGCCCCAGGTTTTCGAGATGCCAAGCGAAGGACCCCATGCGCCGTACTACATCGTCGGCCTCCCTGAGGAGCCACTGGAGGCCTCTGAGGCGAAGGCGAAGTTCGAGAGGCTGTCTGCTGACCTATGCAAGGTCTATCCCCACATCGAAGAGATAAGGGCGGTGGTGAAGTCGAAAAAGCCGGCGGGGGACCACGCCCGATACGAGGTCTCCGTCGAGATATTCACGCCTCGCGAGAACCGCTCCTTCACCGAGACAGGGTACAGCCTGGCAAGCGTCTTTGACGCCATGGGGCCGAAGATGAAGAGGCTGCTCTCTTCAAGGCAGTCCAGGGTCACGTCAACAGGAGGCGCGAGCCCCCGGAAGAGCTCACCCTAGGCGGCCGTCTTGGCCGCCGACCGCCTCAGCTCCTGCCTGAGCACCTCTACTTCGCCTCTGATCTTCTCGAGCTCCTCAGAGGGCCCCGTCGACGCGGCGATCTCGTGGTACCGCTCGAGCGCCTTCCTCCTGAGCCCGGGGCGCAGGTCAGAACGCGAGACCTCCCTCAGCGCGTCGAGGAGCCTCCTGTCCTGGAGCTCCTTGATCACCGTGGCCAGGAGAATCTGCCTGACCCTGTACTCCTTGTCGTGCAAGAGCACCTCCTTGATGATCTGGATTTCGTCGTCGAGGATCGCCCCCCTCTCCTTTATCGCCTTCAGGGCGCCTATCCTCACCCTGGTGGGCCGTCCATAGGCCAGGGACTCCTTCACGATCGCCTTCGCCCCCTCTTCCTTCAGCTTCCCCATGGCCGCTACGCAGGCCTCGGCCAGCGTCTCGTTGACCGTGTGGACTTTCATGGCCTCCTTCAGGGGCTGCAGCGCCCCCTCTGGCCAGGACTTCGCCAGGCTGAGGGCCGCCTCACAGCGCACGTAGGGGCTCTGGTCCTCTTTCAGGACCTTGAGGAGAACCTCCCTCGCCTTCTCGTCCTTGAAGTTCCCGAGGGCTGCGACGAACCCTCTCCTCGCATGCCTGTCCTTGGGGGGTCCTGCGCCGAGGAGAGCCTCGAGTGCCCCGTCGGTGCCTATGTCACCCAGGGCCCTGAACGCGGACGCCCGAACGTGCCAGAACTGCTCTCTGGCCGCAGCCCTGGCCAAGCCGCCGACGGCCGAGGGGTCCTTCGCCTCGCCAAGCTGCATGGCCGCATTGGCCCTGCTCAGGGCGTCCTGGCTCTGTTCGAGCTGGTTCAGCAGCATGCCGACGGTCTTGTCAAACTTCACCCTCTTCAGGAGCCACCCCCTGGGGTCGAACTCTACGACGGACGGCTTCGACGCTAGGCTGAAGGTGAAAGTCTGGTCGGCCGAGTCCAGAAGCACGCGGTGGCTCTCCCTCTTGCCTCCGACGTAGAAGGCCACCTCGCAGGGGAGCTTGAACACCGGGGTCCCGTCTTCTGTCTCCTGCGTCTGTCTCACCCTGAGGGTGGCGGCTGAAGTGGCGTCGTCCCAGCTGTAGGCCACGTCGAACTCCGGATGGCCCGGCTTGCAGAACGCCTGCTCGAAGAACTCCTCGAGCTGCATGCCGCTGGCCTTCTCCATGGCCCGCCTGAGGTCGTTGGTCTCCGCGGTCGAGAGGGCATGCGACTTCAGGTAGAGCGAGATGCCCCGGAAGAAGGGGCCGTCTCCTACGACGAACCTGAGCTCATGGAGCCTATACGCTCCCTTGGGGTAAAGGTGGCTGTCGAAGAGGTCGTCCGGCCAGACATAGTCTCTTTCCACTATGGGCCTTCTGTACTCCTTCTCGTCTTCTTCGAAGTAGTCCTGGGTCCTGTGGTTGAGGTGCCAAATCATCTCGTCTGTCCCACGGGTCTTCTCCACGTAGAGCTCCTGGAAGTAAGATGCGAAACCTTCGTTCAGCCAGGCGTGGGGCCAGTCGGCGCAGGTGACGTAGTCGCCGAACCACTGGTGGGCCAGCTCGTGCGAGACCAGGTCCATGGGCCTCTGGGCCACATTGGAGTAGCTCACCGAGAAGTCCTCCTCGGAGGCGGCGTCGGGGAAGTAGTTGTCGGCCAGGGTGGTGGCGTTGAGGTTCTCCTCCCCTCCGGCGACGAAGTCCTGCACGGCGGACTGGTCGTACTTGACGTAGGGGTACTTGACACCGGTGAGGTCCTCGAACACCTCCAGCATCTTCGGCGTCTCCCCGAAGTACCTGAGCGCGTCCTCCCTCTTGGACTCGGAGAAGTTGTAGTTCAGAGGCACCCCGCGCGCCTCCTGGGTGATGACCCCGAACCTCCCTGCTACGAAGGATGTCAGATAGCACGAGTGGGGGGTCTCCTCGAGCCAGTGGAAGGTGGCCCTGTCCCCTTCGACCTTCGACGACAGCAGCTTCCCGTTCGATATCACCCTGAAGTCCTTCGGGACCGTCAGCACGAGCTCGCTGCTCGACTTGTCCCCAGGGTGGTCGTGGCACGGGAACCAATAGCGCGACTCCTCCGTCTCGGTGTGGGTCCATGCTTGGACTTCCTTCTCCGGATGCTCCTTGTCGGGGCCGATGAAGTAAATCCCGATTTTGGGGGACGCTGCGTATCGCACCATTATCGTCCTCTTCCCTTCCCCTGCGGGGAGCGGCACCTCGAGGGTGGCGCCGTCGTACTCGTAGGCGACGCCTTTCCCGTCCACTTTGACCTCAGCCACCTCCAGGCCGCAGGCGTCCAGCCGGGCAGACCTCAGCCCCTCCTTGATGGGCTCTATCTCCAGGGTGCACGACCCAGAGATCCTCTTCTTCTCGAAGTCGACAGCCAGCTCGACCTTGGTGTGTGCCGTATGGAATTCCAGCGGCGGGGGGTAGTGCGGCTTCGACTCCGGCAGCTTGAAAGACCTGTGCGCCTGTGCCATCGGCCTTCCGCCTCGGTTACGTCTCAAAAGACTTTCGAGGGGACGGCGTGCCCTGTTTTCGACCCGTTTGCATGCGCATATTCTGAAATAACCGGCCAGAAGGAGGCGGACGATGAGTTCTCTGCCGAGGGTAATCCAGGGCGTCATCATCTTCGCGGCGCTCTTCGGCGTCCTGTTCCTCTACGAGGTCCGCCCCGTGCTCCCGACTGATGTCTTCTACTCCGTGGCCCTGGGGGAGGCCCTGTTCGTGGTCGACGGAGCACTCACCTTCATCCGGCCCAGGGCCTCCTATTACCTTGGGCTCGTCCTCGCGGTCGTCGCCTTCGCCTCCACCGTCTCCCAGCCTGCCCACTATCAGCTCGTAGCGAGCGGCGATCTGGCCGCGACGGCGACGTTACTCGTCGGGCTGGCGGTCGAGGTGCTGATCATCGCGCTCGTGGGCTGGTATGTGGTCTCACGGCGAAGGCCGCGCCCAGGCTGGCGGCGGAGCCAGATGCCCTAGATGTATCCCCAGCTGATCAGCAGGTCGCTCTCGCGGGCCCAGCGCTTCCCTATATCGCTACGATAGAACATGTTGGGAATCATCACGTTCTTTACGTTCTGATACGCCCTGTCGATGGCGTCTGCCATGGTGGCTCCTGAGCCGGTGATGATCAGGGCGTAGCCTGAGTTCCCGGCGATGCGCCAGTCCCCTCCCTCCTGTTTCACCTCGCCGATGTGGACCCCGTCGAGGGCCTGGCGCCTGAAGAGGATGGTCGCCCCCTCGGAGTACTTCTTGAACGCCTTCTCGTCCTCGAAGGGCCAAGGGGGGATAGCGACTACGACCCCAACCTGATACCCCTTCTTCGCCTTCAGCTGCGCCTCGTTGCCGCGGGCTATGTCATAGAGGAACTGGCCCCACTCGCTGGTGATGCCTTCCATCTGTATGCTTATCATCGGGTAGCCGAACCTCGGCGTCCACTCGAGGGGCCAGATGCCCTTGCCGTTCACGATGCAGTTGATGTCTATGTAGCCTACGAACTTGCTGGCGGCAAGCTTCTCCCTCGTCTTACCCAGGGTGCGCTCGAACACCGGGCTGTCCTTGGTCCAGTAGCAGAAGTTGCCCATCTCACCGGTGCTGGGGCCGAGTTCGCCGGGGAACAGCCGCTTGTGCTCGAAGTTAACGCAGACTGGCATGACGAAGTCCTTCCCGTTGAAGAACGCCCCCACCGCGACCTCCACTCCCTCTGCATACTTCTGAAGCTGGAACTCCTTGATCTTCTTGGACCAGGTCGCCTTGTAGTGCTCCAGGACCTGGAGTATGTCCTTGCCATCAGGCTCCTGGCCGATGAAGAGGAGCTCCTTCTCACTCTGCGCCTTGCCGCTCGGCTTCAGGACGTACCTGTCGGGGTTTCCTCCCACGAACTCTATGGCCTCGTCGAAGGAGGTGAAGTTCCAGCTCGGCAGCACGTCGACTCCGACCGAGTTCAGCTCCGACTGGCCGAACTCCCTGTCCAGCTCGAGCTTGTCAGTGTACGGGTTCCCCCCGACGACGAACTTCCCCTCGCCGCGGAGCATCTCTGCCTTGGCTCCGGTCCCCACGTCGTCGAACACGATGACATCAGCCCAGTCCTTCAGAGAATCCCACTCCTCCACCTTGTCGAAGAATCCCAGCCCGACGTCCTTCTCCCCCTGGCCGTGGCAGTACATCTTGACATCGTGCCCTTCCTTCTTGAGCTGCCACGCCAGATCCGCCGAGAGGCTTTCTTCGGTCACGAAGAGAAACTTCATCAAGTGTTGTTCAGAAATTCTCACTCGTTAATATCTGTTGGTCAATTGGCGCCGGCTCTGTTCAACCGCTAGCTGGCGCGTCAGAGTCACACGTCAGAAAACGGGAGCGAGGACGAACTCTACAACGGCTCCATTGCCAGCATCACCCGCTGCGACCTTCTCAGCCTCTCGCTGATGCATCCCCTGACCAACTCGCACGCCTCCACTATCCTGCGGTCACTGATGGCATAGTAGACGTTGGTGCCGCTCCGGCGCGCCGACAGGAGCCCGATCTGTCTCAAGACGGCGAGGTGCTGTGAGACATTTGACTGCGGCAGCCCAGTGAGCTCTGCCAGCTCGCCTACGGTCCTTTCGTCGCCCTTCAAAGCCCTGAGGATGCGTATCCGCTTTGGGTGAGCCATCCCCTTGCAGAACTCTGCCTGCAGCTTGTTGAACTCCTCTTCTGCCTCGGTGCTGTTCATGTCACGCTTCGCGCTTTCCGCCCTGGGAGGCCACAGGTGCGACAGCTGTCTTCTCGGGCTCCTCCTTTTCGGTCGCTGGGAACCTCGTCTGCCCGAAGAAGACGTCGAACACCCTCTCAAGGCCTCCACCCAGGGCGCGCCAGTAGATCATGGCAAACGACCTCTTCATGTAATACTTGACGGTCGAAGGAGACTGATCCACCGGCGGAGACGTGTAGGTGGCTGACACGAAGATGCCCTTGTGATTGCCGACTTCCATGGGGCAGTTGATCCTGCCGTTATACTCCAGGAGCCCCTTGGCCCGGTTCATCTCGGCGATGATGTTGTGCGCCACCACGACGGACTGGAGATGCGCCACGACCCCTGACTTGGAGACAGGAATGGTGGTCGCGTCCCCGATGCAGTAGGCCCCCTCCTGGCCGACCACCCTCATGGTCCCCTTGTCTGTGGGCACGTACCCGTCCTGGTCCCCAATGCCTGAGTTGACGATGACATCCGCGCCGTGGTGCGGCGGGACCGCTATGAGCAGGTCATAGTCGAATGCCTCGCCTTCCAGAGAGTAGATCTTGTGCTTCGCTGGGTCCACCGAATCGACGTTGAAGAAGGTGACGACGTCTATCCCCTTCTTCTGGAACATCGGCTCCACAACGTGGGAGACCTTCTCTGCCGGGTATGGGCGCGGATATGGGGTGAGGAATCTGATCTTCACCTTGCCCCTCGTCCCCCTCTTCTGGAAGAACTCATCCAGCATGAACGCCGCCTCGTTGGGCGACGGGGGGCACTTGTGGGGGGTGCCTGCGATGGCGACCACGATGGTCCCGCCCTCGAACGACTGCAGGGCCTCCCAGACGCGCCGGGAGTCGGCCCCTCCGGTGTGGAAGTTCAGCGCGCCCTCTGCTAGGCCTTGGATCTTCGACGGGTCGGCCACGGCCCCTGTCGCGATGACCAGGTAGTCATACGGGAGGGTTCTGCCGCTCTTGGTAGCCACCGACCTCGCACTGAAGTCGATTTTGACAGCAGGGTCTTTGATGAACTCGACGCCTTTCCGGATGAGGTCAGTCTCAGCCCTCACGTACTTGTCCGGGACCGCCCCTTTGAAGGCGATGTCCAGGTTACCGGGTTGAAAGGGGTGAAGCAGATGCTCTCCGACGAGCTGCACGGAGACGAGTCCGCCCTTGATCTCCTTGCGCAGCTTGGACGCAAGCAGGTTGGCGGTGAACGTCCCTCCGTCGCCCGACCCGACTATGACGACTCGTTTCATTTCATCCGTCATCTCTTCTTCGTCACCCTCACAGTGATGCGGGCGTATCCCTGTTCGTCTACTATCCCCACGAGCTCGTTGCCGCTCTTCTGCGTCCAGGCGGTGACGTCAGCCTTTGCTGCCGGGTCGGTAGCCAGGAGCTCGATGACATCTCCCAGCTGAGCGCTCCTGTATGCCTTGAAGAGGTCAGTGATCGGCCCTGGGCAGAAGCTCCCCCTCGAATCGATTACTTTGCGTTGCTCTGTTGTCGACATTTTGATCACCTAGATGAAGATGGTCTGCCCACCCTCCCCCAGCGACACCATGGTGGCTGCGCCGACCACGTCGTCTATCTCGTCGACGAGCGCCTCCCTCGAGACCCCCATCACCTCCATGGTGGTCGAGCACGCGTGCAGCTTCACCCCGAGGTCCTTCGCCATCTTGAGCATGTCCGGGATGCTCGGCACCTTCGCCTTCTTCATCTTCCCGCCCATCATCCTGGTGGCCATGGCGGTCATGCCGGGGATCATGCCTAGTATGTTCGGCATCGGCATCCCGGGGTTTCCGACCGGGGACACCTTGAGCGAGCCGACGCTCTTCTTGCTCACGGCCTGCAGGCCCCAGAACGTGAAGAACATGTGGACTTCCTTCCCCATCGTCGCCGCGGTCGTGGCTATCATCAGCGCCGGATACGCCATGTCCATCGACCCCTTGGAGAGGATGATGAGCATCCTCTCTGTCTGTTCCTCCTCCTCTTCAGTCCTCAGCGATGTTACTTGGGACATTCGAATCCACGAATGTTCACAGCCACAGATGGCTAATAAATCGGAAACCCGTTTCTCAATTCTGAGAAACCCCAGCGTGCCTTTTCTCCTGCAACTCGCCGGACACCCTCGCTGCGGCTGTCCAAGGCTGCCCCCTCCTCTGTCGGCCGGCGCGGCGAAGGGAGATATAGGGAACCCCGACGTCACGGTCATCCATGGCCAGATCGGAGGACCGCGGTGACGGCGTCGAGGGCCCGATCAACATGTGGGTCGCCGACCCCTACTTCAAGACGGACGAAAAAATCATCGAGGCGTTCAACTATGCGGTGGCCAACGGCTGCACCCACTACTTCCCTGCCCGAGGGTTCGACGGACACGTCCTGCACAGAGCCATCGCCCAATACTACCTGGATGACATGGCCGTCCAGGTAGACCCGCTGGGAGAGGTGTGCCCGACGCATGGCGCCCAGGAGGCATTGTCGCTCTCGGTGCGAGCCACCACCAGGCCCGGCGACGAGATAGTCGTCCCTGAACCGACCTACAGTGCCTTCATAGACAAACTGGAGGCTTTCGGCGTGAAGCCGGTGTTCGTCCCACTCCTCGAAGAGGAGCACTGGAAGTTGGACATTGACGCCCTGAGATCAGCGGTGTCGGAGAAGACCAAGATGATCTACCTCTGCGACCCGAACAACCCGACCGGGAGCGTGTGCACCCGCGCAGAGTTGGACGCTCTCTCAGAACTGCTGAAGGAGAACAAGACGGTCTCACTGCTGATCGACGAGTGCTATGCGAGGATTCTCTATGACGGGTCCGCCCACCACACCCTGCTCGACGACAGGGGGCTCCTCGACCAGCTTTACGTCGTCAGCAGCTTCTCAAAGACCTACGCCATGACCGGATGGCGTCTGGGCTACCTGGTCACAGGCAGGAGGAACGCCGACAGGATAAAGCACCTCTCGGAGGAGTACAACGGCGGGGTCAGCTACGCCGTGCAGTATGCCGGGGCCGCGGCGCTGGCCCGGTGCTCGGGGTCGGTGCGCTCTATGATAGAAGAGCTCGACAGGAGGAGGCGGGTCATGCTGGGCGCCTTGGCCGAGGTGAAGGACGTCTCCTTCGAGACTCCCAGCGCGGGGTTCGAGGTGTTCCCTGACTTCTCTGCCTACTCAAGGCACACGGTTCGGCTGGCGTCAGAGCTCGAGGAGGCGGGGGTCAAGACAATGCCGGGGGTCAAGTACGGGCCAAGCGGCGAAGGCCATATCCGGCTCGTGTTCTGCGCCGAGGAGGCGCCGAGGATCAGTGCGGGGATCTCAAGGATATCCGAGCACCTCCGGGCACGGCGCGGATGACGGCGGCCGGCGGGAGCGTCGCGGAGGCAATAGCTGGACGAATGTACACTTTTGTACATGCTAAGTTTACTTATATCTGACATCAGCAACACTAATGGATTGGTTGCGCCAGCGAAAGTCAGGCATTGCCCGAGCGGCTGTTGCGGTGATCGTTGTTGCAATCCTCGTGGTAGCAGGCGCAGCATATTTCTTCGTGGTAGTTCCCCCGAGTCACTCTAGCGCCACAACCACCACAAGTAGCGCTTCCGTCCAGGCTCCGGGGTCCATCACAGTGGACGAGATCCCGGCTCCCGTGAGCGTCGACCCCGCGTCAAGCTATGATGTCCCAGGAGGGGAGATAATGCAGAACGTGTACCAGGGACTTGTGTTCTACAACGGCAGGAGCGGCTCCAGCTTCGTGGGCGTCCTCGCGCAGACTTGGACCGAGTCCAACGGGCTGAACTATACGTTCAATCTCTATCCTGCCGAGACGTTCAGCAACGGCACTCCCCTTAACGCCAGCACTATCTGGTACTCGTTCTACAGGACGATGGTCCTCAACCTAGGCATATCCTCCTACGTGAGCCAGGTCCTGGCCGTCAACGGAGGGGCAGGCTTCACCGGGAACGTGACTGCGACGACAAAGGGTAACATCAGGCTCCCATTCGGCGTTGAGCAGGCGCTCGCCTCCGCCGGCTACAGCTTCCCCTCGGGCCAGACGCAGGCGTATCAGAAGGCCGCCAACGACTTGGCGTCGATACTCTCGCACTTTGATGCCGCGAACTCCACGGTCAAGAGCATAATGTCGTATTCCAACCAGGCGGTCTCTGTGTCAGGGACGGACCAGGTGAAGATCAACCTCGACTTCCCATACGCCGACTTCCTCCAGGTGATCTCCGGCGGACTCGGCGACGCAGTCGACCCGGCCTTCGTAACCTCCCATGGAGGGGTACAGATAGACACCGCGAATTCGTACACGACCAAGAACGCCTTGGGCTCAGGGCCCTACACCCTGACGACCCCTCTCGGAGGGTCGAACGTCGTGCTGAAGGCAAACCCAAACTACTGGGCGGCAAAGCTGTCGGCTTCCCAGCGCAGCGTGTGGCTGACTCCTCCGTCGATTCAGACGGTGGTCATCGACTACCAGTCGAACGAGGCGATCCGTGTGAGCGACATACAGCAGGGCGTGGCCCAGATCTCCCAAGTGGAGATTCCGGACCTGCACGAAGTGAGCAACTACACAGGGATCACGGTTCACAACTGGGGACCGACCCCGACGATTGACTTCTTGGCGATCGACGCGTACCAGTATCCCTACAACATCACCGGCGTCAGGTTGGCCTTGGAGTACGGAGTCAATGCGTCCCAGATCCAGCACAGCGTGTACGCAGGATACAGCCAGTCCTATGTGGGGCCCCTGGACCCGGCCATGGCATACTACAACTCCACCTTCCCCGGCTACCCCTACAACGCGAACATGGCCATCCACCTTCTGTCGCAGGCGGGGTTCAAGCTTAACCTGCCAAACGGCACCGTGATAAACAGCGGAGGCAAAACGCTTCCTGTCCTCAACCTGATCTACATCTCCGGCAGCAGCGCCGACCAGGAAGAAGCGAACATCATCCAGTCGCAGCTCGCAAAGATAGGGGTGACTGTCACGCCCTCGCCTGAGGCCTTCGCGACGATCATCGAGGACGAACTGAACCCAGCGACCTCCTCGAACTACCCTGCCTTCCAGATTTCCGGCAACTCGGTCGTGTTCGTAGGGCCGTCTGACCCATCGGCGTATCTCGGGAACTGCCCCGCGAGGTGCCACCACGGCGACCCTGCGTACTTCAACAACACCCAGGTAGTCCAGCTCATCAACGAGGCGATACACACTTCGAACCCAGTGCTGCTTCAGCAGTACTACAACAACATGACCAGCATATACAAGCAGCAGGCGCAATACGTATGGCTGGATGACTTCACCGCCTATACCGTCGCTTCATCGAGCCTTCAGGGGTTCGCCTGGAACGCGGCGCTGCTCGGGACCTTCTACGCTACCCTAACCTAGGCAGTAACGTTGGGGCTGGCCACCTACGTAGCCCGTAGGGTTCTCTTCGGGTTCTTCGTCATCATCGGAGAGCTGCTGATTATTTTCTACCTGACCAACATCGCCGCGCCGAACCCCGCTGTGATCTGGGCTGGGCCTGAGTCTACTCAGGCACAGGTCCAGCTTGTGGCCCAGACCTATCATCTCTACAGCCCCTGGTATGTCCAGTTCTACTACTACATCATGAACGTCTTCACGGGGAATTGGGGGACCTCTCCACTCTACCAGCAGCCGGTCCTGTCGCTCATCGAGGAGTACCTCCCGGTCACGCTGGAGCTGACGCTCATAGCGTTCGTCATCAAGATAGGCCTCGAGACTGTCCTAGGGGTCGTTTCAGCCATGCGACCCAACGGCGCAGCGGACAGCCTGATCAAGGTGACGTACACCACGGTCAGGAGCGCTCCACCATTCCTCGTCGCCCTGGGGCTGCTTCTGGTCTTCGCCTACGGGACGCACACCTTCCCGTCCTCGCAGCCCATCAACCCCATACTTGGCGCCACCGTCCCTCCGTTCCAGTTCTACAACCCTCTTGCGGGGAAGGTCACCGGCTTTTGGCTTGTGGACAACATGCCCATCCTCAACGCCCTTCTCGTCGGTGACTGGGCGGCCTTCTCATCGGCGGTGGCCCACGCGGTCCTCCCCGTCGTGACCCTGGTCCTCTTCGGCTTCGGCGGGATAGTCAGGCTGGTCAAGGTCTCCATGCTCGAGGTCCTCGACCAGGACTACATCAGGACGGCCAGAGCGAAGGGGCTCAGGGAGAACGCCGTGATCTTCAAGCACGCCCTGAGGAACTCGCTCCTCCCGGCGTTCACACTGATGGGGGTGGTGTTCGCCGGGCTGGTGGCCGGGAGCCTGGTGGTCGAGACGGTCTTCAGCTACTACGGGCTGGGCTACTACGTGGCCCAGAGCCTCATCACCTTCGACACGCCTTCGCTGATTGGGAGCCTCATCCTCATCACCGTGGTCATCATACTCAGCAACTTGGTTGTCGACATCGGCTACGGCTTCCTCGACCCGAGGACCAGGGTGGGATATTGAGCAGGAGCGAGTCGTCGGTAACGCTGAGCATCGTGTTCGGAAACTGGGCTACCGTGGCAGGCGTGGCGATACTGGTCGCTTTCCTGGTGCTCACCGCCCTTGCGACCTGGCCCCCTGCTTACCACCTCGTCGCACGCTACTCTCCTGACACCCTCAACTTCGGCAGCGCTAACGCTTCCCCTTCCCTGGCCCACCTCTTCGGCACCGACAGAGAGGGGAGGGACATCTTCGCCAGGGTCGTCGCCGCCCTCCCGATCGACATAGCCATACCCTTCGAGGTGGTCGGGGCGAGCGTGGGGATCGGGCTCCTCCTCGGTACCTTCGCGGGCTACTACGGGGGATGGATAGAGGAGCTGGTGCTTAGGGTCGCGGACCTCTTCTTCGCGTTCCCCTCAATAGTGCTCGCGCTCACGATAGCCGCGATCCTGGGTGCGAGTGCCGAAGGCCTCCGGGTCTTCTACAGCGAGATGGCCCTGATAATCGTGGGATGGCCGTTCTACACCAGGCTCGCGCGGGCGCAGGTGTTGATGATCAAACAGATGCCCTTCGTGCGCGCCGCCGAGGCTTCCGGGCTCGGGAAGCTGAGGATCATAAGGACGCATGTGATCCCCCACCTGGCTTCGGTGATGGTAGTCTACGCCACACTTGACATGGGGACGGTGCTCCTCCTTTACTCGGTGTTCGCGTTCTTCGGGCTTGGGGCGTCACCTCCGACCCCGGAGCTTGGAAGGATGGTCTACGACGGCCTGAGCGCGCTGCCTGGGAACTGGTGGTGGTCCTTCTTCCCCGGGCTCACTCTCATGATGCTCGCGTTGGGGTTCGCCCTGGCAGGTGAGGGGCTGCGGGACGTGTTCGACCCCAGGCTGAGGGGACAGAGATGACAGAGACGCTGGCCGTCTCTGACCTGTGGGTAGACTACCGGACCAAGTCGGCTTGGGCAAGCGCGGTCCGCGGGGTCAACCTCTCGGTCGGTGCCGGCGAGGTAATCGGTGTGGTGGGGGAGAGCGGCTCGGGGAAGAGCAGCCTCGCCCTGGC
>JAJZIG010000170.1 GCA_021851265.1 archaeon | reverse complement strand
GGACTGAGCGGGACCGCCGCTCTGAGCCGCGGCAGGACCGAGAGGGACTGAAGAAACTGATGCAGAAGGGGGAATGCTGATCTTCGCCAACAAACCTGGCGCCCGCTGAGGAAGACGACCTGTTCCAGAAGATGATTGATGGTCGAACCCTTGTGGGCCTTATGGTCGTCTGGACCACGTTGAATCGCTCGACCCTACCCGATTCACATCCGGGCACCGCGTTCCTCTCGCCTGTGGCCTCGCGCATCAGACGGGGATTCCCCCGCCGAGCTGGCGGGACTGGCCGTACGGATGCTTCGAGGTTTCTCGCTGCGCCCAGGTCCATGCCGATAAGAAGGCTGCGCTCGGAGCAGCGGCGCTTCAGCCCGGAAAGGGGCTCCCACCTCCTTCGCGCACCCGCACCCGGAGCGCCTCCGAGAGCCTATCCCAACATCGTTCTTCTGTAGACCGTTATGCAGCAAGCCAGCTGTACGAGTGCGAGGCAGTCTCCGCCGAGGACCTTCCTGGGCACGTCCTTCCTCCTGGCCCAGCCATGCGGTCACCGAGGTCATCCGGTTCGAGGTTTTCCTCGAAGTGAACAAGAATCGCCCGGCGGGCCGAAGGGGAGCCGCTAGGCCAACCAGTTGGGTCTTGATAGCTGTCCGGCCGGTGACGCGGCGTCAACGGGTCCGATGACGGTCCAAACGCATTACTCGTTCCTCCGTCAGCGGTCCGGGACGAACCTCATTTCGTTTCTGTGATCGAGGACCTGGTGCTTGCGTTGTAATTCCGTCGCCTGGCGTAGAGATAAGAACCTACGACTAGAGCTGTCAGTATGCTGACGGCTACCAGAATTCCCGCCACAGTGCCTATCCATCCGCCAGAAGTTGTTGGCGTCAGAGCGGAAGACGTCACAATGGTGGTTGACGTCGAAACGGACGACGTCGCTGGTCCGCCCACTCTAAACGTCTCGCTGCCCCTGGGGTAGAAGGTCTGGTTACCAGCCGGGCCGACCAGGACCAGCGTGCCGTCGCTTCCCCCCTCGACGCTCAGCGTCAGGATGCCCCCTCCATAAGCAAGGGCCGTGATGTTGCAGTCTGAGAGGGAGGAGACCCAATAGCCTGTGGCGTTGCTCATCCCACGCTCGAAGAGCCAGGTCGAGAGCATGTACGCTGGGAGGGTCTCGGTGTTGGCCTGTTCACCACGGTAAGGCGTGTTGAGGACCGAGCCGTTCACGTCTGACTGGTAGACCGCGTTCATGGCTCCCAGGACCACAGAGTCGTTGTACCGGACGCCCCCAAGCAGGAGGCCAGACGCGGCTTCGCCGTACTGGAAGGTCCAGGCCGCATTGGGCGAGTCGGGAATATCGAGTGCGACGAAGTGGACGGGGTTCGGGGAGAGGCGGCCCAGGGCGGCCCGGTAAAGAGACAGGTCAGAGGGGCTGCCCGTGCAAAGGTAGAGCCGGTGCAGGGCCGCCACCGCCCACCCGTACTCCTCGATGGACGAGCCAGGGAAGGTCCCCACGAACGCCCTGGTGAAGCTCTCGACGGTGGAGTTGCACCCGTAGAGCTCGAAACCTGCGAGGGCGAGGGTGTTGATGGACCTGGCGTAGGCGGTAGCAGGATCGGTTCCGTTGTACCTGGCGAAGTAGTTGTCCCAGTACCCTTTCGCCAGGGGCGAATAGGCGGAGCCATTCCGGGCCAATAGCGATAGGCCGTAGGCGTCGAACCCGAAGCCGACCGGGGGAGCCACGGAGACGTCAGACGGCGATGTGGCGATGTAGCGGGCAGTCTCGTTCGCCAGCCTGAAGTCGAAGTGCTCGACGGGGTAGACCTTGGCGTGGACCGGCGCGCTCTTCACGCCGGGGGCAGTTGCCGGGACGCTGTACCCCACCCCGAGCCAGCTGTGCGAGAAGGGGACGTCGCCGGTCCAGTGCTCCAGGTCGTAGAGGCTCTGGTTCCCGAAGGCGACCGCCACCGCGTCCTGGCCTGACACGACGCCGCCCTGATATGTGGTGAACACGCTGGTGCGATTGGAGTAAGCGAGAGCCAGCCCGCCCTCAGTCAGCGGGATGGCACCGCGTGGCTTCAACTCCCCTGCGAAGGTCCCGTTGGATTCGTAGTGTGAAGCATCTTCGAATGGATAGGTTGTGGTCGTGTTGAAGAGCTGGAGAAAGGCATAACTCGCCGAAGGACCCCTGGAGCCCAGGGGTTCGACCTGGAGGCTGACGCTGGCGTAGGGTGCCCCCTGGCTCAGTGTGGCGTTCGCATAGGCGTAGAACTCCGAGCCGTTCACGTCGAAGAAGGACCTCTTCGAGAAGCCGTCGGGGATCGCGAAAACGGACGAGGACTGGGCCTTCACGGCACAGCAGCCCTGCCCCTGGCTCACCCAGATCCTGTCTCCCCCGAGGTAGGCCAGAGGGAGGTACCCGGTGTAGTTGTTTCCTATCTCCAGCTGGTCGAGGCCGTCAGAGGAATTGTCTCCATGAAGTTCTACTATCCCGTTGGTGATGTAGTAGCCGCTTGCGTCTGACATCCAGGCGGGACCGGTGCTGTTGACCAAGAGCTCTGGGAGGTAGTACCCGTTCCCCATGTTGGCGGCGAGGAACCGAGTGGCATCCTGGGCGCCGGCCGTGTCGTTGGCGAGCATGCCCATGGTGAGTATCTTCCCGGCGTTGTCAGACCAGAAGTGCTGGTAGTCGATGCTGGCGGGGCTGAGCTCGTCCCTGTAGCCCCAGCCTGGGACCCAGTGCTGCTGGAGCTGTTGAGTGGCAGCCGAGTCAGGGGCCGCTGGTCCTAGGGCGGTGGCTGATACGGCCAGCAGGACTATGACCATGACGCTTGCTGCTGCCTTCAAGCCCCCTCCTTACCGGACGGACCCGGATAAGAGCCTACCCCAACACAGTTCTTCGGTAGACCGTGATGCAGCAGGCCAGCTGGATGAGCCCAAGGTAGTCCCCCGCCTTCTTCTCCCGCCTGATTAGCAGTCTCCTGGACCTGTTCAGCCAGGACGCGCTCCTCTCCGCGGCCCACCCCTTGGGCTTGTACCTCTTCACCGGGTTCTCTATCTTTCCCCTGTGTCGCATGTGCGGGATGTACCTCCTCTGGATCACTCCAGACTCGACCTCCTGGTGGTCGTACCCCTTGTCGAGGCATAGGCGTTGAGGATGGCATCTTCTTGGAGGGGACGTCGCACGACTGCGCTGTCCAGGGTCTCGAAGGCCGCCGTCTTCCACGGAAAGCAGCGCAAGGGTGACGTCGCCTGGTTCGCTGTTTCCACTTCCCTTGTTGGTCTCACGAACGGACGGCTGCTTGTCAGCAAGTGAGGCGGCATCACCTAACACAACCCGAGCAACCTTAAAAACAGGGAAAAGGGCGAACCTCTTCGTCTTTCCTGGAGTGTTCTTGATTTGAAATGCGACTTTTGCGGCAGGGACGAGGCGCTCCCGTTCGTCTGCAACTACTGCGGC
>JAJZIG010000169.1 GCA_021851265.1 archaeon | reverse complement strand
CGACTCTGCTTCTCTCCCTGGAGGAGCAGCGGGTTGAACGACCAGGTTCGGGCGTTCTTCTCGAGGAGGAAGGCGAGCAGCCCGAGGTGGTAGATGCCGCTCGCCTCCATCGCGTAGGCGACCGGTCGCCTGGAGGGAGAGCCGCCGAGTTCCTGGGTGTCGTCCCCGAGCTTCTCGAAGCCCGGGCCGGTGTTCTCGTAGCGGTGGGCGGCCCGAAGGAGATTCCCTCGAGCGTCGACCACGGCGGTATCGAGGTGCTCCCGCGCGACGTCGATGCCGACGTAGAGGGCGTTGTCGAGGGGGGGCTCCTGGGCTCGGGGCCACATCGTTCGGCGGTTGGGTCGGTTCGGCGACTTCGGCGGCGTCTTCCGCACTCGTTCCTCCGTTTATGATGAGGGAAGGGATGATCCCGGGCGCTCCCAGGGACGCAAGCTGGTCCGTGTTCCAGCGAGTCCTCGGATCCGCAGGAGAGATTCTGCGTGAGGCCGCTCACGGGCTATCGGCGTAAACCCTGGGGCTCGGGGTGCATGTTCCGGCGCGTGGACTGGGCCACAAGTGGTGAACGCACACCCTTCCCCCCAGCGAGATCGAAGGGCGCCCGAGGAACCACGCCTCACCTCGGGACCCCCTATACCATCGGTCCAAAGGTCGGTGGAGAACCGGTAGGCGAGAGCTCCCTGCGCGAGGATCGATGGAAGGGTTGCCTGACGATCACGAGGGATCCGAGGGGAACGGCCGGGGCGCGGAACGGCTCGAAGCGACCCCGCTCCCCCGAGATCGATCCTCTATTTCCAATGGCCCACGGCCACGGGACTGACTCCGAGTCGGCGAGCGACCTCGGCCCGAGAGAACCCGGAGCGGAGGAACCTCAGCCCGGAAAGACGGCGTTCCTCGAGAGTGGCGGTATCATTGTGGCGCTGAGCCCAGCGGGCCACGCCGAGGGCCAAAGTCTATCCCGGCTATTAACCTATTTGCGGAATGGACAGTAACAGTCAGGGTGACCAGGTCAGCTTGGGGCCTACTCTGTCGGGACTGAATACCTACTGCTACTCCATGTTGTTATGAATAGACCCCCCTATTCCCTTGCGACTCCTTGATGTCAGAGTTCAAGTATCGGATTCTTCCTTCTCCCAAAGATAGGAGGGCTTCTGTCTATCAGCATACCTGCAATCGAATTGCGGCTGACTTCCTTGGTTCACTTGGAGATTCCAATGCCTGTTGAAGTATCAGTGATCTTGCCTACAATAAATGAGCGGTCCTGTTTGGAGGTTGTTGGGCCGCGCTTGGAAGCGGCTCTGGAAGGATTGGAGTGTGAGTTCATTGTTGTAGACGATGAATCGTCAGACGGTACGCCAGAATGGTGTGAAGAACGAGCAGCATCTAACCCTTCCTGGAAGGTCCTACGGAGGGTGAATGCCAAGGGTCTGGCGAGTGCCGTAATCGATGGGTTTGCTGTAGCAAGAGGAAAGTATTTTGTTGTTATGGATGCAGATGGGAGCCACCCACCGGAGCAGGTAAGTCGCTTGGTTTGCCCGATTGCTGATGGAAGGGCTGAATTTGTCTTGGCCTCTCGAGGGGGGATATTTGGCACAGGAAACGGGCTCTCTCTCGGGAGGAAGATAGTCTCGGTCGCTGGATCGCTTTTGGCACGTCCTCTGACCCCTGTTACGGATCCCATGAGTGGTTTTTTTGCCATTCACCCAAGAATTTTGAGGCGGGCAGTTCTTTCCCCTCTAGGTTTTAAGATTGGATTGGAGGTGATCGTGAAGTGCCACCCTTCACCTATTGTGGAGGTCGAGTACACGTTTGGTAGCCGTATCGCGGGGAAGAGCAAACTCAGTTCCCACCAGGTCTTTGAATTCCTGCGTCACCTCAGCAGGCTATATGGACATCAAACTTCGGCACCGTGGGATACAAGATAGGTGCGTGGTCAGCTTCCTCGGTGCTGACCGTCACTTGAACTGCGCCGTACCGCGCGTACCGATGTTCTAAATCCCATCCTTGGGCGGGCTGAGGACTCGTGATGAAACAACGGCGCCTCGGGTCGCCGTTTCCCAGTCGGTGCTCCCGTCGGAGAACGGAACCCTTGGTGGCTCACGGGTCCTTAGAGCCTACCAAGAAACTTGACCCTCGCCTCGAATCATCGGGGAGCCTGAATCCTCTCCTTCCATCATCTCCCTCTCGAAGCAGGTCTTGCAAACGAAGACCGCCGCCCCTTCCACCGGCTCCTTCAGCACCGACCAACCCTCATCGAGGAACTTCGCTCCCCCGAAGGGCGCCTTCCCCGGGAAGAGCAACCCCGTCTGCGCTCGGCAATCGTCTCCCATGCAGTGGACGACGGTGACCTGCCCCGGCGGTGGCTTCAGAGGGGACTCCTCCATGCGAGCTTGCTTGGGAGATTTCCTCGGCATCGCCGAGGAAGCTCCGTGCTCATGTTTAAAGGTGTCCTCGTTCAGTTCGACCACAGCCTCGCGGCGTGGTAGGCGATGAACGCACAGACGAACTGAGCCAGTACCCGGTAGTTCTCGAGCTTCTTTTCCCTGCGGATCAGAAGGCCTCGGAAGCGGTTCATCCAGGAGATGGCCCGTTCGACCACCCAGCGACGCGGCTTGCGCTTGCGGTTCCGTTCCATCTCGATCTTCTCTTCTCCTCTCGAGCGGATGTGGGCGAAAAAGTCGTTCGTTTCAAGCACGTCCCGGGCTTCGTTGTAGTCGTATCCCTTGTCGAGGCACATATTCTGTCGGGTACCTCGGGGAGGACGAACCGGTCGGCTCTCCAAGGTAGGCAAGAGCATCTTGTGGTCGTTCCGGTTGGCCGGGCCAACCGTCAGGCCGATGATGACCCCGGCCCCTTCCGTCTGGAGGCTCCGTTTGGTCCCCTTCTTGGCCCGGTCGGTGGGGCTGGGCCCGGTGGCCACGCCCCCGAGCGGAGCCTTGCTCATCGCCCCGTCGATGGACTGCCAGGTCCAGTTGATGCCTATCTCTTCGTCATAGAACAGGAGCCCTCGCTTCCAAGCTTTGTGGAAGACCCCGGCCTCGGCCCACTGCTGAAACCGCCCGTGGGTGGTGGGCTTGGTACCGAAGCATCGAGGCAAGGCGCACCACTGGCAGCCCGTTCGGATCACGTAGAAGATGCCCTCCATGCACTGGCGGTCGTCGGCCGGCGGTCGCCCACCCTTGGGGCGCCGGGGATGCGGCGGGAGGAGGGCTTGGAGCCTTACCCAGAGGGGGTCGGGAAGGCGGAACGCGGAGGGAATGATCGAGTCTATCGTGGAGAGGCTGGTCGCGAGGGCTGCGGCCATCGAGAGCCGCCACCACCCTCCCTATATGCCCACGAACTTCCACCCTGCGTTCCATGTCGATTACGTAACTGGTAGCAGGCGGGTCACGCCGAGGGCACGGTAGAGCGCCTCTTGGTCACTGTTGAGTTGGGTCGTCCACTCCCGAACCCTTTTCCCG
>JAJZIG010000168.1 GCA_021851265.1 archaeon | reverse complement strand
CCCGCCCCACCTTCGTGGAGACCGTGTACTCTCCCCTCCTTCTGCCTCTGATGGCCTCCCCTATCCTCTCCTCGGACAACCCCATCCCGTAGTACGGTGCCGTGTCCAAATGCCTGAGCCCGAGCCGGAGGGCGGCCTTCACGGTCGCCGCCGCCTCCTCCCCTGTGACCTGTGAGAACAGTCCCCCGATGGGCGCACCTCCGAGGCCCACCCTCCACACGCTGGCCCCGCTCCCGCCTACCCTGACCTTGACGTCGTACCTTGACCCGCCCATGGCCGGGGGGTCATCCGGGGGGATTTGAGGGAGTCGGCAAGGTTTTTACCCTTTGGAGCGCTCCCTCCATCGTGGGCCGAATAGACGCTTCCTTTGGAGTGGCCCTCCCCACCTACGCGGGCGACGCCACCGGCACCCCGGGCGCGGAGGAATACTGGGGGCTTTACGACCTGACCCTCAACGACGACGTCACCTGGAAGAGGGTGGCAGAGTTCGCGAAGACGGCCGAGTCGCTGGGGTACGGGTCCCTCTGGTCCCCCGACCACTTCATGCTCGGGAAGGACGGGATGACGTTCGAGGTCTGGACCACCCTCAGCGCGCTGTCACAGATCACGAGCAGGGTGGAGCTGGGGACCTGGGTCGCTTGCAACAACTACAGGAACCCCGCCATCGTCGCGAAGATGGCTTCGTCCCTGGCTTTGATGTCGGGGAACAGGTTCGTCCTCGGCTACGGCGCAGGGTGGTACCAGCTAGAGTACAACGCCCTCGGGTACGAGTTCCCGCCTCCTGGGAAGAGGGTGGACATGCTGGTCGAGGGGGTCGAGGTGATTCAGGGGCTGATGAAGGGAGGGAAGTTCTCCTACCAGGGGAAGTACTACAAGGTGGACGGCATGGTGAACAACCCGAGGCCCGCCAGGAAGGTCCCCCTGCTCATCGGCGGGTGGGGCCGCCGGGTCCTGGGAGTGGCCGCGAAGTACGCCGACGAGTGGGACATAGGCGCCGAGCCTACCTACGCCGAGTACAAGGAGAAGGGGGACATCCTCACCGGGGAGCTGAAGAAGAACGGCCGGAGGGCCGACGAGGTCAAGAGGAGCATCCACGTCCACGTCCTCATCGCCGAAGACGAGGACGAGCTCAGGGAGAAGAAGAGGCGGGTCATGTCCGTGGTGGACGCCCTGGGGTCGAGCATCGTGCAGCTCCCCTCGGCCGACTATCGTTTCGACCTGGAGAAGGCCATAGTGGGGACCCCGGCCCAGGTCAGGGAGAGGCTGAAAAAGTACGTGGACCTCGGGTGTCAGCGCTTCGAGCTGATGTTCATGGACTATCCGAGGTACAAGTCCATGGAGCTCTTCTCCTCGACCGTATTCTAGGGGCTGCCATTGATCCTCTCCGCGGGCCGCCTCCACCCTGAAGCGAGGCGGATCCTTGACGGATTCGGCGTGGTCGATGCTTCCGCCGGCGAGCAGGCGCTGGCGGGGTGCGTCGCGGTCATCGCCTGGCCCTCGGATATCGACTACTCCATCCTCCGGCGGCTCCCCTCCATCAAAGTGCTGCAGACCATCTCTGCGGGGGTGGACGACCTCGACTTCGCGAAGGTCCCGGCCGGGGTCGACATCTACTCGAACGCGGGGGCGTACACCGTCCCTGCGGCGGAGCACGCCTGGGCGCTCCTCCTCGCAGCTGCGAAGGGGGTTGGGGTGGAGGCCCGGACCGAGAACTACATCCTGAGGGGGAGGACCCTGCTCGTCCTCGGGTGCGGCGCCATAGGGAGCGCGGTCGCGCAGATCGGGAAGGCGGCCTTCGGTATGAGGACTGCAGGGGTCTCGAGGTCCTTCAGAGCCCCCGAGGCATTCGACGACCGGAGGTCCCCGGACCAACTGGAGGAGTCCATCCCAGAAGCAGATGCCATAGTCGACGCCCTCCCCCTGAACAAGGAGACGCGATCCGTCCTCGGGTACCGGGCGCTTTCCGGGATGAAACGCGGAGCGGTCCTCGTGAACGTAGGGCGGGCGGAGACCGTAGACGAGCCCTCGGTGGAGAGGCTTCTGAAGGAGAGGCCCGAGACCAGGTATGCCACCGACGTCTTCTGGAGGAAGGGCGGGAAGGAGGACTTCTCCTCGGGGCTCTGGTCACTCCCCAACTTCTACGGGACGTTCCACACCGCCGGGGGGCTGGGGGCCGAAGAGGCGCTCAGGCGCGCCGAGGAGGCAGCGGCGGAGAACCTTAGGCTGGCGCTGACGACGGGCGGGGCCCGGAACCTGGTCGACAGGTCGGACTACTAGCCGTTCTGAGTCTTATGGTCATCTCGACCACGTTGAGTCGACTCTTCCTGCTTCACCTGCAGGCACTGGTACTCGCGTACCTGTGACCTCCTGCATCAGACAGGCTCTCCCCGCCGAACTGGCGGTGCCGTACCGTGCCGAACGCCTCGAGGTTCCTCGCCGACATGCCGCAGGGCCTCGCCCAGGTCGAGAGCTTCACACAAACACATCCGCAGTTTGCATTTAAGACCCCCTGTGGTATTGCTCGGCGTCAGAACCGTCCAACCGTTGGACCCTCAGCCCTTCAGCCTGTACCTCTCGATTACCTTCTCGTCTGGGGTTATGCCCAGCCCAGGCTTCCTGGGCTGCAGGAACTCCCCTTTCTCGTGCCTTATGGCGTCCCCGGCCAGGCCGTCCCTGAACGGGTTGGGCCTGAGGTGATATTCGATCATCGGCGAGTTCATCGCCAAGGCGGCGTGGAGGCTCGCCACGAAGCCTATCCCCCCGGCTGAGTAGTGGGGTATCACGGGGAAGCCGTGGGCCCTGGCGAGGGTCCCTATCCTCAGCATCTCGGTGATCCCACCGTTCCAGGCCGCGTCGTTCTGGACGATGTCCACTGCGTGGGACTCTATGAAGTCCCTGTACTCGTAGAGGGTGTACGCTGTCTCGTACCCGGCGATAGGGACGTCGAGGGTCCTGGCGAGCTCGGCGCTCAGCGCCGGCTGGTCGGTGGGGATGGGCTCTTCGAACCAGATGACGTCGAGCTTCTCCAGCTCCCTCCCCATCCGCAGGGCGGAGTTGAAGTCGAGTGTGTTGTTCGCGTCCACAGCGATCTTGATCTTGTCCCCGAAGGCCTCCTTGACGCTCCTTATCCGGTTGATGTCCTGAGCCAGCGGGAGCGCGCCTATCTTGATCTTCACGGTGTCGAACCCCGCCTTCAGGTACGCCCGCTCCTCCTCTATCAGGGTCGGTATGTCCTTGTCCTCCCTGTAGTACCCCCCTGTAATGTAGCCCTTGACCCTCCGCTCCGCCCCGCCCAGGAGCTTGTAGATCGGCGCTCCCAGCTCCTTCCCGAGCAGGTCCCAGAGAGCGATGTCCACCCCGCTCATCGCGGAGATGATGACCCCCCTCCTCCCGAGCCTGAAGGTGGCCACGTACATCTTCTCCCAGACCTGGGTGATCGCAGACGACTCCTCCCCCTTGGCCAGCGGCTGCAGGACCTTCTCCACGGACAC
>JAJZIG010000167.1 GCA_021851265.1 archaeon | reverse complement strand
ACGAAGTCCCCGGCGTCCATGGCCTTCTCCTCGAGGTTGTGCAGCGAGAGGGAAGCTATCCTGGGGAGCTCGCTCTTGGCCTGCCCTGCAATGTTGCTCAGGACGGCGGCCTGGTAGGAGTTCCCCCCCGCCGCCACCGCCAGGCTGAACACCCCCGTCATGGCGTCCCTGACGCCGACCTTGCTGAACAGGTTCTTCTTCCCCTCGATGGGCGGGAACAGGGTGACGTTCTCCTTGTCGAAGAGGGTCACCCCCTGTTCCCCGCGGGTGACGAGTATTGCCTTCGACTCCAGGCGGCTGAGGAGGTTTACCCCCATGTTCCTGAGGCTCGTCTCGTTGACCATGGCCATCCCTGTGGCGTGCTCCGCCTCCTCGAGGTTGGACTTCACGTAGGTGACGCCGGAGAAGTCGAGATAGTGCCTCATCTTGGGCTGGCCCACGACTATCTTCCCTAGGGAGTGGGCAGCCGCAACTACCCCCCCGATCAGGAAGCTGGTCACGGCCCCCCGGTCGTAGTCAGAGATTATCACACAGTCTACGTCCTTCATCTGGGGCTCGGCCTCGGCGAGCAGCTTCTTGGACAGGGCAGCCGGGGCGTCCTTCCTGTCCTCCTTGTCGACCCTGAGGGCGTGGAAGTTGTTGACCAGGTACCATGTCCTGAGCGACGTCGGCCTGGTGGCGTCCGTGACGACCCCGCCGAAGGCGAGCCCGTACTTCGTGAACTCTGCTTTGAGCCAGTTTCCATACTCGTCTGACCCGACAAGGCCTACCAGGCTGACGGACGCCCCCAGCGACACTAGCTCTCTGGAGAGGTTTGCCGCACCGCCTGGGAGGAGGGTCTGGCCCACAAAGTCCCCCGCTGGCACCGGGGCCTCTCTGGCGAGCTTGCGGGCTGCTATCTCTACGAAACGGCTTACTAGCAGGTCGCCGATCACTAGGACCCGACGGCCCTGGAACTTGCGGAGGACAGAGGCCAGCTTCTCCCCGTCGACCGAGTCCAACGGCAACCTTTTTTCAAAAAATACTTGTCCGTGCCACTAGTTAAAGCTTGGTCGGTTTCTTCTTGCCTGTCTCCTGCTCCTTCCACTTCTCTTCCAGTAGCTCGCCCAAGACCTCGACCGCCTTCCTCATCTCTCTGTCCATGGCCAAGGGGTCATACCCCTTGGGCTGAGGGAAGTCTAGGAACTTTTGGTTAGGGTCGGCCCCGAGGAAGTCCTTGCTCGCCTCGTAGATGGCCATCAATGTGGGTCCGTCCAGCCTCCTAAGCTCGGATTTCCACGAGTGGTGGAACCCCTTGTCTGAGAGGAAGGTCACCTTCACGTCCCCTTCTGCTTCCTTCTTCACGTCCTCCCAGAAGATCCTGTCGAACTCGCTGGGTGATACGTTCCCCGACTTCAGCTTGGCCCCGTATGCGCCGATGAGGCGGGAGACCTTGTCTGGGGTCACTTCGAAGTGGGCCGCTATCTGCCCCTCTGTCAGGCCGAGGCCCTTGAGATGGTAGGCACCTTCTTCCAGCACATCCTCGCTGATTTCGGCGTCCGACGAGGGCAACCGGTAGGCCGTGCCTCCGCTCTGCTTTAAGTCGTGTGCGGCAGTTCGCTCCTCGAAAGATGCCTCGCGCGTGGCCGAATGGGGAGGCGGGTCAGCGAAATCCGTGCGTCTGGGGGCAGGTGGGAGTCGCCGAGGAGTCGTTGCTGGACCATGATGGCTGCGCTTCAGCGCCGTCTTATGTAGAGGAACCCGCCTTCCTCCTTCACTTCGTAGACGGGCTCGTCCGGGAGCGGCTCGTCGAACACCCCCTTCCCCGTCTTCAGGTCCCACACCGTCCCGTGGCCGGCGCACGTCACCTCTGTGTCGACCATGGTCCCCTCCGAGAGGTCCCACTCTTCGTGGGTGCAGTACGCCCCTATCCCATAGTACCTGCCGTCTACGTTAGCCAGTAGCACGGACTCGCCTCCGACCTCGACAGTCAGCATCGAGTCAGCGGGGACTTTCGAGGCCTCGACCGCCCTCACGAAGTCAGCCATGGCGCAGCCGGCCTCTCCCGGCCCTAAATTCTTTCCTCAGGAGCCGGCTTTCAGTGCTGACTCCAACTCGACCAAGTCCTTTATTGAGTCTATGAAGCTCCATTCTCCATAGTAAGGATAGGAGAGCAGCGCCCCGCGGGTGACGAGACCAGGGAATGTCTCCCGCTCTATGTCCCCCTTGTCGGGGAGGACCTTCGCCATCTTCGGCCCGTTGAGGACATAGACCCCGCCGTTGATCCAGACGTCGGGGAACGCCGGCTTCTCGTCGAAGCCCCGGATCATCTTGAGCTTGTCGATCTTCACGACACCAAACCTGGATCGGTACGGGACGACAAGCATAGAAGCAGAGACCCCCCCGGAGCCTCTGAAGTCGTCGAGCATCCTCGCGAGAGGGAGGTCGGTCATGATGTCTCCGTTGATGACCACGAACGTCTCCTCGTTCGGGTGTTTCGCGAGGGCCTTCTTGATCCCCCCGCCTGTCCCCAGGGGCTCCTCTTCCACCGAGTAGTCAATGGCGACGCCGTTGAAGCGCTCTCCGAAGTGCTCTTGCAGCCTCTCCCACTTGTAGCCGCACGCGAATGTGACCGCGTCGATGCCCCCTTCCTTGACGAGCCAGTCGATCTGGTACTCCGAGATGGGCCTGCCGTTGACAGGGATCAAGGCCTTCGGCTTGTCGTCGGTCAGGGGTCGAAGGCGTAACCCAAAGCCGCCGCTCAATATGACGGCCCTCATCTTATCTCCCCATAGAACCTGAGGATTTGATCGGCCGCATCTTTCCTCACTGTCAAGAGGTCGTGGACTGCCTTTATAATTGCTAGGGCCTGTCTGTGCTTCACAGACCATTCGTATTTTACTGCTCTGTTTCTCTCTCGTGTCTCGAACTATGTGGGCCCGAAATGTCCCATCCCCGTCACTTCCCTGAGCCGCTTGACAAAGTCTCGGTTCATCATCTGGATGTTTATCCTCAGGCCGGGTTTGGCCTTTCGGCCTTCCGAATAGAAGCCTGTTGCGCTCTCGCAGTCGATCGCGGAGGCGACCCAACCTCTCTCCTGAGGCGCCAGGTGGACCTCCGGGGTCGAATGGCACCTGAGTCGAGGCTCAGTGGACAGCCGCGATCCCTCGTTCCAACTCGCGTGTTTGCGGTCGCCATCTGACGCCTAGCATTCAAACCCTCAGGATACGCAGTCAGCGCGCACCGCCGGCGTATGCGGAGAATGGACTGAGAGCTAGAGGGCGACCGTGAGCGACGAGACCTCCGAGAGGGGGACGTGGGTGTCCGTGGTCGCGAAGACCTTCGCGGCGTAGGCGCCGGAAGGCACCGCGGGCGAGATGGCGACGAAGCACTGGACGTTCTGGCTCCCCGTGAAGGAGCAGGAGGCGACGTTCCAATAGACCACCTGCCCGGAGTGGTTAGCCAAGACGAGGTACACGAAAGCGTTGAACGAGCCCGAATAGGCGCTGGTGTAGTTCACGATG
>JAJZIG010000021.1 GCA_021851265.1 archaeon | reverse complement strand
CATGTATGGACCTGAGCCTGCCAGCCCCTCCCACCGTCCTGACTAGCTTGGCCCTGAAGGCCATTATCATCGCGGAGGCGCCCGTGAACCCTAAGGCAGAGAATCCGAAGGCTTCACCTAGTATCAGGGGCCCGTTCAACGCGAGCCCCAGGCCTAGCTGTCGCCCCCGCCGCCGCTGTCGCCCCCGCCGCTCTGGGTGGGAGGTGGCTGGGTCAGGAGGCCACCGGTCGAGCCGCTCGTGTTTGTGACACCCGGGCTGGATCCGGACGGACTCTGTGCTGGCGCGGCGCTATTCGGGTGGACGAAGATGCTGAGCGCCAGGAAGCAGGCGATGGCCAGGAGGGCCGCCATGGACACCACCGAAAGCTTCTGCATGAGGGCACCTGGTTAATCTCTGAGTTACTTATTGCAACACGGTTGAAGCCCCGGGCATCTCTCCTTCAACCCCCTTGAAGGGGCAAACCCAGAAGCAGGAGGCGCCCCGCGGAGGCCGAAGACACGCCAGGTCCTGAGGGCACCCGCTGCAGGAGCCCTGGAACTTGGAGTTTAGCCAGGGACTGAGAGCGCGGCGCTGGAAGGGCGCGTCAGCTGGAGAAGCTGTCTTCCCCCAGGGGCGACGCCCTCCTGTAGAAGACGTCCCCGCTCGGGTCCGGCAGGCGGACCAAGAGCTTCTGCGCAGAAAGGCGGTCGCAGGCCGCCTGGACTTGGTCTGGGTCCAGATCGACCTTGTACTCGTCCTCCACAGACTCCTCAATCTCCAGCGTCCCCTTCTCCTGCATGTCCGCCAGCACGTGCATCACCTTGCCCTCGAGCGTGGCGGCTGAAGGGGGTGGAGGCAGAGACACCAGGACCCTGGTCCCGCTCCTCATCCCCTCGATGGCAAAGGCCCAGTCGCTCAGATCCGTCCTTCTCCTTCCGGTGAGCGTCTCGGTGAACACGACGTCGTGCGCTCCACCCTCGTCCCTCCACGAGACCCGAAGGCTCGGCCGCCCGAGCCCCCCCTTGTGACCCTTCACCGAGGCCGAGTCAAGCGGGATGAACACGTTCGGAGCCTTGTTGGGGATATCACCCAGACCCTCCACCTCGGAGTAGAGGAGGAGGTGCTCGGCGAAGTACCCCACGGGGAGCTCCTCGCCCTTGTCGTCGGTGCACACGAATATCAGCCGCCTGTTGGTGAGGACTAGCGTGCCTTCCTTCACACCTCCCCCGAACTCAGCCTCCAACCCCTTCGAAACGCCCCCGGTCCGCATCTCGGTTCCCTGCTCCTGGGCAAGGATCACTTCGGGCTGTCCGTTGCTCATGAGAACAGCATGCTGACCTGAGGTGATAAGGGTTCTGCGGACGCGGAGGCCAGTGCCCTGACGACCCAGTCCCGGCGGAGCAAGCTCGCCAGGCTCTATCGTCACTGGCGGCCGAAGCCACAGAGGCACTCGGCGCAGGTGGTCATCTTTCCGCAGGCGCTGCACTTCTCGAACGAGTGGTAGTGCTCGTCGAAGCCCCTGCTCTGCGGACACTCCAGGTGGTCCCTGCAGGCGTACATGGCGCGCTCGGAGCAGCGCCCCTTCATTAACCTACGACCGGCCACATGAGCCGCCGGAGCGCGTAGGCTGGGGGCAAGGGTGCCAGGCGCAGGGCTCGGCCACAGGTCCGTTTATCTGGCTCCGCCGGCGCACAGAGCGCGCGGAGGGAGGGTTGGCGAGCCAGAAGAAGCTGCCAGGGAAGGTCCATCTCCTGGGGCACAGCCACTTGGACGCGGCCTGGCTCTGGTCGTTCGATGAAACGAAGAGGGCCCTGGGCGACGGGTGTGAGAGCGTCCTGGGGCTGATGGAGAAGTACTCCTTGACGTTCTGCCAAAGCAGCGCCCAGTACTACAAGTGGCTGGAGGAGGAGCGTCCCGAGGCCTTCGAGAGGGTGAGGAAGAGGGTAAGGGAGGGGACATGGGAGATCGTCGGCGGGACCTGGGTCGAGTCGGACGGCAACATGCCGTCGGGAGAGTCCCTGGTGCGCCAGTACCTCCTAGGCAAGATGTACTTCAAGGAGAAGTTCGGGGTCGACGTGAAGGTGGCCTGGTACCCGGACTCCTTCGGGTTCCCCTGGACGCTCCCCCAGATAATGCGCAAGTCAGGGATGGAGTTCTTCCTCACGCAGAAGCTGAACTGGAATGACACCATAGCATTCCCCCACTACTTCTTTCGATGGACCTCCCCCGACGGCTCTTCGATACTGGCCCACGAGATGGTCGGGGCCTACGACGAGAAGGTGGAGGATGAGAGGATGCTCGAGCAACTGAAGCGCCTGAAGGCTCGCCACCGAATCGACGACCTCCTGGTCCTCTTCGGCGAAGGCGACCACGGTGGCGGGGTGAGCGACGAGATGGCGCGGAGGGCGATGAAGCTCGTCCGCGGGGAGGGACCGGTCATGGGGGCTTTCACCACCGCGATGGACTACCTGAAGGAGGTGGCCGGAGACAGGCTCCCCGAGGTCGCCGACGAGCTCTACTTCCAATTCCACAGGGGGACATACACCACTCAAGCCAGGACAAAACGGAACAACAGGAAGGCGGAGTGCGCCCTGGAGGTCGCCGAGAAGTTCGCGACGCTGGCGCACCTGTTCGGCCGTGCATACCCAGCCGACGAGCTCAAAGAGGCCTGGGAGAAGCTCCTCCTGAACCAGTTCCATGACGTCCTCCCCGGCTCCTCCGTCCCGGAAGTCTATGTTGACTCTCAGAAGGACTTCGACCGGATATTCTCCATCGCTGACCGCGTTGTCTCAGGGTCGCTGAGGGCCATAGCCGGCGAGGCCGACACGAGAGGGGCGGGGCGGTCTATCCTCGTGTTCAATCCGCTGTCGTGGAGCAGGGGCGGCATAGTCGAGGTTCCGGAGTCCGTGCTTGGGGACGGAGGCGCGGTGATGGGTGCGAAGGGCGAGGTAATCGCGTCTCAGAAGGCCGGACCCGGGAGGCGCATATTCAGAGCCGACGACGTCCCCCCAATCGGGTACAAGGAATACAGGATAGTGCGGGAGCGAGGTAGGAAGCAAAGGAGGACATCCCTTTCAGTCAAGGGGAGCAGAGATGAGATCAGGCTTGAGAACAAGTTCCTATTCGTAACGATAGACAGGACGACAGGCCTGGTCAGTCGCATCCATGACAAGGCTGCACACAGGGAGGTCCTGAAAGACTCGGGAGGCGTGGTCCAGATCTTCGAGGACTATCCCGTCAAGGGGAGGTCCTGCGTCAACTCGCGGACTGATGCGGCGATCTTCGACGCCTGGGAGGTCTTCATCTACCAACAGGAAGGCGGGGTGAAGTCCGTCGAGCTGCGCTCGCCGGTGAAGGTGGATCTGGTCGAGAGCGGTCCGGTCAGGGCGCGCGTCAGGTCACGGTACAGGTACGTCCAGGAGGGTCGGGAGGATTCGTGGTTCGTCCAGGAAATCTCCCTCTATGCGGGCTCGCCCCTGGTCGAATTCGAGCTCGTAGCGGACTGGCATGCGGAGCATAGGCTAGCGAAGGTGGCGTTCCCGCTGGACGTCCACGGCGACTTCACGACGTATGAAATCCCATACGGCCACATCACGCGGAGGAATCCGGTCTCTCCCGGCGCCACTCTCGCGGAGAGGTCGAAGTACGAGGCGCCGGGCCAGAAGTGGATAGACCACCCTTCGGAAGACGGGACCTATGGAGTGGGCCTCCTGAACGACTGCAAGTATGGCTTCGACGTCGCGAACGACGTCATGCGGATTACCCTCCTCAGGAGCGCCGAGTACCCGTTCAGGCTCCGGGCTGGCTTCGGTCTCCCGCCGGTCGAGGGGTCCGAGGGTCAGGTGACTGACCAGGGGAGCCACGAGGCTGCCTACGCTCTCTATCCTCACGCCTCGGACTTCAACAGGGCCGCCGTAGCCAGGAAGGCCTACGAGTTCAACTATCCTCTGACGCCCGTGCTGGAACCAGGCCACGGCGGGAGGCTGCCGAAGGAGATGTCCTTCGTCTCTGCCGATCCAGGCAACGTAATCTTGACCGTCTTCAAGAAGGCAGAAGGCTCCGACGACGTCGTCCTGCGCCTCTACGAGACGTCTGGGAAGGCAGCCAGCGCGACGGTCAAACTTGCATGGACCCCTCTTACGGCGACGGCTACCGACCTCTTGGAGGCTGCAGGAAGGAGGCTCCGCCCGTCGGGGAGGCGGTTAGAATTCGAGATCGCAGGCAGCGAGATTGCGACCATGAAGGCGGAACTCGCGCCGCGACTGGAGAGAGCGAAGCGGCGCTGAGCATAAGGCAGGGAGGCGCTATGATTTGGACCGGACGAGTTCCCCGACCCTTCTTTCGATCTCGTCCCTGATCCTCCTTACTTCGGGGAGCGGCATCCCCTTTGGGTCGTCGAGCCCCCAGTCGACCACCTTCTTCTGCATCCTGCTCAGCATGGGCCTCGGGCAGACCTTCTCGACCGAGCACCCCATTGTGATGACGACGTCTGCTCGGTCGATCATGTCCATGGAGAGCATCTTCGGCTTGCTGTCGGAAAGGTCCAGCCCCAGTTCGGACATGGCGTCAGCCACGGTCTTGTTCACCGACCTGGCTGGCACGGTCCCGGCGCTCTCAGCCACGAGCCCGGCGCGGCGGGCGAACGCTTCAGCCATCTGGCTCCTCCCCGCGTTCTCGACGCAGACGAAGAGATACCGTGTCCCGGAACCGCGCCCCGCCACGGTCTCCATCTAGCGGACCCCCGGCCCTGCCTTTTCTGGGGGCGGCCTGCCGACCAAGAGGTTACTCGTCTCATTGCGAGCCGGCGCGCTGACGAAGTATCTCTTCCGGAGCCAGTAAGCGACGTTGACGAGGCCTATCATCACGGGGACCTCGATGAGCGGCCCGATGACCGTGGCGAACGCCTCCTGCGAGGCGAGGCCGAACACGGAAACGGCGACCGCTATCGCGAGCTCGAAATTGTTGCTGGCCGCGGTGAACGCTAGGGTGGTGGTCCGCGGATAATCCAGCTTCGAGTACACCCCCAGGAAGAACGCGGCGAAGAACATGACGACGAAGTAGATCAGCAGTGGGACCGCGACCAGCAGGACGTCGAAGGGGATGACGACGATGGCCGAGCCCTTGAGCGAGAACATGACCAGGATTGTGAAGAGAAGGGCCAGGAGGGATGTCGGAGCGAGTTTGGGGACCAACGTCTTCTCGTACCACTCCCGCCCTTTGCGCCTCAGGAAGTAGGCGCGCGTTGCGACCCCGCCGAAGAACGGGATGCCGAGGTAGATCCCGACAGACTGCGCCACGGCGAGAAGCGAGATGTTCACCACCGTGGCCTGCCCCGCGATCCATCCGCTCGCTATGGTGATGTAGAAGTAGGCGAGGACGCTATAGAAGAGCACCTGGAAGACTGAGTTGAAGGCCACCAGGATCGCCGCCCACTCGCTGTCACCGTCGGCCAGGCCGTTCCAGACGATCACCATGGCTATGCACCTGGCGACTCCGATCAGTATCAGCCCGTTCCTGAGGTCTGGATATCCGGCGAGGAACACCCACGCCAGCGCGAACATGAGGAGCGGGCCTATCACCCAGTTCAACACCAGCGAGGCGGAGAGCATGGTCCTGGAGCCTCTCTCGCCCACTATCTTCCCGAGGTCCTCGTACCTGACGCGGGCCAGGGGAGGGTACATCATCCAGATCAGACCCAGGGCTATGGGGATCGAGGTCGAACCGACGCTGAGGGAGTTCAACTCGCTGGAGAGGCCTGGGAAGGCGTAGCCTGCGCCGACGCCTGCGGCCATGGCGAGGAATATCCACAGGGTCAGGAACCGGTTAAGGAACGATAGGCGACCTCTCAGTCTGTCGCTCAAGACCCGCATCCCCCTTAGGTGAGGCGCCGGAGGAGGTCCAGGACAGGGGAGTCGGTTAGCGCGTAGAAGGCCCACCTTCCCCTCTTGCTCCTCTTGACGAGGTTTGCCTGTTCTAACACCCCCAGATGGTGCGACACTGTCGGCTGGGGCATGCCGAGGGCGGACTCCAGCTCGCAGACGCACTTTTCTTTCTTCGACAGGAGCAGCAGGATCTTCATCCTGTTGGCGTCCCCGACTGCTCCGAACAGCCTCTCTGCCTGGCGGAGCTTCGCGACGAACTCCGGGGCTGCCAGCCTCTCCGCTTCGGCCTTGGCCTCGCTTATGTCAGAGGGTTGGCAGATGTTGAGCTGGATAAGCCGCCGGATTGAAGAGTTCTGCTCGCTCACGTCTCGCGTCTACATATCGATGTATATCAATCTATGATAACAACTTTGTAATAAGCAGCCTTACGGAACTGGGTAGATAGGGCATGTTTCATTTATATAGCTACAAGCATGCTGAGCGGCAGGCATAGTAGTCCCCATCCGGCCGGGATTGCCCCTTGATAGCAAAGGGGAGCGTCAACTACCTGTACATCTACGATGTTGGGAGCGAAATCGACATCGCCCAGATCGAACGCGTGGCAAAGCTGACCAAGCCTGTGGGCTTCGAGTACACAAAGCTGATGCCCAACTACATCGCCGTCAATCCCTCGCCTCTTTTGATCACTGCCGATTCTGAGGTCGCCGAAGTCCAAGGGATTCGTCAGGACATGGTCAAAGTCGCAGTGGCGGCCAAGTCCTACGAGGTGGGTGCCATATCAGTTACTGTCTCGGTTCCTCTGGACGGAGAATCCCTGGAGAATCTCACGAAATACAGCAGCCCGACCCTCGTGTTGAGCGGCAGAACATTCCAAGTGAAGGAACTTGCTCTGTCGACGGTGAAGAAGGTGTTGAGCGACATCGGCCCATACGTGACCAATCTGAGAATGACCACCGAGCCAGAGGAGTACACCACCTTCTGCGTGGATTCCGCGCCCCTGGACGGGACCGCTGACGAGATGCTCGCAAAGATATTGACAGGAGACACCAGCAGCACTCAGATGTCGCAGTCGCAGATTGCGAGTACCTTGAAGTCCAGGACATCGTACTACGCCGACGACGCGGTGTTCATCGACTGGAGCGCTGCGCTGGTGGTAGACCCGTCCTGCGACTTCGGAGCCAACCTGCTTGTGATAGAGCTAGCCAACCTCCAGCTTCTGGAGATGCGATACTATGACAGGCTGCTTGACGAACTCGTAGAGAAGGCATCACTGGACTTGACCAGGCGCTCCTCCAGGAGGACGCTGTTCGGAAGCTCTGGGACGGTCGCAAGGAAGGTCGCGGAGCAGCGCATAGAGATTGACAGCATTGTGGAGGCCACTAAGAACTACACGAAATTCATAGGCGAGTGGTACATTGCGCGGGTCTACAGCAGCATTGCCGAAAAGCTCCGGCTGAAGGACTGGGACGCGTCGCTTTCGGGGAAGCTCGACATATTGGAGGACATCTATTCGCTGGTCTCGGAGCAGATGTCTCACAGGAGAGAGATCTTGTTGGAGATAATCATAGTCGCCCTCTTCGTAGCTGAAATCATCCAGCAGTTCATCCAATGGGAGCTCCTGCGTTGAGGAGGTGCGCCCGAGCGGGCGCAGGTCTGTACCCCTGAACGTTTTTCAGACCTCGCGCTATCGATGAGGGGCACTTTGGAGGGACGCGAAGCCAGGTCATCTAGACAGCCGGGGCAGCAAGGGCAGCGGGGAGATGGGCTTCACCGTCTCAGCCTACGACATGAGGAGAGCTCTGGACATACTCGGTACGAGGACGTTACTGGCCTTGGTCAAGGCGTGAGGAACACGAGTGAAAGAGAAGACCTAGGCAACAAGGCTCATGAGCAGAACGACTCTGCCACATCGTTAAGGCCGATTGTAGGCATCAAGCATCTCCCAAATCGAATTTTCACACAGTCTCTAACCTTGTTCGAGAAAACATAATCGCATGTGTCCCACAAATCACTTATGTAGCGTTTTATAGTATGACGAAAGTGTTGCGCAGATTAGCCAGCAAAAATTGAGGACATCAAAGTTAGCCGTAATGGGCGTACCGACGAGTCTGGGCGCCGTCTTTTCTTTCTATCCTGGTCCCATACGTGTTGGCCCGACGCTTGTGTGGAATCGAGCAACGCGATGCAGCAATAAGGGCAGGAGCCGCCGGTGCCACCACCTATGTTATCAAGAGAACCAAGTTTCAGACCCCCGTCGGTTCAAGGACTGTGAGAACGACTTCCCCAGTTGCGCGTGGAGAAGACTAAGGGATGAACTCGACTCCAGGGATGGGGACGCAGTTATCATCTGCGGGTCCGATGACGAATTGACTTCCAAAATCGGAGCAGTTTCCGCTGCACTGACCCTTTTGGCGGCGTAAAGAGAGCGGTTGTGTGCGTGGTCGACAGAATTTTCATCGACAACCTGCGACTCAAGTGCAGGGTAGGCACCACAGACGAGGAAAGGAGCGCGTTGCAGGAAATTCTGGCAAACATCAGTCTGACCGTTGGGCTTGGGCGAGCAGGTGCAAGCGACAATCTAGACGACACAATAGATTACAGGGATGCGGCGGAGCGAATATCGCAGTTTGTGGCGGGCAGGGAATTTAAGCTTCTGGAGAGCCTCGCAGAAGGAATCGCTGCTCTTTTACTGAAAGACGCTGGTGTGGAGAAGGTGACCGTACAGGTGCGCAAGGTAAAGTACTCGAGCGAACCCTCAATTGGCATCGAGGTCGAGAGGAACAGATAGTTAGCCATGGTCGAATCGATCATAGCGCTCGGTACCAATCTAGGGGACAGGGCGGGCAATCTCCGGAGAGCGATCGGGATGATCGGTCGGAAGATGAGCCTGGTCAAGGCGTCATCCGTTTACGAAACGGGGCCGATGTACTACGAAGATCAAGATTGGTTTCTCAATTGCGTGGTAGCCGCCGAGACCGAATTGAGGCCGCGAGCGCTACTCCAGGGGTTGCAGGCCATGGAGATGCAATTGGGAAGGAGGCGCACTGTGAGATATGGTCCACGGGTTATCGACCTAGATATTCTGTTCTATGGCAACGAGGTTGTGTCTGAACCTGGGCTTGAGATACCGCACCCCAAAATCGCGGAGAGGCCATTCGTGCTGGTGCCCTTGAACGAGATAAGACCAGACCTGGTCCATCCTGTTCTTGGGAGAAGGACGTCCGAACTGCTTGGCAATCTGAAGCTTGGTGGGGAGCAGGTTATCAAGAGACCGGGCCTGCTCGCTGGCCTCATCTCCTAGTCATTGCTTCAACGACTCTGACGGCTTGTACCGTCTCTCTCACGTCGTGAGTCCTCACCATATGGACGCCATTCATCACCGTAACTGCGGTGGCGGCCAGTGATGCCGGCAGCCTTTCCTCGGGATTCTCAAGATTCAGAATCTTTCCCAGGAACGACTTCCGCGATAAGCCCACGCACAGTGGCCTGCGAAGCGTTTCCAGCTTACGAAGATTTGCTATGACGTGGCAGTCCCATTCATACCAGGGCATTAGCTTCTGGGGAGAGTATGCTCTCCCAGCTCCCTCCTCTCTGAAGAAGCCTATGCCTGGATCCAGCACTATAGACTGTTCGTCTATGCCTGCCCTCTCTGCTATTCGCATCGTCTCGCTTAACGCTTGGCGAACGTGTGCGATTGGCGCCATTTTCGAGATTCTTGAAGAATGCGCCATCGCCAAGAGCGAAACGCCGTAGTCCTTGATCACGCGTGCCATTCCGGCATCGTTTTTCAGACCTGACACATCGTTAATTATTGAAGCACCGTTCTTGAGAGCAACGTCGGCAACGGATGCCCGAAATGTGTCGACCGATACCGTAACGTGGCCTATTTCCATAATCGTTCGCAGCGCAGTCCTTATACGAGTTAACTCCACCTCTTGGGAGATTTCATTCTTCAGGTACGGGGCCGTTGACGTTGCGCCGATATCTATTATGTCCGCCCCTTCTGCTGAGACTTTCGAGGCCATCGTTGAAATCTCTTCAGGAGTGTTCGCCACGGAACCTCCGTAGAATGACTCTGGACTCACGTTGATTACTGCCATTATCCGAACCGGAAAGCCCGAACCGAGCTTCACAGAGCCTAACTTGGCTGTGCTTTTCAACGTCGTGACTACGGTCACTTGGTGCTGTAAAGGCATCGGTTGCCTGTGGGTCCTTAATCGACCCGACTTCCTCCTATCGCCTTGCGGTCGATGAGGACCGTAAAAGTCTCAAGCAAGGTCTGACCCAATAAAACTCTTCGGGGACTTGTGAGTGGGGCCCGACGGGAATCGGTGCAGTTTCGCAGCGAGGAGCGGTATCGAAACGAGCGGGTTCCTGCCCTGAAGGTTTCGAACCCGTCAGCAACAAATCCAGTTCTGCCAGCCTCTCCTTGTCGTCGATTCCCTATGCTAATCGTAGGCAGAGCCCCTTGGGGCGATCTTGAATACGACTATCTCTTCGCGGGATAGAATCGAATATAGGATGCGATAGTCTCCGACTCTCAGCCGGTAAGAGTCTGGCGCGCCCTTGAGCTTCTTGCAGGCAGCCGGGTAAGGCGTCTGAAATAGTTCAGAGATGGCTGATTCAAGCCTGGTCTTGACTTCCGGGGGTGTGTTATCGAGGCTCTTCCTAGCTCTCGCGGACAGGTAGACCTTCAATGATTGTGTTTCCTGGCGAAGGGGACGGTCCTGCCCTCCCTGTGCTCCTTGAGCGCTTCAACCCTGGCTTTTTTGTCATCGTCGGACATCTCCTCTCCCAGGGCGTCTTCGATGGAGTCGAGGCGCTCGCGGATCAGCCTCAATTCCTTCTCAAGGGTCGTCGCCATCGTCACAAAAGCATCAACCCGAGATAATTAAATCCCACTATCCGCGTTCGACTCTTGACCGCTATTAGACTCCGAAACTGCCCGGTGAGCCATCATTGTTTCCTGCCCAAACTCCTGGCCTCTCTGATTCGGTCAAGGGCCGTGCCGAGGACCGATCTCGGGTGAGTGCGGGCCCGACGGGAATCGGTGCAAATTCGCAGTTAGGATTGGTATCGAAACGGCACGGAACACTTTCACCGGTGCCTGGTCCCCAAGAAGCTCCGACCTCCCACAGAACCCTTATACTCGTCCAGCCGCGGTTTTCCTAGCTTGAAGAGAGCGGTCGTGAAAGGACGGAAGTTCACCGTGGTGCTTCGAAAGGAAGATGTGCGAGGTTATTCGGTGAGGTGTGTCGAAGTACCCGCCGCAATAAGCCAAGGAGAAACACGCGCGGAGGCGCTTGCCAACATCAAGGAAGCCATCGGCCTATACCTGGAATCCTTTCCGGAGGAGCTCAAGTTAGTCGAGGAGCTTGACAGAGTAGCTGGAAAGAAAGAAGTTGTTGAAGTGACTGTCTGACAAGAGACTCCCGGTCGCTTCATGGCGGGATGTGCTGAAGGTTCTTTCGAGGAAGGGATTCTTTGTAGTCAGACAGAGTGGAAGTCACATTGCTCTATCATCGTCCGACGGCAAGCGGAGAGTGATAGTACCCAGGCACGATGGAATCAAGCCGGGAACGCTACTCAGCATCATCGAACAGGCTGGGCTGACAAAAGATGCCTTCGTAGAGCTGTTGGGCTAACCATTTGCGGGCCCGACGGGACACCGACCCGAGCGGGTTCAGGCCCAACGGAGAGTCCGAGCTCCTCCCGGCAATCGTTCGTTAGACAAGAGCAATCGAATGGACACGGACTGGGAATCGAACCCGAACGGGTTCAAGTCCGCGGGCCCGACGGGACCCGCTCGGTATACCGTGCTAGAACCGGACCCGAACTCTCGGACTGCTCAACCATAGGCCCTGCTCCGGTGTCTGATTCGCAGTACAAGCACATCCTCCCCAACCAACGCGTAGATGACCCGATAATCTCCAACTCTCAGCTTGAAGAGCCCCGCAAACTCACCGTGCAGAGGCTCACCACCCGTTGGACTGCCTGCTAGAGATTCTCTAATCTGATGAAAGATCCTCTCCTGGTTCCCTTTGTCAATCTTCTTCAGATCATGGCGGACTGATGCTTTGTACAGAATCTTACTGGCCAAGCTCGACCAGTTCTTTCTCGGAGACTGCCCTGTCGTCCTTGTCGTTCAACCGATGCAACGCTATGAGGTAGTCTTCGTACTCCTCCAAGTACTCCCTCAACGCTTTGGTTACGATGTAGGTCTTGGGGCGATCAAGCGATTTTGACAACTCATCCAAGCGCTTAGCTATATCCTCGGGCAGCCGCACCGATACCGCTTCGCTCATTACGTGTCATACACCGCAGACTTGTATTTAAGGCTGCCCTGGTGCGACCGCTGGGATCTCCGCCCGGGCCCTCCAGACTGGCTAACAGCTTGATTCTGGCTTCTTCGGTCAAACAGAGTTCATATTGAGTTTTACGGGCCCAACGGGAATCGGTGCAAAATCGCAGTTGGAATCGGTATCGTAATTCACCGGGTTCGTTACGCCGTGGGTTCGAACCTGCCCGGTGCATTTGAGAACAAATTGGGTCGCCGGGACTCGCACCCTTGACTTGCCGAAGTGTCGAAGTTTCCACGCACTGGACGGGGTCAGACGATGATTGCCTCCGGCAAGCCCTCGAAGTGGCGATCCCCGGTCACGACCTTCGCCGACGCACTTCTGGCAGTCGCCAAAATGACGGAATCAGCCATCCCCCAATCTTTGACGGTCTTCTTCCGCCTGTGGTTCAGCTCGCCAGCAAGGAGGGCTATCGAACGGTCAACTGGGGCAACAAATGTCCGCGCAGACATGAACTGCAAGTCATCTTCAAACGAAGGCCATCTCTCCCTGAGGTACTTCTCTTTGAGCTCGGCAAGGGACAGGGTCGAAGTGGCGGCACGGTCACCCTCCACATACAGGCGGACGACCTTCCCCGACTTGGTGCCCTTGAAGTATTCGATCCAGGCGTAAGAATCTATGACGTATTCATAGCTCATGGAACCTTGCCTCGTCCTCTCGCCTGAACGCCTTCATCTCGGGATGAGAACCGAACTTGGAGTCCGGGATGTTCTCAGCCTTGCTAATCAGACGCTTTACTGTCTCATCGATGCTCCTAGCCCCATACTTCTTCTTCAGTTCCTCCAACACCCTTGCCGTGTTCCTCTTGACTTCTACGGTCGTAGACACGGCTATGGACTATAGTCCATAGATTATTAAGCCTGCTGGCAGTCGAGTCTACTGAAGGTGGTAGGGAGGATGCTGAAAGCGTTGCAATCTGCTGTGTCGTTGGGGAGTCCGCCTGAAGTACATTGTGCATCAAATGGCCCGATTCCAGCCATTTCTAGCATGCAGAGTCTATCTCAGACTACGCGGGCCCGGCGGGAACCGGTGCAAAACCGCAGCTAGAAATGGTATCGAAATGGATGGACCGATGGCACTCAGAGGACGAAAGCGCTAGCAAATGTCGCCTCCTGGTCAGATGAAGCTGCTGACCGAATTGGTCGTATGACACTTTCAAATTCTTGTAATCTGCGCTTACCACAATGGTTGGACAACGCACGCACCCGGGCGCATCAACAAGGTTGGAAGCTAGTTAGTTCCGGCGAAGTCGTTTCATCTTTCCTCTCTTGGGCAGGAGGATTCAATTCGTCGGGTGGCCTTGGAAGACTCAGGCCTTTGGCAGCCTGGCTTCGAGTTCCGTAACCTTGGTCTGTAGGACTCCCAAGTCCCTGGCGAAATCAAGCCGCTTTTCAATGCCGTCAAACCTGGTGAGGGTCTCGTTCCTGAGCGAATCGATCTTCTCGTCGAGCCGCCTGGTCTCTGAGTGGACGGCCTTGAACTCGCCCCTCATCTCTCCCCTGAGGCCATTTAGTTCGCCCTTAAGCGCCTTCAACTCGCCCTCTATGGAACTCAACCTAGGAAGAAGAAGCCTTTCTATCCAGCCCGGAACCTTCTCGGCCATTTGTGACCCAATAGCTGCGACTCCTATTTAATTCCCCGCCCGAGGGAGCCCGATGCTTCGGGAAACCGGGGCCGATTTAACGGAGGATGGAGGACGAGTAGACAGGTGTGTCAGGTTGGCATTGCACCACCGAACAGGCGCCTTGCCTCCGCAATCTCGTCTGCGAAGACTAGCATGTCTCCCCTTTCGTACCTTGCACCGCGGCTCCTGTAGAACCTTGACAGAATCCGGGCCTCAAGAATCGGTGCCCCCATTGGCTGGAACAGCTTGACCAGGGCGTCGTCGAAGTCCCGCATTGGATGAAGACGGGCGAGTCGCTAATAACAAAGCCGGAGGCGTGGCCTACTGCAGACCTGTCAGAGACCGTACTTCCTGGCATAGAACTTCCTGACCGCATCCCCCGCCCTCGGCCAGCGTGAGGACATCCTCTCGACCACCTGTTCCAGGTGCGCCGTCCTCTTCCGCGGATTCATTCGCGAGTTCGCTCCCGTCCCACCTGAAGGGGGACGCCTCCTCGGTTCCCTCCTATCTCGCGATGGCGAGCGCCGAGAAGTAAGCGGAAAATGCGGAGACGAAAGCCAGCGCCATGAAATAAGAATAGGCGTTGTCCCCGCCCGAGAACAAGAAGAACAGGCCGCCCAGGCCGGCGAGCAGCACCGAGACCAGACCCACGACCGCCAGCCCGATTACAGTCGTCCTGCCCTCGAGGAGAGAGAGCACGAGCACAATGAGCGCTCCAGCGGCCATGAGCCAGCCGAGCATCATGTGTAGCATGAGCACGGGCGCGCCAATGGAGTACATGACCGCCGACATGACTCCCATCATCCCGTATCCTGGGGCCGGCTGCGGGATTGACACGTAGAGGTTGACCCACATGCCCAGCGCAAATTGGAAGATGAGCAGCGCAGGCATCGCAGTCAGACCCGCCCGTAGAGGGCCGGACCCCGTCCCTTGCGCGTCGCCGTGCGTGGTCATCGCTTTGCTCGGCCTCCCTCGACGGCCGTGCCATCCAGAGCCACCACCGCCCACCGGCCCGCCAGCCCGCTGCCCTTCTCCACCACCCTGAACCCCTCAAGTGTCCTGCGCCACTCCTCTCCGTCCACCCCCATCCTCCCCCTCCTGACGAATGTCCTGGTGACGCTCAGGTACGCCGACCCGCCCGGCTTGAGTATCCTCCTGATCTCACCCAGGGCGCCCGCATGGTCGGCCATGCAGCAGAGCAGGCCCCCGGCCAGGACGAAGTCGACGGAGGAGCTCAGTACGAACCCGACATCTGCCGCCGAAGAGACGTGCGCCTCCACGTTGGAGCAGCCAAGCCTCTTCGCTTTCCGGCTGAGCTTCTCGATCGCTCCGCGGTCGAAGTCCACGGCGTAGACCTTACCGTTCGGCCCGACCCTCCTCGCCATCTCCAGGGTGTGGAAGCCAGGCCCGCACCCCAGGTCCACGGCGACCTCTCCTCCCGAGAGGAACCTCGAAACCAGCTTGGTCGGGGGCGCGAGAAAACGTCGGACGGGGTTGTCGGTGACGAACGCGGGGATGCGCCTGTCGGCAGCGCAGCACTCCTTCCCTGTCACCGAAGTCATTCATCGCCTCGCCGGACTGGTGAGCCTCGTCAGCTCCACGCCCTCCTTCAGCTGCGCGACGAGGACCTGTTTCATCAGCTCGCACGCTTGGGTTATCTTGGGATTCGAAACGCCGTAGTAGATGTTCACTCCGTCCTTCCTTGTCGTCACCACGCCCCTCTGCCTGAGGACGGCGAGGTGCTGAGATATGTTGGGCTGCCTGACTCGAAGAGCGGCGGAGAGCTCCCCTACGGTCTTCTCTCCTCTCCTCAGGGCGTTCAGAATTTCAATCCTGGTCGCGCTTCCGAGCGTCTTGCAGAGTTCTGCGTGCAGTTCAGAGATCCGGTCCGGCATGTCTAACAGGATATTCGCATATACGCATCCACTTAAAAGTCTTGGCGAGACCGCGGAAAGCAACTCTTATATCATCCCTGATATGAGGAGTATAGTCAGAGGCGATGCAAAACATGCAAAGATACGGATGGGGTGGCCAGTGCGGCTGCAGCTGCTCCGGGCCTGGTTATTTTAGGCCCACGAGCAGGGACGAAGCGGTGGAGGAGCTGGAGGACTACAAGGCGGGCCTGGAGTCTGAGATAACCGCCTTGGAGAAGAGGATCCAGTCACTCAAGGAAAAGAAGGAGTAGAGGGCGATGCCGGGAGGATGGTGCAGGTGCGGCCCCTTCAGGGTGAACGTCGTGCCCCAGGGCATGCTCAAGCCCTACATCCTCCGGCTGCTCTCCGAGAGGCCGATGCACGGCTTCGAGATGATGGAGGAGATTTTCCAGAGGACGAGGGGGATGTGGAGGCCGGGTCCCTCAGCGATATATCCGACGCTGACGTGGCTCGAGGAGAAGGGCTACATCGAACAGACGCGGAGCGAGGCGAAGGGGGAGAAGGCCAAGAGGCCGTTCAGGATCACGGCGAAGGGGAAGGAGGCGCTGAAGGACTACGACAAGTTCAGAGGCGAGTGGCTCGAGGGTGTCTCGCAGCTCAGGGAGATGTGGTGGTGACATGAGCAAGACTGTGGAGCTGCTGTACTTCGAGGGCTGCCCAACCTACAAGACAACGTTGAAAGACCTAGAAGAGATGGTGAAGCAGGAGGACCTGGACGCCCGCATCGTCCTCATCAGGGTCGAATCTGAGGAGGATGCGAAAAAGCTCCGATTCCTGGGTTCGCCGACCGTCAGAGTCGACGGGGTCGACGTCGACCAGACCGCAAGGGAATCCAGCGACTTCGGCCTCAGGTGCAGGATTTACAGGGTCGATGGAAGAATGCTCGGCTCCCCCTCAAGGGAGACGCTGGGGCGAGCCCTGAAGGGGGAACCGGCATGACTGCCCAGGTGGCGCTCGTCGTGGCGGAGTGGTGCCCGGTCTGCCCGAGTGCGAGAGAGCTCTGGAGGAGCCTCAGGAAGGAGGCCGACTTCCATTACGACGAGGTCGACATAGCCACTCCCCTCGGGGAGAAGCTGGTTTCCGAATTCAACATACTGAGCGTACCCACCACGATAATCGATGGAACCGTCGCATTCGTAGGGGTGCCTGAGCGTGACGAAGCCATCAGGAGGGTGACGAAGGGTTGAACTGCGAAGAGTGTGGGATGGAGCTGACAGAAGAGAACACCTACAGGAGAGTGATGCAAGGAGCGGAGCACTACTTCTGCTGCTCCGACTGCGCTGACAGTTATCAGAAGGGCAAGGGAGCGAACTGACCGATGGAACCGCCAATCGGCCTGACGGAACTCGCCGGACGGCTGACCAGGGCATTCCCCAACCTCGTTACGCTGTCGAATGGCGCCAGTGTCATAACTGTCATGGGCAGGGTCAAGGTGACCTCAAACGGGATGATCGAGGGAGCTGGGCCAGCCGCGGAAAGGGTGAGGGCTATTTGTGAAGAATACATCGGAGAGCAGCCGTTTGCGCGCCGTGGGCCGAATTCGGCCCCGCAGAAAGGAGCGACGAACACGCGCAACCCTTTCAGGTGTCGGCACTGCGGGCTTCGCCTGACGGCCGGGCGCGTCTACAGAAGGACAATGGGCGGGTCGGTTCTGCTGTTCTGCTGTAAAGGATGTGCGGACCACCATGAGAAGGGTTGCTAAATACAGGCTAGATGGATATGCGTATATACGAATAGTCTTTCATGTTTGGTGGAAAGCGAAATGAGCGGGAACCAGATTCTAGTCCTCGGAGGCGGTGTCGGCGGGTTGGTCGCATCGAATGTGCTCGCGGAGAGGTTGGGAGACAGGGCGAAGGTGACGCTCGTGGAGAGGAAGGACAAGTTCCAGTTCCCTCCGTCGTACCCCTGGCTCATGCTTGGCATGAGAAAGCCTGAGCAGGTGCAGAAGGGGTTGGGCACCTTAAGGAAGAAGGGCATCAAAGTGGTCAACGACGAGGTCTCCTCCATCGACGTCGAGAAGAGAGTGGTGGGGACGAAGGGCGGCGACCTGTACTACGACCACCTCGTCCTGGCGCTCGGAGCAGAGTACGCCCTCAGCGCGATACCAGGGTTCAGGGAGCACGCCCGCCATATCTACGACCTCGAATCAGCTCTCCGGTTCAAGGACGCGATCGAGAGGTTCCAGGGAGGGAGGGTCGCGATTGGGATTTCGAGGACGCCCTTCAAGTGCCCGGCCGCCCCGTATGAAGTGGCTCTCCTGCTCGAGGACTACTTCGCAAAGAAGGGGATGAGGGAGAAGGTGAGGTTCGAGTTCTTCACGCCGGAGCCGATGCCCGTCCCCGCAGTGGGCCCGGAGATCGGGGGCAAGGTCCTCGAGTTTCTCAGATCGAAGGGAATAGGCTACCATCCGAGGATGAAGGCTGTGGAAATCAGGCCGGGAGAGGTGCGGTTCGACGGCGGAGACGCGATACCCTTTGACCTCCTCTTCTGCGTGCCGCCTCACGTAGCGCCAAGCGTGGTGGTGGAAGCGGGACTGACGGACGAGACCGGCTGGGTGCCCGTCGATCCGAGGACCCTCGAGACCAAGCATCCCGGCGTCTTCGCGGTGGGAGACGTCGCGTCGGTGCCGACTCCGAACGGCCATGTGCCTTTCCTGCCGAAGGCGGGCGTCTTCGCGCACGGCCAGGCCGAGGTCGTCGCGAGCAACCTGGCCAGGGAGGTCAGCGGGAGGGGAAAGAAGAAGGAGTGGGGCGGGGAAGGCTCGTGCTTCCTCGAAGCGGGAAAGGGGCAGAGCGCGTTCGTGAAGGGCGTCTTCCTGGGCGACGGCAAGCCGGAGATGGAGTTCCACATGCCAGGGAGGGTCTGGCACATGCAGAAGGTCCTCTTCGAGAGGTACTGGATGCGCCACTGGTTCTGAGGAGGCGGGAAGAAGCTGAAGATAGGCATCGTGATATCGACGAACGAGCCTGAGCTCGCCTGGAACGCGCTCAGGTATGGGGCGAAGGCCATCGAGAGCGGGCACTCGGCGAAGGCATTCCTGCTCGGGAGGGGAGTCGAATGCGAGGAGATAGACGACGGCAAGTTCGACGTGAGGAGGATGATGAACGATTTCGTCGAGAAGGGAGGGGTCGTCCTCGCGTGCGGGACCTGCCTGAAGATAAGGAAGAAAGGAGGGACCGAGCTCTGCCCTCTCTCGAGCATGCAGGATCTGGTGGACCTCACGGCGGACTCGGACCGGATTCTCACGTTCGGATGAAGGGAGAAGACCCAGAACTTTCGAGCGGAGCCCTGGTCGGTCCTACATTGCTTGCACGGCACACCTGAGAGCTGCGTTGTTTTCAGAACTCGAAGTGATTGCCTGTAGCTTCAGTCTGCTTGTCCGAGCCACGGGTGCATCTGGTTACGTGAGCCCATACTTCTTCACGTAGAACTTCCTGACGGCTTCTCCCACCTCCGTCAGGCTGAAGCGCTTGTCCGTGACCATCGACTCGATGTAGCTCGCCCTCTCACCGAGCTCCGTCTCTAGCCGTCTCTCGTCCCAGCCGAAGGGGCGCATCACCTGCTGGAGCCTCTCGGTCTTCATCCGGACCAGTTCTTCGGGAGCCGACGGCGAGAAGGTGTCGTCCACCATGTCGTAGGTGAACATCTCCTTCAGGTCGAAGCCGCCCCGCTTCGGGTCCAGCTCCGTGACGGAGAGGACCCTCCTCGCCATCCTCCCGTGCTCCCTCCTCACCCTGTTCATCACGGCGAAGGCCCAGATGAGCATCATGTTCCCGGCGGGGACGAGCATGGGGGGTGCGCTCATCCTGATCATGACGTTCTGGACGCTGTCGCTGTGGATGGACGTCAGCGCCCCGTGCCCCGACGCCGCGGAGTTGATCAGGGCCGCGACCTCCTCCCCCCTCACCTCCCCCACTATGACGAAGTCGGGGGTCAGCCTGAGCGAGTGCTTCACGAGGTCCTGCAGCGTGATCTCCAGGCTTGTCTGGCCGATGGTGTAGCTGTGCCTCGACGTGAGCTGGTCCCAGACCTCGTGGGAGAGCCTGATCTCCGGGTTGTCCTCGATGGTGCAGACAGCGGAGTTCGGGTTGATGAGGGAGGCCAGGGTGTTCATGAAGGTCGTCTTCCCGGCAGACGTCGGGCCCACCACCATTAGGAACCCCCTGGCTTCGAGCATCAGCCAGAGGTAGGCGACCATGAGGGGGGAGACGGTGTTCAGCCTGACGAGCGCCGTTATCGGCATCGGCTCGGCGGGGAACTTCCTGATGGTGAAGGCCGTCCCGGTCATAGACACGTCGGTGGACCACCTCATGGCGACCCTGTCATTGGTTGGAGTCCTGGCGTCCACGATGGGCATCGCGTTGGTCGCCATAGTCCCGCACCTCTGGAGCATCTTCTGGGTGGACTCCTCGGCGTCCTCCTCGGTGGGGAAGACCACGTTGGTCCTGATCCACCCCAGCTCGCTGTGGTTCTTGTGGAGGACGACGACGGGCCTCCCGTGGCC
>JAJZIG010000166.1 GCA_021851265.1 archaeon | reverse complement strand
CACGTCCTCCTGACACTCACCCTGGGCGGGGCGAGCGCGAAGGTCGTGATGCCTGCCGGCTTCAGGGCGGCCCCGGGGACCAAGGGGACCATAGAGGTGGCCGCGGGGAAGCTCCACGTCTTCGACGCCGGCTCGACCCTCAGAGTGGCATAGGCCGCGGTCAGCCCCTCACGGCGCCGAGGCCGAGCCCCGCCTCGATGTACTTCTCGAGGCCGATGAAGAGGCCAACCATCAGGAGTATGGTGACCACCGAGCCCGAGAGCTGGATGGCATACTGGAGGTTCGGGAACGTGCTCCCGTTGATCAGGACGCTGGCGAGCCCCTGGGGGAGCATGTAGAGCGAAGCGTTCCTCAGCACGAACAGCGGGAGGAGGTAGTTGTTCCAAGTCCCTGCGAATATGATGATGAAGATCGTCACGATGGCGGGTTTGAAGTAGCGGAGGGCCACGGAAGTGAACACCTGCCACTCCGACGCCCCGTCTATCCTGGCCGCGTCGAGGACCTCCTTCGGTATGGACTCCTGGGCGTAGATCGTCATGAAGTAGGTCCCGAATGCGCTGACCGCGGTCGGGAAGATCACCCCCTGGTAGGTGTTCACCAGCCCGAGCTGCTGCTCGAGGACGAAGGTGGGGAAGGCGATGGCGGTGCTGGGTATCATCAGGCCCACAGCGACCACCAGGGTGAGCACGTGCCTCCCCCTGAACGTGTACTTGCCGAGCGCGAAGCCGGCCATGGCGGCCAGCAGAGCCCCCAGGATCCCGGCCAGCCCCGACTCTATGAGGCTGTTCGCCAGCCAGAGGAGGAGGCTCGACTGGGTGAAGGCGTAGACGAAGTTGAAGAACGTCGGGTTGGAGAACCAGAGCGGATTGGTGGAGAAGGCCGCCGCGTAGAGCTTGGTGCTCTCGACCAGGGCCCACCAGATCGGCAGGAGGAAGTAGGCGGCGAGGATCGCCATGACCACGACTGCGAGGGTGTTGGAGAGGGGCCTCTTCACGTCAGTTCTCCTTCCAGAAGTAGCGGACGCCCACCGCGGCGACCACCAGCGAGATGGCGATGAGGACGAAGGCTATGGCCGCGGCGTAGTTGAACTCGTCCAGGAAGTAGGTCACGTGGAAGATGTAGAGGTTGGGGGTGAAGCCGAACGGCACCGAGCTGAGATTGGAAAGGACGAAGGGCTCGTTGAACAGGAGCTGGTCCCCTATGATGGTCAACATGCTTATGAAAACGAAGTACTTCTTCAGCATCGGGAACTTTATGTGCCTGACGACCTGCCAAGGCGAGGCGCCGTCAAGCCTGGCCGCGTCGTAGAGGGTCGTGGGGACCGCGTTCAGCCCCGCGAGGAGTATGACCACGTTGTACCCGACCCACTCCCATATGATTATGTTGAGCATCGCGTAGATTATCGCGTTCGGGGCCAGAAGGTTCGGGCTCAGGTGCACGAACGAGAGGAAGGAGTAGATCGGCCCCCCCGGCGTGTACATGTAGCCCCACATCAGGGTCCCGATGACCGTGGGGACCCCGTATGGGAGGAAGACGACGACCTTCCCTATGGCGCCCAGCTTCCCCCTCCTCGAATCGAGGAAGAGCGCTATCACGAACGAGAGGACGAGCATTATGGGGAGCCAGAGCAGGGTGAGGTAGAGCATGCTCTCGTACCCATGCCAGAAGGTCTGGTCGGTCGCGGCCCTGGCGTACTGCGCCCCCCCGACGTAGTTCGTGAACAGGCTGCTGGCGGCGGGGGCTGCGTGGAAGAACGACAGGGCGAAGGTGTAGGCCACAGGGACGATTATGAATACCGTGAAGAATGCGAAGAACGGTAATAAGAAGAGGATGTGAGCGAGCTTAGGCAAGCCCTCTCACACTCTTTCTATGCTGTAGCCGTTGGTATGCTTGGCTGCTTAATGGCCTACAGAGGCCACTATGCCGCCGTTGGACTGGATGTAGGAGATCATGATGGTCTCGGTGTTCTGGAGTGCTTGTGCGAAAGTGATCTGCCCGGCAGCAGCCTCAGTAAGCTGCTCCTGCAGAATCTCTTGGAGGGTGATCTGATACGGGCTCCACTGCCACTGGGTCCCAGCGTGCTGCTGGGCCGTCAGGTAGACCTGGCCGATGTCTTGCCCGCCCCAGTAGGTGCTGTTGCTGAGGAATACCTTGGTCCCGTTAGAGTAAGCCAAGTTCTGGAGGTAGTAGCTGTTGGAAGTCCACTGGCCTCCCTGGGTCCACATGTACGGGAGGACCTGGGGGGTCTGGGTCGTGAAGTAATCGAAGAGGAACGCCGGGCCCGGGTACTTCGCGTTGGACGTCACTCCGAGGCAGCTCCCGCCCACCACACCCGTGGTGAGGCTGGAGGTCGAGTTCTGGGGCATGTTGGCGACACGCCAGAGCCCAGACTGTCCCGGTGCAGTCGACTGGATCACATACCTTGGATACCAGGCGGCCGCGGTGACGAACGACGCTATCTCGGAGCCTGCGAGCTCCTGGTTGAACTGCGGGGTGTAGAGGTTGATTGCCTGAACTTCATGGGAGTTTATGAGGTTCCCCCAGTAGTTGATGACGTTGATGTTCGTGGTGCTATTGATCTCCACGTTGTAGGCCGTGCTGTTCACTGGGACGATCATGTTCCCTCCCTGGGCCCAGAAGAGACCCATCAGGTCCGCTGAAGGCTCGTTGGGTGGGAAGACGGTCATCGTGATGGAGCTGTTCTCAGAGTGGAGCTTCTGCGCGTCGGTCTGGAACTGGGCCCACGTCTGTGGGACAGTCAGGCCGTACTTTGTGAACAGGTCTTGCCTGTATGCGAACGCCACAGGACCGAAGTCCTCTGGGATGCAATACATCTTCCCCGGCTGCCCGGCTGTGACCAGCGCGAGGGCCGAGGGGGAGATTTGGCTGGAGAGCGCAGAGAGGTACTGGTTGAACCATGGTGCGATGTTCATGACTTCGCCAGTGGCGACTTCCTGCGCTAGCTGGAAGTACTGGATCCTGAACGAGTCATAGACGTACTGGTGCGTCTCGAGGGCGCTCAGAAGGCCTGAGACGTCCTGGTTGGGAGACTGTGCCACGTGGATGTTGGGGAAGGCGGCTTCAAAGTCCTGCACCGCCTGCGGGAGCGGATATCCGCTCCACGCGTATTCGTTTATCGTGATTGGAGTGGCCGGGTAGAACGCCTGAATCGCAGCCTGAGGGACGTTCGGGACAGTGAGCGTGGTGACCGGAGGGCTCGTAGAGGTCTGGGAAGCGCTAGTAGTGGTGGACGTCGTAGTGGTTGCCGGGGTCGACGTTGTGTAGAAGTAGACGCCAACTGCGGCGACTACTATTATGACGACGATGATTCCGACTACAGCTGAGTTTGCGATAGCTGTGCGGTTTTTCAATTCTTCGGCGCCCGAGGCTGCAGGGGCATATTTAGGCCTAACATAGGCGCTCTTTTCCGAGGGACAGCCCTCGGGAATGGCAGGTCTGGGGAGAGCATTTATGTCGAGCGTCTGCGCCCGGGGCGAACATGAGGCTGCCGGGACGGCAGAAACAAGTCAAAGCCCGGAGCAACA
>JAJZIG010000165.1 GCA_021851265.1 archaeon | reverse complement strand
GAACCGACCGTCTCACAACTTAGATCCCTGCGCCAGGCGGGTGTCTGGACCATGTTCTCCCTGCTGCGCGCCCTGGGGCGCGCCCCCATCAACATCCATGTGGCGGTCACAGGCGGGAAGGTGATTGGGACTGCATCGGAAGTCCTCCTCAAGGAGTCAGGCTACGTACTCGGTGTTGCCACCGATGTAGCAATGCGCAATCGTGGTATCGCGACGAATCTCTTGGAGAGGATTCACGCAGATGTGGGAAGGAAAGGAAAGACGTGGACGGCGCTGGATGTCGAGTCAGACAACGCGGTAGCCGTCAGAGTCTACAAGAGACTTGGGTATGAGGAGGTCGCTACGTTCGCCTGGCATGTGGGACCGTTGCGGAGGATGGTCGCTGGCCGCGGGCAGGTTGCCCTAGTGGAACGGAACCAGTTAGGCAGAACGGCGTCTTGGGTACAGGGAAACATCCCCCCGTCTATGGCGGTTCCGCTCCCTCCGTCTGGGAAGAGGCTCACACACCTAGAGCTCCTGGTACGAGCGCCTGGGTCCCGGGATGTGACGTGGGAGATCGGGCAGTCAGGACAGAAAACCGCGGCGGTCCGGGGTATATACACCTCGATGGTGAAGACAGGGTATATCTTTCCAGTGACCGATGACCGTTCTGTCACGAAAGATGACATCACCGCGGTCATCGGGTCCGCCTCTGATTGGGTACGGTCTCTCGGAGGTTCGAAGATGGTTGTCGCGACTCCGAGCCCCTCGTCTGGATGGAATCAAGTACTGACAGAGCTCGGCATTCTCTGCGAGGCCTCCACCACCCTGATGGTCAGAAAAGCTGGCTCCAGCCATTAGGGCTTGGCCAGAGACTTCACACAGACCTGGTTGTATTCGCAGGCCCTGCACTTCCCTATGCTCCGGCTCGATGTTGGTTCCCTCTCACCTGTCCAGTAACCCCGTTTCGCTTCCACCGCGGCTTCGGCAAGGTCTCTCTCATGCCTGAGTATGTGAATCTTCATCGAACCCTGATGCGCCTCTTCGAGTTCTTCTACCGTTCCATCCATCAAGGCTCCCGACACCTTTGCGGCCCAATCCCTCTTCTCTCCATCGTCCAGTGCTCCGGACCTCAGCCTCACCACCGCCAGTCTCAGCTTCGAGCAGTCAAACCCCATGCAGTCTAACAGAAGACCATAGATCCTTGCCTGGTTTTCCTGGTCGTTCCATAACGGAATCGGATCGCCTTTGGTCGTCTTGAGTTCCACCAGCCAGAGTGGCCTTCCCTCCGACCATATCATGTGGTCGGGCATCCCGACCAGTCGGAGACCGCCGACTGCTCCCCAGAGCCCTAGGACGGCATAATTGGGTCCCTTCGCACCCACTAGTCTTGCGAAGTCTTCGGGGGTGATTTCTTCGGTTGGCATTAACTCGTCGTGGAGCTCTGTCCCTGTGTCCTTCGCCGCGGTGGGCACCTCTCCGAGAACGAATTCGTTCTCTACCTTGTACTCGCAATAGAATTGAGCCGAGAGTTTGGCCACCCCTACGACGCCGGTGCCATGACGGAACTCTGGCTTGACTGAGTGCATGAACTCCTTCTCCCGCTCCCATAGCCCAACCCAGAACTGGTCCAATCAGAAAGGAGGCGCGATTTCGATATGTAACGGTTGTCTGACTGATGCGCTTCACGTTCAAAGAGGAACGGACAATCTCCATCGCTGACTCGCTCCTCCGGAAGCCCCGAAGGCAGGGCGCACGTCAATGAAACGCGGGCGTGTTCCCTGGAGACGGTGAGTCTCTGCCACTCAGACCCTCCCTCTTTTTCAAACACCCTTTTATCGCGTCTCATCGAGTCCGTCGCTGTTGAGTCTCAAACTTGGGAATCTGAAGCTGACGAGCCCAGTGTTCAGCCCTTCCGGGCGCTTGGACAAGAAATATGGCGGTGATGGGGAAAACAAGTCTCCGCCATTAGCATGGACTGGCGCGCCAAGCGGGACCAAGGAATTCGCCTTGATCTGCCACGACCCCGACGCGCCGTTGCCTGACGGCTTCACTCATTGGGTGGTGTACGGCATTCCTGCTGAAGTCACGAAGCTAGCGGAAGGGCAGAAGGCCGAGGCATTCACGCCGGGAGTGAACGGGACACAGAAGACCGGCTACATGGGACCATACCCGCCAAACGGCCATGGGGTGCACCACTACTACTTCTGGGTCTATGCCCTTGGAAAGGAGATGAAACTAGAACCAGGTCTCGGTCGGCCTGAACTGCTACGCGCGATCGCCGGTTCTATACTGGAGCAGGCGCGCCTCATAGGGACCTACGAGCGGTAGAGACTGTCACGCCTGGGAAGCTGTGGCGACAGGGCACCGCGCCACGTGCTCATTCACCACCTAGGACCTGATACCTTGCCTTTGGTAATGGGCAACAACGTCTGCTAGTACTTCAGGCGCTTCACGGGAAACCTGCGGAGAGCGAGTGGCCTGGTGTGGTTTCCGAAGAGCTTGCTTCTCCCGGACAGTAGTGCGCGGTTTTCCATGCTTACCATGGGTGATGCGACTCGATTCCACGCATTCAACTGGGCAGCTCGTCCTCCGGTATGAGCTTTCTAAGCTCCTTCGCGTATTCTTGCACTAGGCCAGCCGTTACCCCGGCTATCTTTGCCAGTTCTGCTGCAGTGACCTTCGATTTCATGCAGCCGTCGAGGGCGACTACGTGTATAAGCGACGGCTGCTTGCTCACCTATGCGCAGTGAGAGGCAGCGCCGAAAGTAAACCTAAACCGGCGCGAGAGATCGTTCTGGGGTTCCCGGCTAACTCCAGCTGCTTCCCGCCACAGAAGGAAGGCGCATCTTGTGGAACAGACGATGGAATGCGTTGTCTGTTCGTGCATCTTTCATGACCTTCTTGGCCAGGTGCTAGGTCTGAGCTCGCCTGATTCATACGGGCAACCCATTGTTGACATCTACTGTTCTGGAGTGAAGAATGCCGAGCAACGTTGAAAGGTTGAGCCCGTGGCCGACGAGGCTATGGCGAAGCCGATATTGATCACCGGTGGTAGTTCTGGAATAGGGAAGGCTGCCACCGAGTCCCTCTCCGCGGCTGGATGCATGGTGTATCCTACCGTTCGTACTGAAGAGGATTTCTCGTCTCTTGTGAAACTTCCAAGGGTCCACCCATTGATGATGGACGTGACAGACAGAGAGGAGGTGAAACGGGGAATCGCTCAGATAGTACAGGCAGGAGAAGGGCTCTATGGGGTCGTAAACAACGCGGCTGTGATTGACGTCTGGCCCCTCGTTGAGCTTGAAGATGATGAGCTGAGGCGGAGCCTTGAAGTGAACCTTCTGGGAGTGCATAGGGTCGTCCGCGAGTCTGCATCGCTCTTGGCGAGGGCTCACGGGAGGATTGTGAACGTAAGCTCGTTGGAAGGCCTGGTCTCGACAAAGCTCGCAGGACCCTATGAAGCAAGTAAGTTCGCACTGGAAGCCTACTCTGACAACCTTCGAAGAGAGCTAAGGCCCTATGGTGTCACCGTGGCGATTGTTGAGCCTGGTGGTTTCAGTACAAACTACGCG
>JAJZIG010000164.1 GCA_021851265.1 archaeon | reverse complement strand
CACGGCAACGGGGACCAGGGTCCTGAACCCTAAAGCCACTGCGAACTCACCGACGACCAGGCCTGCGAAGAGGAGAGGCCCGGCGGGCATGGGGACCTTGGTCGGCGGGCTCTTGTGGGCGTCCTCAGCTACGCGCCCCAGCCTGGTGAGGGCTCTGAGATACGAAGGGAAGAGTCCCAGGAGGAGGAAGAAGGGGGCGGCGAGCGCCAGGATGAGGGCGACGCCCTCAAGCCATGTGATCAACGGCTGGGCCAGCCGAACTCTTTCTCATTAAACGGTTTCCGAAGCCCCTTCAAGCGCTTCAATGTTAAATGGGGCTTATAAATAACCAGGTCGCTGTCGGGTTGCTGCCCCGATCGGGGGAATTGAGAGGGCCTTATTCCGACCCGCAAGGAGGCGGAGTGCGCTTAGTTTGCTCTGCAGGTGCTCGGCGCAGGAAACCCTCGACGCTGGCGAGGCGTTGCGAGTTCCTTCAACTCCCTCCTGCACAGGATCTAGAGAGAGTCTACCAAGCGAACCTCTTCACAACATAGGCGCCTAAGCATATGAGGCTGCTTGAAGCACCTACGTCAATCGTCACCCTGGTCAGGTCTGTGCTCACAGCGGCGAAGAGGAAGCCCAATCCAAAAGTGGCGATGGCGCATCCCAGAATTAGGAGAGAGGACTTCTTGAAATCGTCCCTGGCCCAGCGGTCCTTCCCAAGGTCGTCGTAATGCTTGACTTCGTAGTCAACGAACAAGGCGAACGTAACCAGGATCGGGATCAGCGGGGTCATTAGGAAGGATTCCCAGACTTGGAGACGCTGGAGCCCGTACAAGGTTCCTTCGACCGCCCCGACGGCGAGGGCGGCCACCACCGTGCCTTCCTCCAGCAACTTTACCCTTCGTTCCAGAATTTCGGGGGTCTCCATGGCATCTCACGTTACCCAAGACAGGACAGTTCCAGTTCCATCAATAATGCCCCGAACCGCTACCATACGGGTAGGGATACGAAATCTGACAACCGAGACTCAGCCCAAACCAGTGAGGCGAGTACACAGTTCCAACCCCAATCGTCGCGCACCCTGGTGATTGGTATACAGGGTAGGTTGGCGCGTCGGTCGGGCATATGACTACTAGGCTCGTCTGGCAAGTCTCCGTATACCAGTACACTACCGGAGCAAAGAAGAAAATCGCCAGCACAACAATCACGACACTGCCAACGACTACCTTGTGAAGGCATCCCATGGTTTCTTTCAGCGCTCACCCAGTAATTACGTCTACTGCCCAGAATACTTGAATTTCCCCGTACAACAGAACGAAGAATCTGAACTTCATCCATCTGAAGCATAAGACGAGGACAGAGGACGCAGGGGTGAAAGCCCGGTGATGCGAAAGCTATCACGCCGGGTTTGGGAGGTAGGGTGCGTGCTTCCTGCCCGATTTGTTGGGCGTGGCGGTGCACTCTTACCTCAGCCCGAAAGAAACGCGTTCGGAGACGAACACACTCTGTAATGCAAGGGTGTCGACGCACTCACATTCGTACTCCCTTGCAGATAGAGCCATGAACACCTTCCGAAGCCTAGGCCGTATCCCGAACCTGGCCCTGACCTTCCATCGGTGGCACCTATCCCGAACAGCCAGTATGTTACGGAGATGCGCCCGTTCCATTCAAGAATGGTGGAACAGTAGGGTGAGATGGACGCACAGGGAGATGCGAAGAAAGTCGATCGCACGATGGGAACTGAGAATCCGAAGAAGAGGATGGTGACTACCACGGCAGCGGCTACCTTGTCTTCCCGTCTCACGAACGAAACAGACCCGCGCGGTTAATATTCTTGGCTCCGGGAGCGGCCTATCGCACGACTTGAGTTCGTTCGCAATGCCAGTCTCAGAGAAGTGCGAGCGGTATTTACCCCTGTTGGGAAGAGCGCCCAGGACGATCAAGTTCCGCTAGGTGCGGCAGACACTGGAAGCACCAGACCAGGGTGGGATTATGCCCGTGCCTCGGCTAATCACCGGTTAACCTCCATCGTTCAAGTCCCCTCTTCAGAGTCGGGGAGATTTCACTTTCACGGCGTGCAGCTATTGATGATAGTCTCTGTCGTCCGGGTAGTCGTCGCGCTGGAAGTTGTCACAATGGTCGTAGTATTGGTAGTTATTGGAGGACAAGAAACTGCTGTAGAGCTTTGGTCACACCCAAATGGCTGGGCCATACAGCCAGAAGTGGGAGAGTTCACTTCAAAATGTAGCACGCCAAAGTCTCCCCACTCATCAGCCACGGCCAATGTGTAGACGCCAGGGGCGAAGGGATGCTGTGGCGAAGGCGGGATGCCAGGATAGGCGAAACCGTCAAGCGATGGGGAGTAAAACGCGGGCGAAGCCTCCTGCGGCGTAATCTGGTCCCAGTACCCCGTCAGGGTGAAATTGGTGCCCATGGCGTAGGGCCCGAAGGTGTTGTTTTGTCCTCCTTGAGAGTAGACGCCGGTAACGTTGGCGAAGTCGCTCTTAGGATTGAACGCGACCTGGTTGATGAAGGTCGCTTCTGCGCAAGTGTAACTGATGGTCAGGTTATTGCCTCCTGCAATAATCTGGCTGACGGTGAAATTGCCTTTGAGGACGAGGAACTCGACTGGCAATGTGACAACGCACGGTTCCCACACCGCGATTGGGATGCCTCTGAAAGCCCAGTCACTGGCGCTCGGCAAAGTGAGGGCGGCAGCTCGAGTGTTAGAGAGCCTCAAGGAGATGTCGATTGCTTGGCCAGCGTCCACCTTGGTCGCGTTAGCCGATACTGTCATTTGCAAGCCATCATTGAAGACGGTCGAGGTCGTGTTAGGCCACGGACTCCCTGAACCAAGCGCGGACCGTTCGCCCCCGGTCGGCGCGGGGAAACCAATCACTGCGACGGCCACAATCGTGACTGCGAGGATCGCCGCAATCGCCCCTGCCAGTACTACACTTGGAGCGACGCCTCTACGTCGCGTGCAGTCCATTGCCCTGTGTCATGCTCTTGGTCCTTAGTTATAGCTACGGATTTGTAGCCGCTCAAGAGCAGCCACCTAGATTTAGTAATATAAGACAGGCGATCTACTTTCAACGCCCCTTAATGCCAGAAACGGAATTGAAGGGAACAACGATGAAGGTCTATTGGTTCATGCTCAGGACTGGGCACGCCGTACGCCAGGCAGACATTCAGAAGGGGCTCGGTCTAAGCACGGCGTCTCTTGCGCAGTATCATCTCAGGAAGCTCGTGGAGATGGGCCTGGTCTCTGAAGTGCAAGAAGGTTATCGTGTGGATAAAGTGATCGTCAGGTCCTTCTTTAGAGTCCGAAATAAGTTGTTGCCATTCAGGGTGTTCTACGTCGTATTCTTTTCTATAACGTTCTCAGCCCTAATCGTCCTCGAGGCCATCCACCCAGGTACTATCACGTCCTTCCAATTCATCGCCATCGTGGGGAATGCAGTCGCTCTTGCAGCTTCTGTCTATGATGCGCTGCATACTCTGCGGGAGTTGCCATAGTGTCAGGCTCATAACAAAGGATACGTCGCTACGTTCCGTGCGAAGAGTTTCTGCGCTTCGTGTTGGCTCCTGGAGTTTC
>JAJZIG010000163.1 GCA_021851265.1 archaeon | reverse complement strand
ACGTCTGTCGTGAAGAATATGCGGGTCAAGGCGGGCAAGATGCGGCGAATTCCTGACCGTATTTAACGTGGCTTAACACCCTCCTGCTAATCGTCCTCGGATTGGCTCCAGGCCGCGGTCTGAAGCGCCCTCCTCGTCGCCTGGGCGACGCCCAGCTCAGGAAGCTGACTCCACTGCCCTGGTAATCCCTTCGAAGATCTCGGCGACCTTCTTGGTCGCGAACCCCTTCAGCAACGAGGATCCCAGCCCGGCCATCACGCCGGTTATCTCGGCGTCGGCGGACCAGCGCATGTCAGTGGGCGCGTCCCCGGAGAGCTCGAAGACGCTGGTGATCTTCATGGAGCTGCCGCTCCCGGTCCCTTCGGCGACCAAGGTCGCCTTCGATGTAGGTGCAGTCTTGGAGATGGTCATCTTCACCTTCATGGTGCTGGACACCACCGCCACCCTCAGCTTGATCTTCGCCTCCAGGCTCTGCGGGTCGATGACGTGGACGTCGTCAGCGTCTGGAAGGGTCCTGGCGATGAAATCAGCGTCCGTGAGGAGGGCATAGACCCTGCTCTGCGGGGATCTGATGACGTTTGATCCGTCGAGGTGGAGTTGCATACCTCGATGGCGGCCCGGAGTGATTTAACTCCTGCTCAGGAAACGATTGGGCGCGCCTGGGGCGTTCACAGGCGCGGTCTGGCCGAGGACGGTGGCGCACTGCTCGGCCTCCTCCTACCTGTAGGCCTCGAAACCCCTTCCAAGGACGGAGGAGGCGATTTTGAGCTCCATTATCTCGTCGGTGCCTTCGTAGATCCTGGCGACCCTGGAGTCGAGGAAGTGCTTGGCCACGGGAGACATTATGGAGTATCCGAACCCGCCGAAGCACTGGACCGCCCTGTCTGCAGACTCGAAGGCGCACCTCGACGAGACGTACTTCGCCACCGCGGAGAGCCTGTCCCCGTCAGTGCGGACAGAGAGGGTTCCCGGAGACTTTTCGTATTCGTCCTTCTTCATCGCAGCCCTGTACACCAGCCACCTGCACGCCTCAAGGCTGGACTCGATGTAGGCTACGTGCTTCTGGATCAGTTGGTGCCTGGCTATCTCCTTGCCGTGCTGGACCCTGGAAGTGACCCTCTCCCTCACCTGGTTGAGGCAGTCTTCCATCACCCCGAGGCATCCAGAGGCGATGCCTATCCGACCGTTCAGGAGGGCCGAGTAGGCTACGGAGAGCCCCTTCCCCTCCTCCCCGAGGACATCCTCCCTGGGGACGAAAGCCCCGTCGAGGCTGATCAGCGACGTGTCGGAGGTGAACAGCCCCATCTTCTCCTCGAGGCGCATGTCGACCTTGAACCCCTCCTGTTTTGTGTCGACAAGGAAGGCGGTGACCCCCCGGGCCGCGCCCTCGGGGCGGGCGAAGACGAGCATGTTGGTCGCGACGGACCCGTTGGAGATGAGATACTTCGACCCGGACAGCCTGAACCCGTCCCCGTCCCTGGCATAGCTGGTCTTCAGGGAGCCCGGGTCAGAGCCGGCCTCAGGCTCGGTCAGGCCGTAGGCGAACAGGACGTCCCCCTTGGCAGCCGCCGGGAGGTACCTTGCCTTCTGCTCCTCGTTCCCCCAGTCCTGGACCGCGAGGCTCCCCAGGCACATGTGGACGTCGGCCAGGGTGATGACGCCCATCCCCGTCTGCCCCATCCTCTCCAGGAAGAGAGCCTCGACCAGCTGGCGCGCCCCTCGGCCCCCGTGCTCCTTGTCTATGGGGACCCCCATCAGGTTGTGGCGCCTGAGCACGTTGGCTATCTCAGGGTTGTACTTCCTCTCGACGTACTTCTCGAACTCCGAGACGAGCAGTTCGTCCGCGGCCGCGTCCGCGTCCTGGAGGAGCTGCTTCTCCTCGTCATCGAGTCCGACGAGCCTATCCACCTCGTCCATGGAGGACTGGAACAGGCGTTCCATGGCTGGCCCGGGGTGAGGTTGCCTGGATTTAATCCTCACCTGCCGCGCATGCTTTTGAACCGGCCCCCGATGTACGAAGGGTTGAAGACTGATGTCTCGCCCATGTGGCTGACCTACTACATGGTCGACTGGAGCGCCATCAAGCAGGAGCAGACCGAGCAGAGATGCACCATCTGCGGCCGCACCCTATCGAGGACCGAGACTGTGACAGACGGCAGCGGCCCTGGGTTCGTCGGCTACGTCTGCCACGCAGACAAGCAGGTCACATGGGTGAAGGCGGTCTAGGCCTGCTGCTTGTCCCTGAACCCCTCGCCGTACCGGTGGGGCCTCGTCATGTTCTTCGACCACTTCGCCTCGAACACCGCGTCGAGGTCTGCGTCGGGGGAGATCAGCCTGGACGCGTCGAGGACGTAGAATATGACGTCGACCAGCTCTTCGATGGTCTCCTCCTTCGGCTTCCCCTTCTTCCAGGAGTCGCCTGCCTCTCCCAGCTCGATGAACGCGAATAGCAGCTTGTTGGCTATCTCGTCGGGGGAGTTGCCGAACCCCTTCGCCACGACGAGCTCTTCGACCTTCTTCTTTGCCGCTTCCAGCGTTGGCACGGCCCGGACGGCGCCGAGGTGAGGCTATGAAGCTTTGGCCCGGGGAGCCACGACCGTCTGGTAGTACTCACAGGACCCGGCGACGGTGCACGACGGGCACTTCGGGCCTATCGGTTTGCAGGTGGTCTGCCCGAACCTGACGAAGAGCTCGTTGAGCTCAAGCCAGTAGCGGCGTGGGACCGTCTTGACCAGCTCTGCCTCAGTCTCCTCCGGCGTCTTCGTCTTCACCAGCCCGAGCCGGTTGGAGATACGGTGGACGTGCGTGTCGACCGGTATCGCCGGCTTGTTGAAGGCGTACACGAGGACGCAGTTCGCCGTCTTCCGCCCCACTGAGTGCAGCTTAAGCAGGTCGTCCTCGTTGTCGGGGACGGCGCCGCCGAACTCGGCGACCAGCTGCTTCGACACCCTGATGATGTTCTTCGACTTCATCCTGTAGAACCCCGATGGGCGGATGAGCCGGCTGACCGCCTCGGGGTCTGCGCTCGCGAGCTCGCCGGGGGTCTTGTACCTTGCAAACAGGTTTTCAGTCGCGCGGGTGGTGTTTTCATCCCTGGTCCGATGGGAGAGGATGGTCCCGATCAGAATCCTGAACGGCTCGCCCCCCTCTGCGCCTTGCAGCTTCGCCAGGGCGGTGGCCCGCTTGTCCGATGAGCTATGGACCATCCCCCTGATCTTTCGGAGGAGGTCGGGGAGCGCTAGGCGCCTTCGGTGACCCATGGTTCCTTCCTGTACCAGGCGGCGACCTCGTCGCAGGTCGCCTTCAGGCCGAACTGCGGGGCGTAGCCGAGCTCCGACCAGTCCGGCTGGTCGTCGATGGCCAGCGACGCGCTCAGCTGGTCCGAGGCGTACTTCGACACGGCCGGCCCGGAGAAGAGCCCCTGCTTCTTGAACTCCGGGGTCTTGCCTATGGCGGACGACACCCCCCGTGCGAGGGCCTCCGGGGTGGCGTCGAACGACTTCACAAGGAAGGACGTACCGGTGGCCAGCGTCCCAGTGGCGGCCCTGTACATCGCCTGGGCGATGTCCCGCGGATGCGTG
>JAJZIG010000162.1 GCA_021851265.1 archaeon | reverse complement strand
TGGCCTCGCGTCGGGAGATAGCGGAGTATTTTGGACGGTAGGTTCGAGCGCGCAAAGTGGAGGAGCGAAGTTGGTGACCGTGGCCGGGTCAAATGCCAGCACATCCATGCCCATAGTCGGATTCCTTACGATCAGCGCCAACAATGTTCAAGCCACTCGTCGACTTGTGAGACTGACCTATTCGTTAGAGAGCAAGAAGGGCTCCTACGCCGTAAACTGCGACGCTGAGGCCACCGACCCCTTCGGCTATGACATGATCCATCACCTAGAGGAGATTCTGACGGGGAAAGCGAAGTTAGATAGTGAGGTGGCAAGCAAGGCGTGGATTGCCTACGCACACGATGTAGAACCTCAGGATGTCCGACTGACCGTAGTCTTCGGATGAGTGACTCCCGACAACAAGCCCTATGAGCCAATCCATCTGAACCTACGAAGTCTGACCTCTGAAGTTCACGAGACTCGCCCGTCGGAAGAATGCGATAGGCGAACCGGAAGCATCCCCGCGAGTTGCGGGTTGTCCATCGAGTAGTAAACCCACTTCCCCCGCGGAGTCCCCTTCACGAATCCGGCCAAGAGCCGAATGTGCTCGCTCACCGTGGCGTGGCTGACGTTGAGGGCCGCGGCGAGCTCTGTGGCTGTAAGCTCCTCATGCATGTTGATCAGGGCAAGCATCAACAAGCGGGTCTTGTCGGAGATAGCCATCGTGAGCCGCCGAGAGAGTGGGCGGTCCTCGTGGTCCCGGATGGCACGCACAGTTTCTCGCAGCCTCCGCACACGCTCGTCGACCTCGCCCTCAGTCAGCCGCTCCATCCTGGACCTCAGGGTTTTCGACAGAGGAGCCAGGCCGGTGCCCGGACCATCGGCGGGGGGTGCGCTAGGATCCTCACTGAGCACCAGCCCAGCCGCTCTCGGATTCAGGGAGTAGGTAGTCCACCTTCCACTCCGGTGGTGCCTCACCAGCCTCGACTCAACCAAGGTCTGCATGTGCTTGGTCACTGCAGGCTGGGAGATATCCAATGCGGCCACCAGCTCAGTGGCGGCGAGATCCCCGTACGTTTTGAGCAGAGAGAGTATGCACATTCTCGTGTCGTCGGAGAGGCCCTTCCCCAGGCGCTCGAGGGCGGGGACGTTCTTGCCCTCCTTGGCGAAGCGTAAGCTGTCTCGCAGCTCCCGGATTCTCCTCGATGGGTTGTCCTGGGACAACTTGCCCACTCGGGCCCGAGTGGATCGCTTCAGCCGTGCCATCGACTTACGTAGACACCTCTTGCATATAACCAGTAACCTACATGAAATAGGTCCACTGGACAAATGTAACATGACTTGCGGTTCCACGGAGATGTTACACTTGCTCGGGGAAACAGTCGTTTCCAATCTAACGGAGGCTTGTGACAGTCTGGCTCAGACTGTAACATGGAAAGGAATGGGTCCCGGATGGCTTTTAAGTGACAATGGTGTGCGGTTTGTAACATGGTGAGCTCCACAGCGCCCCTGACCCGGGAGGAGCTGACGCGCCTGTTGGCGTCGCTGGACACCTTTCAGGCCAGGGAGGGTTACTACGAGCGCCTGGACCCGGTACGGGTGGTTCGGTTCATGTTGATGACCGGGGTGCACCCTGAGGTTGTGGCCGATCGGGAGAAGAGCGGGCTCATGATGGATGGGCCACGACACCTGACTTGGAGGCGACCGAAGACGAAGCGGATGATGCGGGTGCCGGTGGATCCCGAGATCCAGCCCTGGGTGAAGGAGTTTGTGGAGACGCTCCCCCAACGAACCAGGATGACAATCAACCGGCTCGTCCACGACGTGGGGGCCAACGCCGGGATGCCCGGGCTCACGCCGCGCACCCTCCGTCACTCGTTCCTGCGAATCCTCGCTGACAAGACACATGACATTGACGATGTGATGCGGTACGGGGGGTGCTCGCTCGCCGTGGCGGTCCGCTACGTACGCACCGCCGACAGTGAAAGGGACAAGGCGTTCTTCGACGGTGGACTCCTGCAGAGACCGAAGGAGTCAGGGCCTTGAGCCACATGGCTGCATCCCGGAGAGCCCAATTATATCCACAACCCGTCTCAGATCCGCGGTGAGGTCACAGGTAATGGAGTCGAAGATGCTCGCAACTGAGGATGATTCCGCTCGAGCCGACCGACTCTTGGCCCTCCTAGTAGACGGTGACAACGCCACCGCCTCCCTGATTGGCGAGATTCTCGAGGAGGCTAGCAAGTACGGGACTCTCATCATACGGCGTGTCTACGGTGATTGGACATCGCCGAGCCTACAATCATGGCGAGCCGTCCTTCAGGATCACGCCCTCGACCCCGAGCAGCAGTTCTCTAACGTTGCGGGGAAGAACGCGACCGACAGCGCCCTCATCATCGACGCGATGGACATCCTTCACCGGGGGGTCGTCCGCGGATTCTGCATCGTTTCCAGCGATAGTGACTACACGCGGTTGGCCAAGCGTATTCGTGAGGAGGGGTACTTTGTGATGGGGATTGGGAGAGCAGCCACCCCAGCCGCGTTCCGGAATGCGTGTCACGTCTTCGCTTCGACTGAGAACCTCGCTCCGCTTACAAGTAGGTCACCAGCTCCGAAGCCACCACGGAAAACCGCTTCTGTATCGCCCATGTTGATCGAGACCCCGAAGCGTCCCGCTACCGAGGCCATCCCCATTCTGCTGAAGGCCTTCGATGCAGTGGTGGATGAGGATGGGCATGTTCAGTTGGCTTCTCTTGGCAATGCACTCCTCAAACTCGACCCGGCGTTCGACCCGCGAACCTTCGGCCGCTCCAAGCTGATGCTACTACTGGATGCCATTCCGGAGGAGTTTCTCCTCGAAAAGCCAAAGGATGGCCGACCTGGCGTGGTCTTCGTCCGACGGAAGCGTGCCCCCGGGTAGACGCGCTTGCTCGACCTCCCTCGATTGGGTCTGCCATTCCCCCCGGCAACAGGGATTTGGGATGCAGTTGTGCAGGAATCAATCCATCCCTGCAGTCAAGACGTGTAACGCGGGTTAGACGCGGTGGAGCCTTCCACTATGGGGGTAGCTCACGAGAGGACGGCAGACAGCGAGAGGGGCAGCTCGATACTGAAGGGTGGGATCCTCCCTTGAAGCTTGGGAGTGCTGATGCAAGGGTCCGTTGCTCCAAGAGGAGCTCCCGATTGCGACTGTGAAGTCTGGACGGCGCCGTAATGAACTTGGAGGACTGTCGGACTATGATGGGGCGCAAATCACCCAGGTATCAAGATGTACGCTGATAGGGCCCCTCCTCAGCCCTCGGACCTTTGGACGATTGCAACTAGGGAAGAGCTCGCACGATTCGTCGGAGGAACTCCAGAATCCGAGACCTTGGAGTACAAGGGACTTCGAGACCTGATCGGGTGCGGGAACTGTGGATACTGTTCCCAGAATCCCGGTAATGCCGCACAAGTCACTGGTTCAGAAGTCGCGAAAGCCGTGAGCAGTCTCGCCCTTCGGCACGGAGGCCACATAGTCATCGGCGCCAAGATTGTTGATCGAACCGAGGGCAGGCACGAGTTGGAAACCGCCTATTGTCATACAGCTCGATACACTTCCGAGGAGGTGGAGAACCGAGTCGCTCG
>JAJZIG010000161.1 GCA_021851265.1 archaeon | reverse complement strand
AATGCCCTTGAGTTCTACCGACATGTCCTTAAGGCAGAAGTAGCTGCTAAGATTCCTGACTACTTCCGAGGGGACGAGTTCGTTCTACTCTCCCGAAGAAACAAGGGTGGGACCTGAGGGGGGAAGTGCGGCCAGACTCAGTAGACGTGGTCGTGCTCTGCGCTGGGCTCGGGACTCGTTTGAAACCGCTGACCGACTCTGTGCCCAAGGCCCTCGTGCCGATAGCGGGTAGACCTCTGCTGGCCTATCACTTGAAGGCCATGAAACAGGCAGGGATCCGACGGGTTGTGTGCGTCGTGGGTTACTTGGGAGATCGCATCCGAGAATATGTTGGAGATGGCACAAGTTTCGGACTGAAGGTCCAGTATGCCAGTCAACCCGTTCCCAATGGGACTGGCGGGGCCGTATTGGCAGCTCGCGATTACGTACGATCCAACCCCTTCGCCGTATTGTACGCCGATGTATTCTTTCAGCCCATGGGTGCGACATGGGCCTCAGTCCTTGGAGACGATAGTGGGGCGATGCTCTGTGCCGAGGTCCGCGATACCTCTCAGTTCGGTCGGGTAATTACCGGAGACAGCGCTCGGGGAGGTGTTGTCAAACGAGTCGTGGAGAAAGACGGGCGGAACGTCCCCGGCCTCGTGAACGCAGGCCTTTTGCTCTTACCGAAGAAAGCCATGGGATATCTGGAGATGGCAAAGCCAAGTCCACGGGGGGAAATCGAGCTTCCAGCTATCGTAGAGCCGATGAATCGTGGTGGTGAAGCAATGAGAGTAGTCTCAGTCAATAGATGGACTGATATAGGAACTCTCTCTGCACTAGAATTCGCTCAGACTCTTGTGGAGGGTACAGAACATACATGATGCAGGATGCCCCGTTCCTCTCGGTGATACTTCCTGTCTACAATGAGGGAGATGCGCTCCGTGCCAATATCATCAGGGCTCTGAAGTTTCTTCGTTCCTCGGACTGGACTTTCGAAGTCGTGACCGTCAACGATGGTTCCACTGACGGATCCCTTCAGGTCCTTCAAGAATTGGCGAGGGAGAACCCCGAGCTGGTGTTGGTCAGCTATGACAAGAACGCCGGAAAAGGGAACGCGATCCAAGAGGGAATTGCCCGGACTCGGGGGAAGTGGCTGGTCACGTTGGACTCCGACCTCGAACTGCCGATTGAGCAAATCAGGACATTCTTGGGGGTCCAAGAGGCCAGTGGGGCACAAATTGTTATTGGGTCAAAGTGGCACCCAGAATCAAAGATCGAATACCCCGCCGGTCGGAAGAAGCTGAGCCGGGGGCTCCACTTGGTTGTTCGCTTTTTTTTCCCACTGCGATTGACCGATACCCAAGTGGGAATAAAACTCATGGAGGGAAACTCGGTTCGCTTCGTGAGTCACACGACCCTGGTGAAGCGCTTTGCTTGGGACATTGAGTTCCTGCTAGTAGCAAACCTCTACGGTCTCAAGATTGCTGAGGCACCCATTACTCTCATTTACTCTCGAGAAGGGTTGGGAAGGGTGAAGATACGTACCATCTTGCAGATAGTCAGGGAGGTCGCGGGAATCTGGTACCGTTACTATATCCGAAGCTTCTACTCGCGGTCCCTAGCTAACTGGTCTCGAAATAACGGTTTTCCTGCACGATTCAACAGTAATCTTCAGGGAGATGCCTCCTAAAGGCCAGCGAGCGAACCTCTCCGCTCGTGGCCGACATATTGCCCAATTAATTGGGTCGTATGACCTGAGAGCCCGCTTTCCTCAAGACTTAAATGCTGATGATGGCGAACTCCTGGGGGAATCTCTGGCTCTGCTCTGCGGGCAAAGAGTCCTCATGGGGAGAGACACCCGCGCCGAGTCGCGGAAGTTCCAGTCATCATTGGTAAGTGGGCTCCACGCAGCCGGGTGTGAGACTTTTGACATGGGCATTCTACCAACCCCTGTAATTGCATACGGGTGTCGTTTGTGGGGCACGACTGGCCTCATGGTGACTCCGTCCCACAACCCGGTTGGGGAAGTTGGCCTTAAGGGCTTTTCCAGCACAGGCGAGATTTGGGGCAACGAATGGGATCTCCTTCGCAAACGCTTGCGTCGAGGTTTGCTCAGTGGGACCACTAAGCCAACTCCTCTGCCTCCGGATGCAAAGATTCCCCCGACTGCCATCGGCCTAAAGAAGTCGTATCTAGGGAATTTTGGTAGATTCCAAAAAAGTCATCTCAGGGTTGCCGTTGATCCCAGAGGTGGGGCAACCGTTGGCTGGGCTAGCGCAGCGTTGCGTGCAGTGGGTGCCAGCGTTTTTACTGTTAACGACCGCCACTCAGCGAATTTTTTTGGGGAATCTCCAGAGCCAACGCACTCGAACATTGAAACTCTCTCGACTCTGGTCACAAAGGCAAGGGCAGACTTTGGTGTCACGTTTGATGGTGACGGGGATCGGGTAATGTTTGTGAACTCATTGGGTGATGCCGTGGCGCCCGAAGTAATTGCCTTGCTCCTTAATGGTGAAAATGATGGGTCGCCTATCGTGGCTTCTTCCGATGTCACATCGAGACTTGAAGACCTGACCAAGGTGATTCGCTCACCGGTCGGAGCGAGAAACATCGTGCATGCTATGAAGAAGTCAGGAGTCAAGATGGGGTTCGAACTCTCGGACCACTACTACTTCCAGGACGCAGGATTTGTCTCGGACGGAATTGGAATAGCATGCAGGGTGGGAACTCTCTCTGCCCAAAACGGTGCCATGTTTATCGATGCGACTACCTCGTTTGGCGCATGGAATCGAAAGATGACTTCGGTCAGTTTCTCGACCAAGAAGGCGCTTAGTCAGAGACTGGCTTCCCTGATGCAATCATGGCCATCAACCGCTTCGAAGCGGCAGGACGGGTATATTTTAAGAGGGCGTGGTGACAGCGAGTCTGTTTTCTGCCGCGTTTCAAACACCGAGCCAAAACTAAGACTGGTAGTGGAGACTGAAAGTAGAAATCGAACTACGTGCCTCACACGGGAGGTCTTGGCGCGTCTTAATGCAAACCAGAACGAACATGACGTCACTAAGGGTCAAAATCGACTTGGCGGTTTGAGGTCAAGTACAATTTCAAAATGAGGATACTAGTTCTAAACTGGAAGGACCACCATCATCCCCTCGCAGGTGGGGCGGAAGATTATACGTATAACATCATGAAACGGCTGGCGGCAAAAGGACACCAAGTTTGCTGGTTCACTTCTGCTTATCCTGGCGCTGAGAGGACATCGAGCGAAGATGGAATTAGTTTCATTCGCACCGGTACATATCTCACTGTCCATGGGAAAGCCAAAAAATACCTCCGCTCTATAACAATCACTGACAAACCCGACGTCATTATCGATGAAGTTAACACTCGCCCCTTCAATCCCTTGAAATCGCTGCGAGTTGAGGTCCCGATAGTGAACCTGATTCATCAACTCGCACGCGAGATCTGGTTCGAAGAGATGCCTCTTCCATTGGCCCTGGTGGGTCGATACATTCTCGAGGATCGGTGGCTGAAGGCGATTCGCAATGAACTCACTGTCACAGTTTCCAAATCGACAGAGGATGATCTCAAGGCTCTCGGATTTTCGCGTATAAGTATTGTGCACAGTGCTCT
>JAJZIG010000160.1 GCA_021851265.1 archaeon | reverse complement strand
GGGGACGTCCCAGGCGTTCGGGAGCACAAGGACATCCTTTCTGTCGTGCAGCCTGCGGAACGCCTCGGCCTTCTCTACCTGGTCCATTCTTTGCGCTCCCGCTCTGGCACTCCTAAACTGTTACGCCCCATCGGCCGGGACGCGGAACGCCCCCAGGCTCGACCCCTTCCTATAGACCGCCTCCGCCCCGACCCGCCTCGCCGCCTCTCCGAACGCTCTCCTGTAGGTGTTGTCCGCGACGACCAACGACCCTGGCCCCAGATGCGGCTCTACGGCTTGCATCTCGAACTCGAAGTGCTCCCTGTCGACGGGGCTGTCGTGGCAGAAGAAGTCCACAGTCCCCAATTCTTCGAGGAGAGGGACCAGCAACTCTTCGCTCCTTCCCTCCCTGAGGTCCCATCCCACCCGCAGGCTGGAAGGGGTTGCCCACCCCGACGACATGCCTGCAGGGACCGCCCAGGATTCGTCTCCCGGCCGCCCAGTCCTCAGGACAGGAAGGTCTATGGAGTGAAGCGTCCCACGTGAGTTGGTCTTCGCCCCCATGAGCATGAACGCCGATGAGACACCCGACGCGACCCCACTCTCCACGATGGTCCTCGGCCTGACGAGCCTGACCAGCGCATAGAGGTCGATGGGGGCGGGGAACTGGGCGTAGTACGAGCGCCCGGTCCTATCGATGTTCCCACAAAGCTCCATGACAGAGGCGGAGTAGGCTGCGACCTCCAGCACTGCCCGCTCAGCCCGTTCTCTGGTACACCCCGTCGCCTTCGACGTCCAGGAAGGGTCGGGCTTCGACCTGCTCCCAAGCTTGGCGACTAGCACACTGACGGAGTCGGCCATGGTCAACCCCTGCCCGACCGCCTAGACGCCCGGCTGGAGCAGCCAGAGAAGCTTCCCCCTGCCCTCGGCCGCCTTCCCCTTGAACGAGACCGCGGCGATGGACCCATTGACGAGCTCTACTTCGCCCCTACCGCCTATCATGGCATAGAGGAGCTCGAAGATGAGGGGCATGTGCGACACCAGGGCGACCCTGGCATCCTTCTTGAACGTAGAGAGAAACTTCAGCACGTCTGCGGGCTCGGCATCTCCGTAAAGGCACTCGTCCACCATGTAGGAACTCAGCCCTAGCTTCTTCTTCGCTATCTCCGCCGTCTGCTTCGCCCGGAGGACCGGGCTGGAGACGATGGCCGTCGGCCGGAAGCCGAGCCTCTGGCTTGCCAGCTCGATTACCTTCGACGCCTCGGCCTCACCCTCTTCAGAGATGGGCGGGTCCTCGTTCTTGGACCCGAAGTCGGCTCTGGCGTGCCGGAAGATGTAGACTTGCATGCCCCCTGGCGCGACGCAGGGGCCCTTAGGCATACAGCGGTCATATGACCGCCAAGCCTTATACCGACTCCGCCGCATAACCTGACCGTCATGCCGATGATCGAGGCGCGCATCAAACTCGAGCACGACTGCCCCTACAGCCGCTTCACGAAGGCGGTCCCCGAGGCGGAGATGTTCCATTGGTGCAGCAGGGAGAGCGACGTCCTCGAAGTCTCTTGCGTCCATACCGAGGCCCCTGACCTGGACTTGGCGCTGGGCCGCCTGCTGGAGGAGCTGGAGGCGAAGGCGGTGCGCAGGGTCTCGCTGGGCCGGAGGGGGCAGCTCATAGTGCAGAAGCACAACTACTCCTCGATGAAGCAGAACGTGAATGCTGCCATTGAGGAGAACAACTGCATGGAGGTGCAGCCGACGGTATACAGAGGAGGGTACGAATGGTACAGGATCCTGGCCTTCGACAACCGGGACCTCGTCCGGCTGTTCGGCTCGCTTTCGAGGTGGGCCGACGTCGACGTGGTCTCCAAGGAGACCCTTACAGAGCGGTCGGCCCGCGACGCCATGACTGTCTCTATCCGCAGCCTGTTCGGGATGCTGACGGACCGCCAGCTCAAGGCGCTCCTGGTCGCCCTCAGCGCGGGATACTACGACACCCCGAGGAGGGTGCGGACCGAGGACATCTCCCGGAGGCTGAACTCGCCCCGGACGACCTACGAGACCCACTTCAGGAAGGCCGAGGGGAAGGTGATGCGGGCCCTGATGCCCTACGTCGAGCTGATGGGCGGGCTGAAGGGCGAGCCGCCCAACGACGTCAGGAGGGCCGGGCGGAGGAAATCCTAGGCGGCCCTGCCCTGATCCTATCCCTCACATCTCTCAGCTTCTTGTATCCCCACATCGACTCCATCCACCATGTCGCCCCAGCCTCGGCGAAGGGCCCGACGACTTCTCGCGCCCTTCTGGGGTCGGACGGCGAAGTCCCATCCTTGATTATATCGAACTCATTTCTCATGTTTCCTTTCACCTTCCTGTTAGCCCTGACTTAGTCGTGTATCTCTCGGATGTCGCTTGGCGTCGCGTCCTTGTGGGACCCGTCCTTCTTCATGATTACAGGTATCAGCCCGTCGTACTTCAGCGCGCGCCCCATGGACTTGGGCCTCCCCCAGGCCCCTACGACCCATATGGGGATTCGCGGCCGTTGCACAGGCCCGGGGACGAACTTCATCGTCTTGAGCTGGTTGTGCTTCCCGGCGTAGCGGAAGGCCCTACCACTCCACAGGCCGTCAAGTATCTCCAGCCCCTCGTCAAGCATCTCGGCCCTGGTCTTCCTCTCAGCGGGCATGCCTGCCTTCGTGTAGGCCCCGTCCCCTGCCCAGCCTAGCCCGGTGGGGAGGATTAGCCTACCACCCGACAGCCAGTCGACAGTGACCGACTCCCTCGCCAGCTCCCAGGGCCTCCTCCTGCCGACGGCCGTGAGAAAAGACCCGATACTGACGCGCTTGGTGGTCACCGCCATGGCGGCCATAATCGGCCACGCCGCACTCATCTCACTCTTGCCATCGATGTAGATGTCGTCATAGTAGAATACGCCGTCCCATCCTGCCCTCTCTGCCTCGGACGCGAACGCGACGATCTCCGTGGTGCTTCCTCCGGGGATTATGAAACCTGACTTCAACCCGTCCACCGCGCCTTGGCCTCTCCCGGGGCTGGACGAAAATGATTCGGCGCCGACGCTCTGCGCTTGGCGCGTACGGCCAGGGCGGCGGACGACCTCATGGGCTGGAGCGAAGCTAGCCGCCCTGAAATGAGTTGCGCGGTCATATGACCGTTCAACCGTCGAGGGTCGACGGTGGGACGAGGCGTAGCTCGGGCTTGCACGCCTTGCAGCGCTTCGCGCCGAACTCGCGGGCCGCAGTGGCCACGCTGTCGGCCCAGTAGTAGCTCCCCTGCTTGCGGTCGTTGATGCTCACCTTACTGTTGAACTTGTCCATGGTGATGCATTTCGCGTTCACCTTGTGGATGATGGCGGGCCTGTTCGCATCTGTGATCACGATGAACCCCTCGTCAGCCAGCCGGACCCTGCGGAGGTCCTCGAAGTTCTGAATCTCCTTCGACTGCCCCACCTCCTCTGTCTCCCCACCCTCCTTAAACAACCTCCTACGCGACCCCCACCGCTACCCCGGTCCCTGCAGCATCACTGCGAGGAGGAGTATCGCCAGCATCAGGGCGAGGTTCGCGGCTGAGACCACCCGGCTCCTCTTGCGCAGGGCCCTCAGCTCATCGAACCTCTTCTCTGCGGCCAACTTCACT
>JAJZIG010000159.1 GCA_021851265.1 archaeon | reverse complement strand
CCCCCGGCCTGTTGCGGGTGCGCTCTGCCGACTTAGGGGGCTGTTGGAACCCTTGGTGTTAAGGGAAAGGGGGACGCCCGGTCCTCAGATGCCTGAACAGGCAATCCGGGCCGTGTTGGACTTGCTGAGAACCATTGACTCCACAGGCTTTTCTCTGTTTGTCAAGTGGAAGGGACACGAGGGACGGGAGGAGTTCTTCGCCATTTCGCATGGGGAGTTCGAAAGTGTCGCCTCCCAACTCAAAGCAGCCTACAGGATTCCAACGGAGGACTTGGCGTCCTCAAGGTCATGGGTGACAGTTCGGTTGACCCAAGAGGAAATAGAAACTCTCCTCAACCAGACCGGCACGCAGGGCTCCGGAGGATATCAGAGCCTGATCAGCGACCTTCAAGGAGAGCAGCTGGACCTAAAGACGGGCCTTCTCCGATTGACCCCTGAGCAGGTGAGAAGGATCATCCGGTATGTCCAGGATTACGGTGGCGGAGGGTGGCAAGACCAGTTGCGGCCAGTGTATCTGGCGTTACACCGACTTGGAGTGTCCTTCGCCGGGTTCCGGTGACCGATCCTATCTCGAATTAGGGTAGGGAGAGCTGACCCTTCCCCCCGTGGATCACGACCAACCAAGGTGTCGTCCCTTTGAAGGATCCGGAATGCCGCCACCATGCCCCCGAGTCCCATGTGGCGACCCAGAACACCACCGTCTTCGTGGTCCCACCACAGTGAGTGGGGGCGAGGTGGTTTGCCGCCTGCTTGATTCGTTCCTCAACGTCGTCCTGCCGGCCCACGCAGACCACTAGCGTGGGGTGACACCCGTGCATGGCATCACTTGGGATTAAGTCGTACTCGGAGGGCGAGATGCTTGCGTGCCCTTCCTGCAGGAAGACGGCTATGTCCACTCCCTTCTCCGGCCAATCATTACTGTCTTCTCCTTCGACGCGGACGTTATGCTCCAAGGAGTCCAAGACATCGAAGACCTTCAGCAACTTTCCCCGTTCGGAGTCCATGCTGTTGTTGAGCGCGACAGGGATTAGAGGCTAACGGCCAGCTTCGTCGGACCTCTCCGTCAATCCGCCAATCTAGGGAACGCCAAGTTCATGCTCCTCAAGAGAGGGGCCCCGGCGGAGCTTCTGGTCGAGATCTCGGCCGGCCGACTGCTCGTCTTGAATAGGAGCTGGGTCTTGGTGTTGTCCGATCCGATAAAGGCCGAATTGTAGTGGAGGGTAACATGTCCGATCGCAAGTCCAAGTACCTCACCAAGACCCGCTTCGTCAACGGACTTGCTTGTCCCAAGTGGCTTTGGCTCGCCTTCAACGCACCTGACCGGCTCCCATCCGCAGACGACTCAGCGCAGCACCGTCTCGATGAGGGACTCCGTATCGGCGCTCTCGCACGCCAGCGCTTCCCCAAAGGCATCCTGATCGAGGCGGGGTCCATCGAAGAGAACGTCAGCCACTCGATTGAGCTGGCTAAGAAGAGGGTCCCCCTCTTCGAGGCCGGGTTCATGCACTCCGACAGGACCTCCTACGCCCGGGCCGATGTCCTGGTTCCCGTGGGCAAGGACCAGTGGGACCTTGTCGAGGTGAAGGGCACCACGGAGGTCAAGGAGGAGCACATCCCTGACGTGGCCTTCCAACACAGGATCTACTCCGACGCCGGGCTGAAGATTCACCGGTGCCTTGTCCTCCACCTCAACAAGACCTACGTGCGATCGGGTGAGCACGACTTCCATGCCTTGTTCCAGGAGGTTGACGTGACTCAGGAAGTGGCAACGCTTGCCCCGGACATTCAAGGACTTGTCGACGAGCTCCTCCAGGCCTCCCGGTTAGGCGCAGCACCCGAGTTCGGCCGCGGGGAAACCTTCCACAAGGACGAGGATGGAGTCCACGCCGACGATGTCGTATGGAAGGAGCACCCCGACTCCGACCTCATGGAACTCTACTACGGAGGCAAGAAGGCGCTTGGCTGGCTGGAGGCCGGGACGTATTGGCGCATCCGCGACGTTCCCAGAGACCAGTTCAAGGGTAACGGAGCCCGTCAACAAGCCATTCAGCAGGAAGCCTACACCAGCGGCCGGCCCCACATCGACCAGGCCAAGCTCTCCGCCTTCCTGAAGAGTCTGCAGTATCCCCTCCACTTCCTCGACTTCGAGACGTTCCAGCCGGCGATCCCCCTCTTCGATGACTCCTGGGCCTACCAACAAGTCCCCTTCCAGTTCTCGCTCCATGTGGTCGAGAAGCCAGGGGCAAAGGCCAGGCACCACGGGTATCTCTCCATGGAGGCGAAGGATCCTCGGAAGGGGTTCGCCGAGGCTCTGCGGGCCGTCTTGGGCGCCAACGGGCACGTCGTTGCGTGGAACGTCTCCTTCGAGAAGGGACGGCTCAAGGAACTCGCGGCCCACTTGCCCGAGTACGCCGGGTGGCTCGGCGGAGTGGACGCCCGTTTTGTGGACCTCCTGGTCCCGTTCCGGAACTTCGACTACTACCATCCGGCCCAGAAGGGGAGCGCCTCGATCAAGGCGGTCCTTCCTGCAATGATGGGGAAGGGGTATGAGGACCTCGCAATCTCCGATGGTGGGAGTGCCTCCCTCGCCTATCTCGAAGCAGTCTGGGGCCACATCTATGGCATGGAAGTGTCCAAGGATCAGCTCGAAGCCACGAAACGCAACCTCGGGGCCTACTGCGGCAGGGACACCGAGGCGATGGTGTGGATCGTGGGGAAGCTAGGCACGCTTGTCGGGTGACGCTGAAATAACGCTCTTACCTTGTCGGGTTGCCCAGAGTGTTGAGCGGGTAGCACCACCATTCTGTGAGAGCGTTTTCCTCCAACCGTTGCGCTTCCCAGACTGCCGAGGTTGCGTGCACCCTGTACCAAAGCCGGTAGCCCTTGTCTTGAAGCTTCTCCAGGGACTTCCAGATATTGTCCCCGTAGCTATGGCTATATAACCGCTGTTTGAGATTCTTGGTCGAGCCGACATAGAGGGTGTGTTTTTCGCTTCGTCCTCTGGAGGCGGCGAACATGTACGCTCCTGACCCTTCGTATGGGATCTCGCTTGGCTTGAGGTTCTCACCCTCGGCATTGTACAATGGCCTCCAATCCGACCACCGGCCCATGAACTCCGTCACTCAACGCTCTGCATGAGTCTTTCGCGAGCTTCGTCGTGTAGCGAAAACGGCTTCGTCAAGGTCGCCAGGGCGCCCCTCCAGTCGGAGGCAGAGAGGGTGAGCGCCGTGCCTTGACCGCGGCGCGAGCCGGGGGAGGGACATCCCCTCCCCGGTCTTGGTCTGATTACACCGCGCATGACATGCTATGACAGAGAAATCTTGATGAACCTTCCCGGCCACTGTGGTTTCATAAGGTGATGGCTGTGACCGGCAAGAGAGAGAAAGAAAAGATAGCCCGTCAGACAGGACTGAACATCGTAGTCGACTCATCCTTCCCACAGGATGTAGAACTGAATGGGAAAGCGTACCGAGTCATGAGAGGGCCCGGCGGTGGTGTGCGCAGGGTGGTCGGTGAAAAGATGCCCGATGGTACCATACGCCACCTCGCACCAAATGAAGCCAGAGAAGTCAAACACGAAATGACAGACAAGGTCGTCATTCCGCACCAGCGGAGGCTGCTCGAGCGG
>JAJZIG010000158.1 GCA_021851265.1 archaeon | reverse complement strand
GGCTTCGATTCGAAGGTCCTCCCCGACGCCAAGGAGCACGCAGGTTCGAGCCCGGTCTTCATCTCCTCGATCATCTATGAGGTCATCGACAACTATGCCAGCTGGGCGACTGCGAAGAAGGATGCGGACGAGAGGGCCGCTCTTTCGAGCCTGACGCGGCCATGCAAGCTCAAGGTCCTCCCGGGAGCGTTCTTCAGACGGAACGACCCAGCCGTGTTCGGGGTCGAAGTGGTCGCCGGGCGGCTCCGCCCCAAGGTTAGGTTGATGTCTTCGGCAGGGACCGAGGTAGGGACCGTCGAGCAGGTGCAGGACAACGGCAAAGCGGTCGGCGAGGCGAAGGAGGGGGAGGAGGTGGCCATCTCGGTCCAGGGCCCGACCCTCGGGAGGCAGGTGAAGGAGAACGACATCCTCTATGCCATGCCGCGCAGCCATGAGGCGAAGATCCTCCGCACGAAGCTCCTCGGTTCCCTGACTGAGGACGAGAAGCATGTGCTGGACGAAGTCATTGCGATAAAGTCGCCGGCGGACCCGATGTACGGGTTTTAGACTTAATTACCCGCTGTAGTCGGAGCCGATTCCAATGGTCAGCTTCAAGCTGGTCCTCTCGGACCCCAAGACCGGCAAGTCAGAGGCCCAGGAACTCAAAGACACCCCAGCCCAGCTCCTGGTCGGGAGGAAGATAGGGAACGTCCTGGACGGGGCCACCATCGGGCTGACCGGGAAGATAATGATCACCGGCGGGAGCGACAAGGCAGGGTTCCCCATGCGCGCAGACACCATGGGCGGGGGGAAAAACTACGTCCTCTTGACCAAAGGGGTGGGGTACAGGACGAAAGAAGACGGGTCCAAGAGGCGCAAGCTGGTGAGGGGGAACACCATAACTGAGGAGACGTTCCAGGTGAACGCCAAGCGCGTGGACGAGTCCACGAAGGTCAGCTAGACGCTAAAGTCACAGCAGGTTTCTGCCAAAACTCGCGAACTCTCAGCCTGAAAAGCAGAAATATCTAGAAGGACGGAGAGGGCCTTCAGGATCAGACTTGGCCAGACTGGACGAGCTAGACATGAAGATACTCTCGTCCCTTCATGCAGACGCGTCGGTGTCCGTCCCCCGGCTCAGCAAGGAGCTCGGGATCAACCTCTCCGTGCTGTACAGCAGGATAAAGCGCCTGCAGAAGAGGGGGGTCATAGAACGGTTCACGGTGCAGGTGAACGAGGACATGCTCGGCATGCAGGCTGGGGCGCTGGCAGGGCTCAACATCGACCCAAAGCTGAGGGAGTCGATTCTGAACGAGGTCGAGAAGGCGGAGGGGGTCAGGCTCGTCAGGGAGGTGACCGGCCGGTTCGACGTCATCGTCAACCTCAGAGGAAAGTCCCTGGACGAGCTGCACAGGGCGGTCTACGACGTGATAGGGAAGATACCCGGGGTGATGCACACCGAGGTGTTCATGGAGGTCTCCAGGCGTTACCCCCCTGTCAGCTTCAGGCTCATCGAGTGACGCCTAAGGTTCATATGCACCGGGACGAGGTCGCGCCCAGTTGGACCCGCTGATCCTACTCGACCAGGCCGTGGCTCAGGAGAAGGTTCCCAGGGCGCTGGCCAAGAAGGTGCGGCTGAGGATGAAGTACCTCCAGGCAGCGGTGGAGCGGGTCGAGAAAGCCAGCGGCCTCCGCTACCCTCCCTACTACGTAGAGCCGACGCTCCCCGTCTCGAAGTCAGGGAGCGAGTACGGCCAGATGGGGGTGCTCTTCGCCAGGGTGGTCCCCGCCGCCGTGAACGGGAGCGTCCTGATCCTGGTGCAGTTCACCGCCGCCCTCATCGCCTTCGGGACCAAGGGGACCATGGACGCGGTCGCCGCCCACGAGTTCACCCACTACGTCGACCTAGTCCGGAAGCTTAGCACTACCAACGTCACCAGCGACGAAACTGCTACCACCCTGTACGAGGCGGCTTTCGCCGACGCAGAGCGGGTGGTCCCGCCCAAACTGATCTTCGCCGACAAGGCCCTCGTCTCGTTGGTCAGTCGGAAGTTCAAGAACGAGCTGTCTGACGAAGCCCTCAACAAGAAGGTGGGGGCTGCCTGGATAGCGAAGAACCTCCCCGTCCGCCTGGTAGGGCCGGAAGAGAACAGGGTCAGCCTCTCGATGGAGGCTGTGGCGGCCACGAGGTTCGACCCGGCAGTCCTGGCGAAGGTGGCCGAGCTCAAAAAGAAGGCCAGCCCTTGAGGCTGACAGCGGAGGAGCGGGCCACCGTGGAGAGGCTCGCGGCTGCGCTGGTGGACCCTTCAAAGACTTCAGGGGTCGCGGCCTACGGCTCAAAGGTCGCTGGGTACGCCAGGCCCGACTCAGACTACGACATCATCATCGTGTCGAAGCGCTTCAGGGAGGGGGTGCGGTACAGATACGTTAGCGACCCGGTCGAGGCGTCAGCGCTCATCGTAGACGAAGACATGCTGGTCCAGGATGCCCGGTCGTCCTACCTCGGGGAGTTCGTAGTGGGGAGGCTGCTCAACGCCTACGAGCCGCTATCCAACCCGGAGCTGTTCCGGACGGTCGAGCACGAGTACAAGAAAAGGGTGATAGTCGAGGCCCTCCTCGACCTCTCCTCAGACTACGGGGAGTTCGGGAGCCGCCTGATGGTCCCCTACGACTACTTCCTCTTCGACAAGCTCCACAGGCGCGCAGCCATCTACCCCCCTGCACTCTACAGCTATGTCCATACCTACACCTCGAGGCTGGGGGACGCTAACCGGGCGGAGTCAGTGGCCGGGTTCCGTGCCGCCGCCGAGGCGCTCCAGCCGCGGGGGTTCCTCATCGCCGGCCCCGACGGCGTGAGGCTCGTCCCCGAGAAGCTGAAAGGAGACGCGTTCACCAGGGTGCAGTCGCTCTTCTCCGTCACCGCGAGGGGGGTGGCCCAGTACGCTGTCCATGGCTACGCCGGCAGGGTAGGGCCCTCTGTGTTCAGCAGGGAGGCGCTGTCGAAGCTGAGGCGGATGAGAGAGGCGCCCCCCCGGTTCGTCCCCCTGGATGTTCCACGCTCGCTGCTCAGGCTGGACGAGGGAGCCATAATCCCCGACGCGTCCTTCCTCGTGAAGGAACTGGCTCGCCTGCTGGGGCTCGACACCTACTCTGCCACGGAGAAGGACATCGGGGAGCCCTACTCCACCACGAGGGTCCTCACCTTCAGGGCTGGCGAAGATGAGAGGTCAGTGGTGGTCAAGAACTACACCGACGTGAGGTCCCTCAAGTGGGCCCTCCTGGGGATCTGGGCATCCGCTGCGAACAAGTTCAGCGCCGGGCCTCTCACACGGATGGACCGCGAATACGGGGCGACCCTCACCCTGAGGGCCAGGGGGGTCCTCGTGCCTGCGGTCGTCGCTGTCGCTCCCGCGGAGCGAATCCTCGTGAAAGAGTTCGTCAAGGGCCCGACGCTAGCGTCAGAGATCAACGCCTTCCTGAAGGGGGAGGGCGCCCCCCTCCCGCAGGCTGGCTCCTACGGGGCCCTGATGGCCAGGGTCCACGGCTGGGGGATGGCGCTGGGGGATGCCAAGCCGAGCAATGTCATCGTCTCTGGAGAGGGGCTCTATCTCACGGACCTGGAGCAGGCATACCCAGGCGGGGACCAGGCCTGGGACTTGGCCG
>JAJZIG010000020.1 GCA_021851265.1 archaeon | reverse complement strand
AACCTTGTCGGCCAGGCGACCGCACTGCCTCACGCCGTGGACGAGGTATCTGACCTTCCTGTCTCCCATGTGCGCCGTGGCCATGTCTGCCACGGGGACGTTGCCGTAGTCTTTCACCTTGTGCCCTAGGGCTTCGAGTCGCGCCTCCAAGTTGGCTATCCTGATCGCGCTCGGACCCATGTCCACCCCCCGCCGCTGCTGCCCCAGATCGACTGGGGCGCCGATGATGCCGATGTTCAAGCCGCCCGCTTCCGGCTCGACCCGGTTAATAATCGGTCTGGCGGGCCATGCTCCACAGGATAAATAGCACCGGCCGGGTATCATCCCATGCACAGGTCCCAGGTAGCTGGGCTGCTGATGATCATCCTCGGGGCGGCCATACTCGTCCTTCTGGCCGGCTTCGTGTTGAGCATCATCATGTTCATTCTGCAGCTCCTCGCGGTGGTGGTGGGCGTGATCCTCGTGCTCGGAGGAGTCGCCCTGCTCCTGTTCGGGAAACGCTTCTGGCGCCGCGGTACGTGGGGCTGGACGCGCCTGGTAGACTACTGAAGGACGGACTCCATTTATACCCAAAACCGAGCCGTGGCCCAAGTGCCCGCCATCGAAGTGAGCGGTCTGAAGAAGAAGTACGGGGACATCCAGGCCGTCGATGGGACTTCGTTCTCAGTGGATGAAGGCGAGGTCTTCTCCCTTCTGGGGCCGAACGGGGCGGGCAAGACAACCACCATCGAGATTCTCGAGGGGCTGAGGAACAAAGACTCGGGGACCGCCAAGGTCCTGGGGCTCGACCCATGGGAATCAGGGTACGAGCTGCACAAGAGAATAGGGGTGATCCCCCAGGGGTTCAAGTTCCTAGACTATCCCACGCCCAGGGAAGCCCTCTCCTATTACGGCGCGCTCTTTGGGAGAAAGGTGGACCCAGATGAGCTGCTGAGGAGGGTGATCCTTGACGACGCGTCCAACGTCTGGTTCCAGAACCTCTCCGGGGGTCAGAAGCAGAAGCTTGGCATGGCGCTTTCGCTGGTCAACGACCCCCAGGTCGTGTTCCTGGACGAGCCGACGACGGGCCTCGACCCCCAGGCGCGAAGGGCGGTCTGGGAGGTGGTCAGGAAGCTCAAGGACGAAGGGAGGACAGTGATGCTGACCACCCACTACCTCGAAGAGGCCGAAGAGCTCGCCGACAGGGTGGCGATAATGAAGCATGGGAAGATTGTGGCGATGGGGACCACCGCGGAGATAGAGTCCAAGTTCGGGTCAGGGCAGCGGATGGTGGTGAAGGGAGGCGACGACCTGCTGAAGTATCTCAGAGAGAGCACCAGGCTGCATGCTGAAGGGGGCGCGGGGAGCATCACCATCTTCCTAAGGGACAAGTCGGACGCGATGGTGGCGCTCGGCGCCATTGAGGAGTCCGGCGCGGCCTGGGAAGACCTCACGGTCAGGAGGGACAGCCTGGAAGACGTCTTCCTCAAGCTGGTCGGAGAGGGCGGGAGCATCGAGAAGGGGGTCGAGTGATGGGGTTCAGCCTGAGCAGGATGGTCTCTGACCTGAAAATCTACGGCAAGTCGAGCCTCAGGAGCAGGGAGGGCTTCTTCTTCACACTGGTATTCCCAATCATACTCATCCTGCTCTTTGGGGCCATCTTCTCCGGGGGAGGGGCCAGCCAGTCCACGGTCTACGTGCAGAACCATGACACAGGCCCGGTGGGGGCGACCTTCATCTCTGCCCTGAACAGCACGTCCAACTACTGCAGCACCAGCAGCGGCGCCGGCCTGTGCATGAGGCCCGTCCCGGCAGACCTGAACTTCTCCCAGTATCTCTCTTCGAAGTCGGCCTCGGATGGGATAATCATCCCTGCCAACTTCAGCCTCGCCTTCGAGTCAGGTCAGAAGGTGAATGTGACCGTCTTTGGAAACCCCTCGTCGACCGCCAGCGCCGTGGTTTCAGGGATAGTCGCAGAGGTGGTCAACGGATTCAACCTGCACGGCGCCACCGGCGTGCACCAGGTGGGGATAACGCCGCGCACCGCCGTGTCATCGAACTACAAGTACATCGACTTCCTGGTCCCCGGCCTCGTAGGCTTCGCAGCCCTCACCAGCCCCATGTTCGCCATGGTCAACATCAGTTCCACCTATCGGCGCGACAAGGTGTTCAAGCTCCTTTCACTTACGCCGCTCACCAAGACAGAGTGGCTGCTGTCGAAGATAATCTGGTACGTCGGCACCACCGCGGTCTCATTCATGCTGATGGCCGCCGTCGGCGTCTATGCGTTCGGCGCCCACATAGCGCTGAACTGGGGGATAGGCATATTCTTGGTGCTGGGGCCGTTCTTCTTCGTCTCCCTGGGGATGCTGGTGGGGAGCGTCTCCAACACCCCCGAGGCCGCCTCGGTCGTAGGCAACCTTGTCACGTTCCCCATGATGTTCCTCTCGGGGACGTTCTTCCCAGTGAGCTCTATGCCCAAGTATCTCCAAGGGATCGCCCATGTCCTGCCTCTCTACTACATGATCGACGGGTTGAACGAGGTGATGATCTATGGTAACTTCGGCGCCGCCTACTTCGACATGGCGGTCCTCCTGGGCATCTCGGTGGTGGTCTTCGCCCTGGCTGTGAGGTTCTTCCGCTGGCGCGAAGACTGACCTGGTCCTCGCGTCAGACGACGTAGTTGAGGGGGTGCCTGGCGAGTTCCTCGTCGAGCTTCATGAAGGTCGAGACAGTGCCGACGTCGAACCACTCCTTCTCGGTGTAGAAAGCGCTCACCCTCCCGCCCCTGTGGATCATCTCAGGGACGAAGTCGGTCATCAGGTCTGGCCTCTTGCGGCCGGCCAACTTGCCCATCAGGGTCATGCCTTTCGGGCCGACGACCATGGGGCCGGTGGTCACGGTCAGGTCGAGCCTCGGCTTCTCCCTAAAGGACGTCACCAGCCCGTCGTCCACGTCTGCCACCCCCACCGGGAGGGAGTAACCCCTGTCAAGGACTAGCGTGAGGTCTGCCTTGGTCCTGCGATGGGTCTCTAGAAGCTGGGTCACCTCCAGGTCTGCCAGGATGTCTCCGTAGTAGATCAGGAGCTCGCCGCAGGCTATGGCGCCGTCTCGCAATGCGTGGGCTACTGCGTTCAGGCTCCCCTTGAGCCCCCTCTGGTCCTCGGAGTAGGACAGCTTCACGCCGTGTTGCGACCCGTCGCCGAAGTACCGTCTGATGTCCTCGGACCTATATCCGGTGAGCAGGGCGATGTTCGTGACTCCATGGCGCTTCATGATCGCTATGGTGTAGGCGAGGAGCGGCAGCTTCTTCGGCCCGATTGGTATCATGACCTTCTGAAAGTAGTCTGTGAGAGGCTTCAGCCGTTCCCCCCTTCCGCCGCATAGGATGGCGGCCTGAGTGACTCGGTGCATGGTAGTCCCCGCGGGGCATTCGGTATAAACCGTTGGTGGCGCGGTCAGCGCCACCTAGGCAGGTGACGTGCCGGGCTTGGCTGCCTGGGACGGCCGCATGGAGAAGCCGTGACCGCGGAGCCGCTTCTGCTTCGGAGCTGTCGGCCCGCCCTACCTCTCCCGGACCTGTTGGAAAGACGGCGCGTCGGTCGGGGTGACGTCAAGCGGCCCGGTCCGTCCGAGCCTGTTGACATCGAGCCTCACGAGGCCACCTGCGGGGGACTTGGAGACCGCCAGAAGGAGGTCTTTGGTCTGTTTGACCGCAGCACCGTCGGCGCCTACTATGACGTCCCCGCTCCTGAGCCCTGCGTAGTGGGCCGGACTGCGGGGGACGACCTCGGCGACCAGGAGCCCCCGGTCGGCCTGCAGGTTGTACCTGCGAGCCAATTGGGGGGTCACGTCGACACCCGAGATGCCGATCCAGCGCCGGCTGACCCTGCCGTTTTCGAGTATCTCCTGGGCGATCTTCTTGACAGTGTTGATCGGGATGGCGAACCCCATCCCCTGGGCATAAGGGATCATCATGGTGGTCATCCCGATGACATTCCCCCCAAGATCTGCCAGGGGCCCTCCGCTGTTGCCTGGGTTGACAGCCGCGTCTGTCTGCAGGAGCCCTTCGAAGATGAAGTCAGTCCCCGGGAGCGGCCTCCCTTTCGCGCTCAGCACGCCCATCGAGACGGTGGGTCCGCCGGGGAGCGCAAGCGCGTTGCCGATGGCGAGGACAAACTGCCCCACCTGGACCGACTCAGAGTCACCCAGGTCTGCCGCCGGGAGCTCCGACGCGTCTACCCTGATGACGGCGACATCGGTGGCGTCGTCTGAGCCGACCACTTTCCCTGTGAAGGTCCGGCCGTCCTTGAGGCTTACATGGACCTGGCTGGCCCCGTCGATGACGTGGTTGTTCGTGACGATGAGCCCGCCCCTGTCCAGGACGATCCCTGACCCCTGGCCTTCGAGGGGGACCAACCCGAAGAACCGCCGCTCCAGCCTCATGCTGGATACGCTGACGATGCTTTCGCTGACCTTCTCCACCGCTCCGACCACCTGGCTCTCGAATCCTGAAAGTGCCATGGCCAGCCCCGGCTTCCGCCCCCTATTGTTGAGTGGCTTCGCGCGCATGTCGCTCACACCCTGGCATGTGATAAGGCGTCTGCCGCGCCCATCGCCTTGGCGCGCCGTCTGGAGAGCGCCCAGCTACACTTTAAAGCAAGCGCCCCCGGTCACGGGCAGCCATGGCTAGCCTAGCCAAGTCGGAACAGCTCGACCGGAAGGTTCTGGACTCGTGCGCGGTCGTGCACCAGACGTGGAACGAGATCACCAGGACCTGGACCCTACCGACCATCCACATGCTGGGGCAGATAGAGCCCACCAGGTTCAACGAGCTGAAACGGCACATAGTCGGGATAAGCGCCACATCCCTGGCCGAGCGCCTCGCCCAGCTGGAGAAGTTCGGCGTGGTGCAGAGGAAGGTCTATGCCGAGGAGAAGCCGAAGATAGAGTACTCGCTCACCGTGAAGGGGCACGAGATCTACAAGATACTCCTCGAACTGGCTTCGTGGTCGAAGCGCTGGGCCGGCAAAGAGCCGAACAGCAGAGAGTTCCTGGTTCCGAAGTGACGGAAGGGCTCGCGGTCGCCCCTGGGCGAGGCCAGACCCCGACAGTCGTATTAAGTGGCTGAGGAGTGCGGTCATTATGGAGAAGTTCACAGTCAATCCAGTCGAAGTGATGAGGCAGTACCGGACGATAGCGGTGGTCGGCGCCTCGAAGAACCCGGAGAAGGAGGCGTTCACCGTCCCTGCGTACCTCCAGGCGCAGGGATACACCATCATCCCCGTCAACCCTACCGCAGACGTGGTGAACGGGAGCAAGGCGTACCCGACCCTCGCCGGTATCCCCAAGGAGGTGGCGGAGAAGGTGGAGGTGGTCGACGTGTTCAGGCCCTCGGAAGAGTTCCCCGAGGTCGCCAGGCAAGTGGCTGAGATGAAGAAGAACACCGGACGGCCCTTCGTCTTCTGGGGGCAGCTAGGGCTGGAGAACGAGGAGGCGAAGAAGATTCTGTCCGAGGCGAAGATAGACTATGTGATGGACAAGTGCATGAGGGTGGAACACCGGGTCATGGTCGGGTGGAAGTGAGAGACCGGCGCGCCGCTTTCCCTGACTGCGGGCAGACAGCCGCTTCGGCGTCGTCCTGGAGCCTCGCCGATACTGCCTAGCTTGTTACAGCTCCGTGGAGTAGCCAGGGGCGCCCTTCAAGGGGCGACTCGCCACGTCGTGCCGTCCAACAGGGCCTTCGGCCGAGACGCTTCTGACGCAATCCATTCGTGGCCTTTCCGCGGTGTCGAATCCTGAGCATCAGGGCATCTGATCCAGTCAGGGCGTAGATTATCCTGTAGTCGCCGACCCTGAGCTTGAACAGCCCTGCGAACTCGCCATGTAGCGATTCCCCGTATCTCTGGTCCCCCCGGACCTCGGCGTTGCCACCTCTGCCTAGGGTCCCAAAGGCGCATCCAGTACGAGAAGTGCAGGCTCGTACGGGTAGACCTACTCGTGCAAGCTGGCAGGAGGTGAGCTGTGGCAGAACGACTCGTTCCCCTTCCAGGAATACGCGATGAACTCGACCATACTGCACCTGCCGGCCGTGAGTTCGCGGTTGGCTTCCAACGGCTACTCGGTCTCCGAACTGAGGCCCTATGGAGGGCTTTACTCCACGTGCGGAAACCCGTATGACTTCTCCGATGGCACTGTAAGCTTCGGCAACAACGGAACGACCTATCTCGTCTGCGAGTGCATCGTGACCAGTTCGCGTGACGGACTGGTCATTGGCGCCTGGGTGGCTCCGGGTTCGATAACCATCGGGAAGATCTTCGCATACGACACAGCCGGTCCAGGAGGTCTGAATTATGGCGGTCCGGGCCTTGCACCCAGCTGACGCTTGAGGGAGCAGGACATACATCCTTCTAGCATGGGACCCGTTCTCGGTTCCCATTCGACGCCACGCTCATGCTGTCCGACCCAGATCTCTTGAGTCCGTCATTGCGGTGGCTGCCGGCGCACAGCGTGAGACAGACTTATCCGAACCCCCTATAGGACGCGCAAAAGTTGCCACTCGCATACAAGTACGTCGTCCTCATCAATACCACCATCGGCGCCTTCATGGCGGTCCTCGACTCCAACATCGTGCTCATAGCCCTCCCGACCATAACCAAGGACCTCCACGCGACCCCCTTCGAGGCAGTCTGGATCATAATGGGGTATATCCTGGTGACCGCCTCCCTTCTGATGACCTTTGGGAGGCTCTCTGACATCTTCGGGCGGGTGAAGCTCTACAACCTCGGTTTTGCCCTGTTCACCGTCGGCTCCGCCCTGTGCAGCATCGCGCCGAACGGGTTGGCCCTGGTGGGGTTCAGGCTCGTGCAAGGGTCTGGCGGAGCGTTGATCTTCTCCAACGCCGCCGCGCTCCTCACCGACGCGTTCCCTGCCACTGAACGGGGGAGGGCTCTGGGGCTCAACCAGGTCGCCGGGACCGTCGGGTCGGTCATTGGCTTGGCGCTGGGGGGGATACTGGCGGGCTCGTTCCTCGGCTGGAGGTCGATATTTTGGATCAACGTCCCCTTTGGGTCTTTCGCCACCATCTGGGCTTACTTCAAGCTCAGGGAGCTCTCTGAGCCGCGCCGGACCGAGAAGCTGGACCTTCTGGGGAACGTGCTGTTTTCGGGGGGGCTGACGGTCTTCCTCGTCGGCCTGATGCTCGGCGCCCTGATCGGCTGGGCCCCTGCCTACCTGGGGGTGATGACGGTCGGGATAGCCATGGTAGCAGGCTTCGTGATCACCGAGGCGAGGGTGCGGTATCCCCTGATGGACCTGTCCCTGTTCAGGATCAAGGCGTTCGCCACTGGGATGGCGAGCAACCTTCTCGCCTCCGTCGCCAGGGGAGGGGTGTCGCTTGTCCTGGTCTTCTACTTCCAGGGGGTGCTCCTGCTTGACGCCTTCACAGCGGGGCTCTGGCTCATCCCGTTTTCGGTCGCCTTCGTGACACTCGGCCCCCTGAGCGGGTACCTCTCGGACAAGGTCGGATCCAGAGGGTTGTCGACGGCAGGGCTGCTCGTCACCTCGGTGGCGCTGTTCTGGTTCGGTCTGTTCCCCTTCGGGAACTCGTCTGACTACATCGAGCTGCTCGTGCCCATGGTGCTGGCGGGGGCGGGCGGTGGCATGTTCGTGGCGCCGAACGTGGCGTCGGTGATGAATGCGACCCCGGCGGCGCGGAGGGGAATAGCGTCAGGGATGAACTCGACCCTGGTGAACACGGGGTTCCTGCTCAGCCTCGGACTCGCGTTCGCAGTGATGGCGGCCAGCGTCCCTACCACGGTCCTCCAGGGCATCTTCGCCGGGACCGCCTCATCCATCTGCCCCCCGGCCGGGGCCTGCGCGGTCTTGGAGCGGTTCGTGGGGTCGTTGCACAGCGTGTTTCTGATAATGGGATTCATCAGCTTGTTCGGCGCCGTGCCGGCGTACATGACGAAGAAGCAGAAGGCTGACTACCACCCTGGACCGGCCGCCCCCTCTGAGTGACCACCGGCGAGACGACGGGACATTACTTCAGGTACTTGTCCAGGATCTCTTCGTTGTTCTCCGCGTGAAAGAAAACAGGGATGTTCTGAGTGGCCGTGGCCTTGAAACTGGTCAGGAGCCAGTCTCCGTTCTGGAAGGCCAGCGTCCTTTCCATGAAGGCGTCGTCTATGGCGAAGGTGTCCGAGATGAGCTGTCGGTCATAGGGTCTCGGCATCGTCGACACGAAGTAGGTGTGAAGCTGCTGAAGGGCGTTGGTGTTCAGGTGGGCGACCCTCTGGGTGCCGACCCAGCAGTTGAGATGGTATTTCCTGCCGTGCCTGAGGAGCCGCTCCAGAGCCCTGCTCGACTGGTCCGTGCCGTCCTCCTTCCTGGTGTTCTGGGGGATGAACTCCTGCGCTTCGTCGATTACGAACAGCACGCGGGGAGAGAGGGTGAAGCTCCGCTTGCGCCTCCTGAAGACCTCGTTGATGACGTTGGCGGTCTCGAGTCTGGCGTCCTCGGCCTCCGGGAGGTTGACGACGAACACCCTAGGCGAGCCCTTGTCTGTAGAGAGTATCTCCTCCGAGAGCCTACTCCAGCTGTAACCTTCTTCCTCCTCTTCGATTTCCGGGATGGACTCCACTATCCGGGCGAGGCTGTCGAATGCCTTCTTCAGCGCGCTGTTCGCCGGGAGGTCTGCTAGCAGCGGCTGTATCTTTCGGATGAGGTCCATGGTCTTGGCGTCAAACCTGGCCTCGATGTCGAGCTTGTTCTCGCGGAGGAACCCCTTGATGAGTTCTATCACCTGGGGGACGAGTATCTTCTGTTGGACGGGCCCATACTTCTCGTTGAGGGTGTTGGACAGTACCTCGACGATTCCCTCATAGGTGCTGAACCTCGCTGCATCCTCCTCCCCGGCCATCCTGGTCTGGAGGAACTCGACCTTCCCTGCCGCGAACAGCTGGGCTATCTTGGGGTAGAAGTCCTTCTCTCTTCCGGTAAGCGCTTCGGGAGTGGCGTGGCGCTTGAAGTATTCGGCCTCGGGGCTCTTGCTGTCCTTGAACGAATCAGTGAAAAGCACGCGGCTCGGAAGGCGGTTGAGGACGTCGAGTATGTGTATCCCGTACTCTGCCGAGACGTCGAAGATGACCACCTTGAGGTCAGGTATGGCGTGGAGCGCCTTGCGTATGACGGTTGCAGTGAGGTTGGACTTGCCGCTGCCTGTGAAGGCGAACGTCCCGCTCATGTAATGTATCAGCTGCTCCAGGTTGACCGAGAACGCTATGGAGCCGTCGGTGAAGCCTAGGAGCTTCCCCAGCGAGTAGTCGTCCGCGTCGCGCCCCTGCGGCTTGAAGCAGATGAGCTCTTCTATCGCCTCTTTGCTGAGTAGCTTCACCTGGCTGCCTGTGAGCGGGGCCATCGCCCTCCTCTCATAAGAGACGCCGTCAGCCGCCGTCTTCATCACGTGACCTATGGGCGCGGCGACTATCTCTATCCAGGTGCTCTTCGATCCCTTCTCCCATTCTTTCTGGATGAGATCCATGAACTCAGTCCTGATGGCCGCAGGCTGAGAGCGGTCGAGAGTGAGCATCGAGTAGTGCATTGGATAGACGTCTGCTATCTCGTAGAGCGAGTACGAGCTGTTGGCCCCCAGCGCCTGGACGTTGGGGATGGCGATCAGCTGCCCCATTGCCAGCCGCTTGATCACGTTGGGGGTGTATTCGCAGTCGACCCTTGCGGTACGGAAGGTGACAGTCGAGTTGTCCACCGTGGAGCGTGTGGTGGTCGCAATCTCACGGAGCCGGGCTTTGAACTCGCCATCGAGGTCGTCGAAGGGCTGCATCGTCAGCCCCCCCTCCGTCGTCCCTCTATTTGGCTGCGGTAGTCTCTGAACCTGCGGGAGAAGAGCACCTGCTGGTCGAGGTCCGACTTTGCCATCTCTATGGCCACCGCGCTCAGGTAGGCTTGTCTCGTCTCTTCTAAGACCGACTTTGCCTTCTTATCGGCGAGGAAGAGCGGGTAGTTATGACCCAGGGCTTCGGGGATTACCTCCTTCCCCATCTCAGTCAGCATGGCCATCACCATGTTGGTCAGATCGGAGCCTCTCCTGAAGTGGAGCACCGGGTGTATTCTGACGTCGGCGGGGCCGTCCTTGTTGAGCAGGGTGACCTCGTCCCAGTGGTCGTAGCCCGGGTACACGGGTCGGTCGTAGGTGAAGACGTGGCTCCTCACGCTGGGAGTCGACTCGCTGCTCCACAGCTGGACATAGGACTTCAGGTAGACCCTCTCGGGATAGATGACGTTCTCAAAGGCGCCGTTCACGCGAGCCTTCCCGGCTGCCAGACTGGGATCGTCTCTGGGCGCCATTGTCCTGAAGGAAGCGTCGATCTCTGGTGTATACCAGGGGGTCGGGATGGTTGCGGCGTTGACCACGCTGTTCGTCTGGAGGAGCATCTTGTCGCTGTTGAAGTTGGGGAACCTCCCCTCCGAAGTGACCAGCCCGGCATAGCCGAGGATGGGGACGACCGCGTTGACCAGTTCGAAGGCGTTGGTGTCCTTGATGAACCCGATCGGGAGGACTCCGTCGGACCAGGCCTTCCTGGTGAGCGCCCTGATCAGGACAAGGACCATGAAGTCAAGGTCGTCCGCGGTGACCCAGCGCTCGGAGCCCCCGCCCTTCACGCGGAGCGGATGCCCCCCCGCCGGAGCGAACACATGGCTGGCGACGGCGAGCGTAGCCGCGAGTACCCGGTCCCAATAGGCCGAGGCTCCGGGCCTGAGCCTGAAGGCGGGGGAAGTCTGCTCGAAGCCGCTGAACTGGTCGTCGAGCTCGAGGAGGTCCTCGCCCAGCTTGTCGGTCCATTCGAGGTCTGCGCCCATGCGGGCGATGAGCTCGCTGGAGGTCAGCGGTTCCCCGGCAAAGAGCGCGAGGACGGCCGCGAACTTCAGCAGCTGGCTCCTCGGCGTGGGGGTGGCAAGCTGCTCGTTGGGGAGGAGCATCCTGGCCAACTCGAGGTCAAGCGCGGTGACCTTGCCAGAGGGTGTGTCCAGCCCCTCTAGGACACATCGCCTGTCTTTTATGAGGTCCCTGGTACTCCAGACCAGGTGGGCGACATCCCCCGCCAGGGTCCTGTCCAGTAGGACGATCTTCCTCTCTGGGTCCTCCGAGACACCTCGGAAGGCGAGATAGTATTCTGCCATGTGCATCAGGGCGTTCGGCAGTCGCTCCGGGTCGACCTCCACGCCTGATTCTCGTTTCTGGCCGAACACCTGTGCGGCGTCCTCTTCCGACAGAGGGATAGCCGCAGACGCCGAGAGGCCGTCGTCCGTGGCCCGCGGAGCTCCCACCGCGACCCCGCCTTCGCGGAAGGTCACCGTCCCGGAGTAGGCGAAGGCGCCCACGTAAAACACGATGAGGTCGAGCTGCTGGTCCACGGAGTTGGTCCCGTCGATGGCCAGGTAGCTTACCGTGTCCGCGCCGAAGAATCGTCCGGCCGTCGACGCGGCTCCCCTGAGGTCCACCCCGAACCTGAGCAGCGCCTTGATTTCAGGGCCGCATTCCTCGAGCGCACGCATCTTGGCCTTGAAGGTGTTGAGCAGGAAGCGGGTGGACGCCTGCACACCGGCGATGGTCCGGGATTCAGCTCCAGAAGTGTCGACCTCAGGCAACGACTCCGCGTGGAGTGTAAGGAGTTTAAACTTTGGAAGGAGGTCCGGGAACAGAGAAAGTCCGCCTGCGAAAGTGACGAGGCAACCCTTATTGGGAGTGGCGGAATCGAACCGCCAATGAAGTTCATGCTCGAGCACAAACTTCCCAGAAGGCTAAGGTACGCGAGGTTCTACTTCCAGGCGGGCCCCACGTCGGTCCACTTCTCGCTGGATGGCACGAGCGCCGACTGGCACGCGACCATTGGGAAGAAGAAGAGCGTCGGCATGACCGACCCGGAGTACGCGCGGTTCAGGGCCCAGGTCCCAGCCGTGGAACTGCTGGACTCAGACGGAGGAAGGATTCTGATCAGAGACTCCGCGGGCTATGAAGAACTCTGGGATAGACCCCACTGGACCCTCGAGAGTACGCGCAAGAGGAAGGACTAGGGGGCCGGGAAGACGGGACGGGTTTCGCGGGGCTCCCCTTCGGAGCCCCTTCGGGGAGGCCTGGCTGAGCCTGGACGCCTGCTGAGGCTTCCCATTTCTGGTCGCGTTCAACATGATGATGTAAAAGACATCTTAAATCCGAAAGGCCCCTGTTCGACACCTGCATGGAGAGTTTAGTCTTGCTCCCGACTGACGCCCTGGAGGCGGCGACGCAAATCATCGACGAAGCAGAGTCCAAGGGCGTCCGTCTCAGGCTCCTCGGAGGCCTTGCGTTCAAGAAGCTCTGCGCAAGCTCCAGAGACCCGCGCTACTTCAGGGAGAACAAGGATATCGACCTGATGGGGAAGAGAGAGGACTCCCGCGCGATAATGAAGATCCTGGAAGGCCTAGGCTACAAGCCCCGGGAGCTCTTCAACAAGCTGAACATGGGACAGAGGCTGATTTACTACGACATGACGAACAAGAGGAGGGTAGACCTCTTCCTGGATGAGTTCGTCATGTGCCACAAGTTCAACTTCAAGGAGAACATCCTGGCTGGCACTTACACCCTCCCTGTCACGCAGCTTCTGATGACCAAGCTGCAGGTCGTGGAAAAGACCGACAAGGAGTACAAGGACATGGTAGTAGCTTTCCGCGACTTCGATGTGACGTCTGGACCGGACGGCATCAGAGGGGACGAGATAGCCGAATTATGTTCCAAGGATTGGGGCGTCTACACGACGTTCTGGAAGACCCTCGAGGCCGTGATGGCCAGGGCGCCTGAGTTGGCTGGAGAAGAGAGCGACATGGTCCGCTCGCGGGTCCGGAAGCTAATGTCCATGATGGAAGCCGCCCCGAAGAGTTTCGGATGGAAGATGCGGGCGAGGGTAGGCGAGAGGACCAAGTGGTACGACCTCCCTGACTCCGACGGCGACGCGGTGCTGAAGTAAGTCTAGGCTCTCCTGAGCCTGAGGACCGCGCCCCCCTCCCTCCCGACGCCATAGTAGGCTCTGGGGTCGGAGATTCTCAACTTGCTGCCCACCCCGGCGACCGTCAACTCCACCGCTCCGCTCGAGCCGTCCTCGAGCATCAGGGTCAGCCTAGAGCCTTCGCGCACCTGGAGGCGGGCCGCCATCTCAGGCGTCAGAAAGACCCCTTCGCCTTTGTCGTCGAACTCCAGATTCACCCTCTTCCCCTGGTATGGCGTGACGCCCACGAAGCCGTTCTCGGTAAACGATGACACGTCGATGACGAAGACCAGCTCGGCCCCGCCCGCAGCCGGCACGCTGCTAGGATTCTTCTTCGGGCCCTTCGCCTTCGTCGAGCTCAACTGGTATCTCTTCCTCCACTATCTTCTCGCCGTTCTCGCCCGTAAGATCCTCGATGGGGTACCAGTGGTTGCCACCATCGAGTTTCTTCATCTCGACCTCGCAGAACCCGACGAGAGCCCGACCGGTCATGACGCCTGTCCTGGCGCCGTTGCCTATGGTTACCTTCTGGACATTGACGGACTCGTCCCCGAAAATCGCTTCGCGCTGGGCGTTGACATTGACCTTGAGCCCCTTCGACGGCTTCAGCTCCATCAGCGGCGCGGGGAGCCGCGGCTACTTAAATCCTAAAGGACTGGATTTCGCGGAGAATCTTCCTGGTCTCTGCCGCGATGTCGGCGATCTTCGCGGGCTCTTTGTTCTTGAGGGCGAACGACGAAGCGAGGAGCGCCACCCCTGCCACGCCCGTCACTGGATCTGGGGCGGCGATTAGCGCGACCCCGGCTTTCTTCATCGTCGACGAAGGCGACTTCGGCTTTGTGAGCCCTTCCACATGCCGGGCCAGGGCGGACGTTTCTGTCTTCCCCGCTACGTCGGACTTCGTCTCTGCGACTCGCACGAGGGACTCGGCAGCGCTTTGTAGCACCTTCTTGTCCTGCAATACGGCACGTGTGTTCGAGGGAGGATGCGTTAACGCACGTTGTCAAATCACCTTGCCGGTTCGCTAAATTAAAGACCATGGGCGGGCCATAGGCACGCGTGCCGAGGCGCCTGGACAAGTCCGAAGTCGACACCGAGCTGAAAAGGCTCGACGGCTGGAAGAAGGAAGGGAGATTCATCACGAAGACCTACGAGTTCGAGGAGTTCATGGATGGCATCGCATTCATCGGAGAGGTCGCGAGGGTGGCCGAAGAGCAGGAGCACCATCCGGACATCCACCTGCGATACACCAAAGTCACCCTGGCCCTTCAGACCCACTCCGCAGGAGGCGTCACCGCGTGGGATTTCGGGCTCGCCACGGCAATAGAGAAGGTGGCGCGTGCCGGCGTCAGACCGACGAAACGACGCACACGAAGCAGATAGCCAGAGGACCCTCTCCGAGTAGGGAGCACTTCAAGTAATTCTAATATACCACCGGTTGTATACCGGCTCAAGATTCCATATGTCAACGACCGCTATACCAGCCGTTACCCAGTCGGGGCAGCCCGTCCTGATTCTTAAGGAGGGGTCTAGCCAGAGCAGAGGAAGAGACGCGCAGCGGAACAACATCGCCGCCGCCAAGCTGATCTCAGAGATTGTGAGGACATCCATAGGACCACGGGGCATGGACAAGATGCTCGTGGATTCGCTGGGAGACGTCACCATAACCAACGACGGAGCGACCATGCTCAAGGAGATAGACGTGCAGCATCCGGCCGCCAAGATGCTCGTAGAGGTCTCGAAGACCACCGACAACGAGGTGGGCGACGGCACGACCTCCGCTGTCGTGCTTGCTGGGGCGCTCCTTGAGAAGGCGGAAGAACTCCTGGACAAGGACGTCCATCCTACCGTGATTGTCGACGGATACTCGAAGGCGTCGCGGAAGGCGATAGAGGCGCTCGAGGCAGTCGCTGAGAAGGTCACTCCAGACAACAAGGAGTGGCTCACGAAGGTCGCGCGGACCAGCATGCAGACCAAGCTGGTCTCCAAGGAGGCGCAGGACCTGGCCGAGCTGGTGGTTGACGCCACTCTCTCTGTCGCAGAGAAGGTCGAGAAGGGATACCGCGTCGACATCGACAACATCAAAGTAGAGAAGAAGCCAGGAGGATCACTCAAAGACACCAGGCTGATAAAGGGAATCGTCCTCGACAAGGAGATAGTCCATTCCGGGATGCCGAAGGTGGTCGAGAAGGCGAAGATCGCGCTGGTGAGCGCACCCTTCGAGATAGAGAAGACCGAGTTCGATGCGAAGCTCAACATCAACGACCCAACCATGATGAAGAAGTTCCTGGACGAGGAGACTAAGATGCTGAAGGGGATGGTCGACAAGGTAGCAGCGGCGGGGGCCAACGTCGTGGTCTGCCAGAAGGGCATCGATGACATCGCCCAGCACTACCTCTCCAAGGCAGGGATTCTGGCAGTGAGGAGGGCGAAGGAGTCGGACATGACCAAGCTGGCGAAGGCCACAGGCGGAAGGGTGGTGAACAACTTCGAAGACCTCTCGGCTGCGGATCTGGGCCACGCTGGCCACGTTGAGGAAAGGAAGGTCGAGGAGGACAAGTGGGTGTTCATCGAAGAGGCGAAGAACCCAAAGGCGGTGACCATCTTGGTGAGAGGAGGCACCCAACGCATAGTGGACGAAGGCGAAAGGTCCCTTCACGACGCGCTGATGGTGACGAAGGACGTCATCGAGAGGCCGGCCATCGTGGCTGGCGGCGGCGCCGCCGAGGCGGAGGCCGCTTCGCAGGTCCTGAAGTGGGCTGACAAGCTGTCAGGAAGGGAGCAGTTGGCCGCGCAGAAGTTCGCCGAGGCCCTCGAAGCCATTCCACTGGCCCTCGCGCTCAACGCGGGGATGGACCCGATCGACGCGCAGGTGGAGTTCAGAGCCAAGCACGCCACCGAGAACGGCAAGTGGTACGGCATAGAAGCGGCAGACGCAAAGATCAAGGACATGTACCAGCGCCAGGTCTTCGAGCCTCTGGCGGTCAAGGTCCAGATCATCAGGTCGGCCACTGAGGCTGCTTCGATGATACTGAGGATCGACGACGTCATAGCCTCAGGGAAGTCGAAGGCCCCTGCCGGTCCCCCAGGCGGTGCCGGAGGGATGGGCGGCGAAGGCGGCGACTTCGACTAGGCGTAACCTCGCCAACCCTTAATAGTCGAACCTGGTCATTCGGGAGACGATGCAGGCCGAGGAGCACACCGCGACAGCGGAGAAGATACTCCAAGCCGCTTCACGCATGTTCGCGGCGAGAGGTTTCGCCAACGTCTCAGTCAGGGACATCTGCAAGAAAGCCGAGACCACTGCCCCTGTGATTTACTACTATTTCGGGAGCAAGAAGGGGCTCTTCGATGCGGTGGTCCGTAGGCAGATTTCCATGCAGGGCTTCATCGGGAAGCTGTCGCAGGCGTCGAAGGCCGCCGACCCCAGGGACGGGCTGGAGTCGTTCATTGTGACGTACCTGACCACATTCCCGGAGCACACCTTCGACATGGGCCTCTACATGCGTGACTCGGCGACGCTCGACAAGCAGAGCGCCGAGAGGGTATCCGAGGACCTGGAGAAAATCAAAGGGATCGCCACCACGATGGTCGAGAGGTCGATGGCCAAGGGGCTCTTCCGCAAGACTGACGCGGATTCAGCCGTCGACTGCCTGCTGGGGATGCTTAACCGGGTGATCTTCCAGCACATCCACTTCGCGAAGAGCCTCGACAGGGAAGCGTACACCAGGTTCGTGACTGACTTCTTCTTTCGCGCGATGAAGTGACTAGAGCTCCACGACCACCCGCTCTGGGGTTATCTCTATTGACGCACGGGGCTCCTTCCAAAACCGCGTCCTGGCTGCCTTGGTACCCGCCTCCTTGCCTGTGTACCTGATGGCCAGCTTCTCGATGTCCTTCATCCTGTCCCGCTCCCCCGCGATTCTCGCAGTCCCGAAGATGACCACATAGGGATAGTCGTCGTCTACCAAGAAGCAGACCCTGCCGTCGCGCTTCACGTTGCGGTACTTCACCCTGGTAGTGGTGGTGTTGATCACCAGCCTGTCTCCCTCTCGCATGTACCAGATTGGGGTGACGTGGGGCCAACCGTCTTCCATCACTGTGGCCAGCTTGCCAATCCGCTTTCCGTCGAGGAACTTCCTGACCCGGGGGGTGAGCACGCCCACGGGCGCCAGTCTGCCTGCCCCCTTATCTAGTTCGCGATGTCGAGGGGCTTGAACCTCTCGACGGTCTCCCTGAGCTCTGCTCCGAGACGTTTCTGCCACTCCTCGAACCCCTGCGGGGCAGATGGGTAGGCCAGGTTTATCTCCACGAGGACCGCGCTCTTCTTCACCGTATACCTCAGGCCTCTGGCCAGGGAAAGCTGCCCCATGACACGGTACCACATGGCGGGGTTCATGAACCGCGCCTGGTTGAACGCAGGGTGCTTCCTCTCGGTGATTGCGGTCACGTCCTCTTCCGAAAGGAAGTGCTTCATACCGTAGTTGATCTGGTCGTTGGTGACTGTCTGAAGATACCTCCTGAGGACCTCGAAACTCGCCATGGGATACCCGTGGGTGTTCATGTACTCCACGTTATATTTCCAGAGGCCGGCCTCGCTGGTGTCCCCAGCCTCCAGGGCCTCGGCCACCACCTTCCCAAGTATCGTACCTCCGTAAATCGACGGGCTGATCCCTCCGGCGTCGATGGGCCGCGGCATCCAGGCGGCGTCGCCCACCACGGCGAACCCGTTGGCCACCATACAGTCGTTGTGGCGCCTCACCGGGACCTGCCAGTTCCCCTTCGTGTTCCCTGAGTTGGCGTCGTCTGAGGGCTGTCCGTAGTTCTTGATGACCGGGTTCTCCGCGAGGTACTTGTCGATGAGACTCTGGAGGTTGTCGTTGAGGCCGAAGCGCCTATTCCGCCTGGCGAGCCCCGAGTGTGAGACCCCGAGACCGATGTTCACCTTCTTCTTTCCCTTTGGGAACACCCAGGCGTACCCTGCCGGGGCGATGAACTGGTCGAGATGTATGATGCAGTAGTCGGGGGAGAAGAACGAGGGCTGGTCGGCCGCGGGCTCGAAGTCTAGGATGTACCTGCCCGTCCCGACCACGTCGTCCGGATCGATCTCCTTTTCGATCTTCGTAGGTATTGGCATGAAACGCCTCAGCGTTGAGGAGGAGCCGGTGGCGTCGATGACGACCTTGGCAGTCAGGGTGAAAGCAGACCCGTCGGCCTTCCTCCCCGAGACCCCTGTGATCCTCCCGTCATCTGCCAGCAGTCGCTCGGCTGTCGCCCCGAACATGAGCTCTGCGCCGTTCTTCCTGGCGTCGCTGACCTGCCTCCTCGGCGCAAGTTTGCGGTTGAAGAGGTACCCCTCGCCTTCGAAGAGGACCTTCGTCTGCCGGTCAGGGGAGTAGACATAGACCCCTTTGACGGGGTGCTCGAGCTCAGGGGAGCCGTACCGGATCCCTATGTGCTCCGCAAGATAGTCCAACGAACGCTTGCTGGTGGCGTCGCCGCAGGTCCAGCCGTTGTTGGTCTTCTTGCCCGGCTCGTCCTGCTTGTTCCTGTCTATGACGAGTATCTGCGCCTTCCCCTTTGAGTGGTGCCCTATGGAGGCCGCGGTGATCAAGCCGGCCATCCCGCCGCCCGCTATGATGACGTCGTAGTCAGGGTTCCCTTGCAATAGTAGTCGTGAACGCTACTAAAATCCTATATAAGAGCTTTGCCGTCCTTTCGGCCTGTTATGCACAGGAGCGACGTCATCGGTGAGCTGCAAGACCTGGGACTCACCAGCTACGAGGCCAGGTGTTACGTCTCTCTGGCGTCACTGGGGCCGGCCGACCCGGCTCGGGTGGCCGACGACGCAGATATCCCGAAACCGAGCGCTTACACTGCGCTGAGGGTCCTGGCTTCAAAAGGATGGGCAGACCTGGTGGTGAAGAAGCCGGCGACGTACAGGGCGAAGGCGCCGTCAAGCATCAGGACGATGGTGGAATCGAAAGTCGAAGAGACGTTCGACGCCCTGGAGAAGCTGTACAGCCCCCAGCCCGCCCAGGAGGCCGAACTGGTCTACACCGTCAGGGGGAGCGAGAAGGTCCGGGCCAAGGTGTACGAGCTGCTCAGGGAGGCGAAGGAGACTGCGATCCTTGTGGCGCCAGCCATGGGACTGGAAGACGCGAAGACCATGGAGCTCCTGTCTGGGGCGGTGCAAAGGGGGGTGAGCGTGAGGGCGATATGCGACGACGGAGGGGTCGGGCTCCTGCCGCCCGGAGTGGACATCAGGACGGGGAATCAGGTGGCCTTCGACCTGCTCGTGGACGACAAGGTGGCGCTGATCGGCCTGCCTGACCACTCGGCCTGTGGATGGATAGACAGCCCGGCCGTGGCGAGCCACTTCAAGCAGTTCCTTGAGCTTCTGTGGAGCACCTCTTCCCCGGCATAGCGCCTCGGTCGGGCGGCCCGCCGACTATAGGCGGAGTCTTCCTACTCGCTGGTGAAGATCGACTGGTCCGCGCTGGTGCTCGGGACCTCTGGGAGCGAGTCAGCCATGCGCTTCTCCGCGACCGCTGAGGCTTCTGCGAGGATCCTGTTGGCTTCTTCGCTGTTCTCCGCCTGGTAGAAGGTCGTCCCCGTGATCTGGCCGACATCCACCATTACCGAGTTAAGCTGCGCGCCTATCTCCCCCAGGGTCCCCTGGGCGTCTGGCATCGCCTCGCCTAGCGTGGCCCGGACGTTCTTGATCACTCCGATGGCGGGGGCGATGGTGGATGCGAAGTCACCGATCTCTGTTACTGTCTGGAGCCGGGTGTTGATCTGCTCCAGAGCTATCCTCGACTGAGTGACAATCTTCTCCATCTTGCGGACCTCTGCGAGCTCGTTGGAGTATGCCTTGCTCGACTCCTGGTCGTGCGCCTGGACGGCGGTGACCGTCTTCTTGAATATCGCGCTCTCCCGCAGCTTGAGCCTGCCCATGGCCTGGTCCAGGCGGCCGACCTCCTTGGTCAGCTGATCGGCTGCTTTCTGAATCTGGGGGCGCATAGGCTGGGGCCCGCGGACCGTCTCGCGGACCATCTTCCCGAATGGCTCCTTCTCCTGTGTCTTCCAGCCCTTTTCGAATTTGTTGCTCAACCTTCGACCCAGACCCGATGTCGCGGGCTGACGACATGACTGACCCAGGCAATTAGCATTGACACTATGCTCAACGATTCACACATGGGTCGGGCGAAAAAACCTGAGGGAGCTCGCTACTGTATCTTGTATCGGGTGGCGACCTTGACTATAAGGAAGACCACGAAGGCGACAATGATGAAGGTGATGACGGCTATGAGGAAGGCGCCGATTTGGAAGTCCTGTTCCGCATATGTCACGGCATAGGTGCTTAGGTTCCCTATGCCGCTCAGTGGTATGCCGATGGCTGGAAGTATCAGGTCGGTGACCAGGGCCTGGACCAGGCTCCCGAGGTAGACGCCGAGGATGAAGGCCACGGCGAGGCCGAGGACCTTGTAATTGGTGAGGAATGCCTTGAACTCAGCGGCGAGACCCTTGGGGGGTGGCGGGGCGGGAGGGGCTGGCTTGGGTGTGAGGAGCTCCCTTATTTTCTGAAGTTCGGCGATGATCTCCTTGTCGGAGGACATCGCAGAATCGGCGCTTTCTGCCGGCTTAAGCGTTAGCTCCCGGCGCACGGTGCGTCCTGCGGCCGAAGCGGGAGCACCAAGCGGACTTACGGTTAATTCCAGAACATCACAGCCCTTGCACCGGGGCACTGATGGGAGGAAACAGACGGGACTCTGAGACCAGGCAGGGCTACCTCTACGCCATCCTTGGATCAGTCTGCGCCGGCTCTGTGTCGGCGCTGACAAAGATCTCGCTCGCCAGGAACGGGCCGCTCGTGGTCACAGGGGTAACATTCCTCCTTTCCGGGCTCATCCTGCTGCTGTATCAGCCCAGGAGGAAGCCTC
>JAJZIG010000019.1 GCA_021851265.1 archaeon | reverse complement strand
CATCGGCGGGAAGGGAGTTCCACCAATCCCGTTCGCCACTTGTTGGAGTGCTCACGGTGGTTCCCTCAATCCATGCTCTTGAGGAGCCGGAACCAGCCGGGAAGCTTCGCCAAGTATTCATCAAGGGGGATGTCGTCCCGCTCCCCGGACAGGAGAATCCTCAGGGGATGGCCCACTGGAAGCCCATCCGTGATGTACTTCAGGGGACGGAGGCTCACCTTCATCTGATCGCTACCCCGCGTCTTCTGGGCGGTCTTGCGGAGGATCTCGACCTCCGCTATCCATTCGTTCTCTGCCAGGTCGTCATCGGCGTCTACCCTCGAGGAAGGGATTCCTCCCTTGATCGTCTTCGCTGTTGCGGACATGCCGGGGTTCGAAGCGGGAGGGTATATGAATCGAAATGAGATATCTCACAATGCGCGGTGGCGGCTGAGGCCTGCGAGCAAACAGAGTGTTTCGCCTTACTCGTCGCCATTCACGAAGGAGCGAAGGAACTTCCAGATTGCTTCGACGGATGGGGGTGGGGTAGTCCGCTGGGCAACTAATCTGCACACCAAGGGGTTCTTGGGAGTATTATTCCAAGTTGAGAAGGCCTCATCGTAAAACTGCTTGTAATCGGGGGATGTCAAGATATCCCTCAGATCCGGTTCAGGGTAGGAATACCCATGTGTCCTGAGGAAATCTAGTTTCGCCGCAGCCTTTCCGTCACCAACAGCTCTGAATGGTATTTCCCACAAGTCAAGAAACTCTGCGAACCTTTTGAAGCTGCCATCCCCATTCACATTGAAGATGGTTACACCTCGCGAAGACAAATCCACCGGGTCGACACACTTTGGGAACCACTCGGAAAATGCAGCTTCCTCCCCCTGGCCCTCTACCAAGATAACCTTGTTGGAAAACAGGAGAGATGCAAGGCCCGGCTCCACCCTCAGCATGCTCTGAATCTCTTCCATCAGCTCCATTGAAAGTCCAACCACTCGATGAATGTGAGTCGCACCTCCGGAGAGAGTAAAACGCATTGCTCCGGCAGTCTCTGCCAGTCCCAGGAACGATGGCGAGTGAGTGATGATGAAAAGCTGATTCGACATCCTATTGGCCAGGGAGACAAGCTGAGAGTAGAGCTCCCTCTGTTTCACAGGATGGAGGTTAAGTGCGGGCTCGTCAAGCAGCGCTACGGTACTGACCCCATTCACAACGCAAGTAAGGACAAGAAGTAGCTCACAATGGCCAGCTGCAGCGTTGTCTGTCCCATACGTGAACGTTCCATCGTCAAAGAAGATCGAAGGGAGTTTTATGGGACGCCTGTCCTCTCCTGTGGATGCGCTTGTCTCAAACTCCTCCTCTACAACATCGAATGAGATCCCCGAGAGGTCTCTGAAGGCTTCCTGCAGATGGGCATAGGCCTTGCGTGCCTGAAGGTTGGGTGAGTTCTTTATCCGGAACAGGTCCTCCGCAAGAGAGAAACCCGAAACGCCGCCTAGACTGTAGCTACTCTGGTCTGCCGATAGTCGGTCACTCTGCACAAGTTTCAACCGAGTATCCGACAACCGAACTACTGACGAGTGGTAAATCCTGGTTAGCAACTCAAAAGGCGCTACCTGCTTGGGCAGTGGCCCCATGGATTCCAAGAACTTGACCAAGTCCAGGAAGGAGCTGGTTGGAGGGCCTAGGGAAGCCTCATCCCAGTGTGTAGGCATGGCAGTACCAAGGCCAAGACTTTTCATGTAGCCATGGGTCGGCGTCAGCTCCCGGACCAACCACGCAACATCCAAGGGCGAGGCCAATTCAGAAACCTCCTCAGGCGTGAGGCTTTGACCTGCTCGATCTCCAGTGCATCGCTCGGGGAACTTTTGCTTGATCATCTTGCTAACTTCCCCCTCCAGATCCAAGCGCATGTACCCTCTCACGTGCTGGGGGGTAGGAAGACCACCCAAAGACAGACTATGATAGGACAGCAGGAAGACCGGTCCTGCTGATGAGTGCAACTGAAGGTAACGGTCTCCCTCTTGTTCCTGATTCGATAGGCTACGGACGGTGAATGTCACGGGCCCACTGAAGATGGGCCGGAACATCTCATCACAATGAGATAGGACGGTGGCTACCTTCCTGACTAGCAGCATGTCCCCACCATGAGCTGCGGCTTGATTCGCAAGCCCGAGGACTATGCAGGCAATCGCCGCGTCTCTCTCTTCGTCTGATAGCTCGACGTCCACTTCGATGTATTCCTCGCCTCGATCATTTCCACGATGCACCAAGGACCGAAGCGGGGGAGCATTACCTGAAAGTGCGTCTCCAACGTATTCCACGGCTCTAAGAAAGTTACTCTTGCCGCTCCCATTAGGGCCTACCAAAAGGTTCACACTGTGGAGATGGTCCAGCACCGTTTCGGTGTCTCCGAAAGACAGGAAGTTGCGTAATCGTATGCACTTGATTCTCATCTTGTCCTCATCGGAGTACCTCTAACGGAGGTACGAACGAGCGAAGGTTCTGAAGGATTTCCATCGACCAGCAACAACTGAATCTCGCCCCGTAGCATGACTACTAGAAGGAGGGCAAGCGAACCTACCAAGACAGAAAAAGTTGTACCATGGGAGTCAGGAGCCGTGAGATGTCCAGACCGCGTTGCGTTGACGTAGAAGCCTCGCTCTTTGAGTTCGTTTAGCGTTACCAGTTGCCACAAGTTAAGCCTGCGGAGAATCTGGTCGAAAGCTTGAGGTCGTCTTTTTGAAACGATTGTTCCGATGTTGAATCCAGGGTTCGCCACCGACAGCCATTCAATAATCTGCTTGCGGCTGGTCTGAGCGATAGGAGCAAGAAGTCTAAGGTACTCTAACAAGAATTTAAGAAACTCTAACTTGACCTCATGCCTATAGAAGGCTTGGTCGACCGGGAGATGCTCGAGGTAAGACTGGTGCTCTTCGAGAAACTTGCCAACTCTGCGCAGGTCGCGACTCTTGCCCTTCATTCTTGGGAATTGTCCCGGAGGAAGCCAGTCCTTCTTTCCACGTTTCTGGAGCGCAGTAAGATAGAGCATCCATGCCTTAGCGACTTCCTCCAGCGACAACTCTGCGAGAGCAGTCTGAGTAGGTGAACTGACCTTCGTCGAATCCTCAAGAAGTCTCTCGGCGTTAGCCATGCAAATTTGTATTCCCTCGTAGGTCGCGCGAATGTTCTTTTTTTGGGGAGTTGACGTAACTTTGGAGTCACTGGGCATATGACTTCAGGATACGAAAGGAAGTTCATCCGGGTTTCGGGTCGGAATGGTTTGAGGGAATGGTTCGTGCTCCACTAGATTCGGACCCCCATGCGATCGGCAAGCGAAGGGGAGCGGGCTGACCGACAGTACCGGACTGGAAAAGAGGGGTGATACACAAGCTTGGCAGTTAGCTAGCCTTTAGGATGCGCCTGTAGATGATGGCGATGTCTCCGTTCCTCTGGATGCTCACACTGAACGTATCCCCCTCCAATATTCCAAGGGTCTTACACAGGTCTGCAGGAATAGTAAGGTCAAGGGATCTCGCTCCATGGTGAACTCTTGCTCTCACGACGGGCTGTTTCGGCACGACCAATCTCAGGACCGCTGCACAAAAAGCACTTTCTGCACAGAGTGTGCAGAAATGCAGACATGCTTTTTGACTCTCCTGAGCTTTAGTGGAGACTGAGCGCATTCGAACACTTGTAGAACAATCTCTCCAAGCGAGAGTGGAAGCAGGTGCAACAGTTTCGTTGCCTACCCGAGGTGGCTTTGGCCATACCATGGGCGACAGACTGGAGGAGTGGGTACTAACCTCGCTACAACAAGTACTCCATGGAAAACTGCGGGCAATGGACATCCCCTCGTTTCTTACCCAAACTCTGGCAGATCTCAAGAGAGCTAAGAATGTAAGACCGCAAGTGCCCGCAATACTCGATGCCCTCCAGTCGGAGACTTGGTGGGCAACACTCCTGGTTAATCGCCAGACGGTGACGGACTTTCTGCGGTCGGGAAACTGTTCGCCGTGGCAGCAGGCTGGCGCAGACATCGTATTGGTTCAAGGAGTCTACCCCTTCAATCGTGCCAATGAACTCACGCTCATCAACGTGAAGTCGCATTCGGTGGACCGAGACAGTCGACCCCCAAACATTATGTCCGGCCAAAGGTTACTAGAGTTCTTTCACTACCTCCTCACACGGGGAGACCGTTTGGAGTCTCTCACCGCGGCAAACCTTTGGTTCATCGGCGTTGGCTACGACGGTCGTTCAGGTACCATTCGAACCACTCAGGTCAAGGACTTGTTCAAGCTCGCTGTAGACAGGATACCTCAAATAAACTTCGATGCAGCCATCCAACTGCAATTCGATGTCGATAAAATCCCTGAAGTTGTCCAGAGCAGAACTGACTTTGTTCGCCAGCTAGCCGAACGCTTTATCAAGGATTGGCGAGTTCATTCTCTATCAAAGGAACGGCGTTATTCCCGCCTCACTAGTGAGATTATCGCCAGGTTGGATCACCCGGCTTAGGCTTTCTTACGGAAGTGGACACAGCTCGTCGAAGTAAGACTGAACATGGTTGTGATACGGAGTGTCAGACTGATGATGGATGGACTCTGAGACTTCGTGCACGATCAAGTCATGCAACTCTACTTCGTGCGGGTCAGCCCAGTTAATGAGCCGCATCGGAATCCGTCTCAGGGGCTCTTCCGAAAACTCCTGAACCCCCCCTCGCGCAAATCCCTTGTGCGACAGCCAGTAGAACACTTGCCGAGTGAGCAACCAGCCCAAGAGATACTTCAGGTCCTCTCTTACCAGCCCTTTCTTTACAATGGCGGTGACATCCTGCGTAACAAGATACCCCTGGGGTACGTAAGCGAAACGAACGTAACCTCTGGAGTTGAACCTCTCCTTGCACGGTGTGACTATCATCTCTGGCGCTTCCGCAATCAGAGCATAGTTACGGAGAAAAATCCAGTGCCACCATGGAATCCCACCACCATACTGGTATCGGGCTTCAAGCGTCGGCTTGTTCTTCCGGAGGTGTGCATACAGGTATGGGTAATCATTGGAGAGCTCTTGTTCAGACTTGAACCGATTTGGGAATACATAGTATGGAGCGTCGGCGAAGAAGTATCGCCTTACGCTCCTCGCCTTGACCACGGGGATGAGCAGCCCTCTTTCGTTTGACGGCACCTCCGATGGATCGCCAATCCAGAATGCCTTATCGAACCCGGTGACAATCCCATTTCCGATAGCAGCAATGTCTCCTAGTCTAATGTATCGTTCTATGCGGTTGTTCACCCCCGCTATCCCGTGCAAAGAATTGAATGTATCCAACGTACTTGCGTGGCTTGGGAGCATGTACATTATTCTGCGGTCAGATGACAGCTTGGTGCACGCATCAAGTGGCACTCCCAAGACCTCCAAGTCCTCCCTCTCCATCAGACTATTCAGAGACACTTGCCTATTATGACCACGAACTGTAACGGTGACCATGGGGGCATTAGCGTAGCAGTTCGCCTCGATTATCTGGAGTCTCGTGCGTGAAGTGGGTTGCTGACTTCTCCAGGGACCACCGCCTACAAACTGGTGTTGGCGATAACCGATGATTCCGGAAATCTCAACCTCTGAGGCCCCCCCCTCCATTTGGTCCAAGACGGTTCGAATGAGGCTCAAGTCGGTCTCTCTTACCGTACTTCTCTGGCTTGCGTCCACGACGATCATGTCTGCCTCGCTTGGGCACTTCACAAACTTGAATATTGAAATGGTCGAGGCGACACCCGGAAATACTCTTGCTTCGCCAAAGTGAACCATGACCTCAATATGGCCCTCTTCTGAAAGATGTCTCCTAACCTTGGCAGCATGAATGGTCTCCATCCAAAACTGAGGTGCGATGAAAATCAGCTCCCCATTCGCTGCCAACTGGTCTACTCCTTGATAAAGAAAGGGGTGAAGCAGATCTGCAAGCGAGTTGAGTCTCTTGGACCATATCGGGTGTGCCAGCAACGATGCCTTGTAGGTCGGGAGAATATTCTTCCAACGAACGTAGGGAGGGTTTCCGATTATCACGTCATAAGGCCCAAGCGAGGAGTCGAACAGAAAATCTCCAAGGCGTATGTCCCGGTGTTCGGACTCGGTGATCAATCGAGGGTCTTCCTCTATAGCAGAGACATTTGAGAACCCAGCTCGTATGAGACCGTCCACAAAAGCTCCACGGCCTGCACAGGGGTCTAACACCTTTGCTTCAAATGACTTGGAGATTAACCCAACCATGAAATCGACTACAGAATTCGGTGTGAAGTACTGCCCACGGGACTTCTCCTCATGAACTCTTCCAGTTGAACTCACTCGGCCGCCATCAGAGCCTGCGCTGTCTGTCTTGGATGATGCCATAGTGCTTCATCGTCAGGATGCGAGCAACACTAATATTGATTCGCCCTTTGCGCGACATGAATCCCCTCCAGTAACCTACTAGCGCATTCCTCATATGAGTGGTCGTTGGAATAGGGTCTTGGGCAACCTCCCTATGAATGGCGGTGGACAACCGGGTCGGAGAAATGAAGCGCGCAAGGCTCTCGTCTTAGATGCGACATGCTCCAGAGCTCGAAGGTGGCCCCTTCGTGCAGACATGAGGATAGATGTGGCAATGGCAGCTCTGCCAGACGTACTTGCTGATGCGTCCCGCCTTCCGTTCAAGGGCTCCACTTTCGCGCGGGTTTATTGCGACCCTCCTCACATGGTAGCGTTTGATGGGGACATCAGTTGGAGAGAGGACTGGGGAGCGAAGCTTCCAGTTGGCTTTCGCCGTTTCTCTTACTGGCAAAACCGAGCAAAATGGTTGGCCTTTCTACATGAATCGGGGAAGGAGTTTCACAGAGTACTTATTCCTGGAGGGACACTCCATTACAAAGTGCCAGACGGATCCCGGTCGCATGGTCGGATGATAGATGTGTCAGAAGTTCGCTCTCTGGCGGGTTTCCGTGTAATCAATGACATTGCCGTGCGGTCCCAGAGTGTTCTTTCTCGTACAAACGTCAAACGTCGATGCTCCCCGACCATCGTTCACTATCTAACCATGAAGAGGCTTCCCTGTGATGGGGCGAGTAGCGCAATCGAGTCTGACGTTTGAATTCAAGCTGGGTCACGTTTGCCGGACATAGCGCCCCCTCCCCGACCCGCGCCCGGCTCAGGGGGTGGTCGCGGGGATAGCATCCCCGCGAGAGCCCTAACCTCAGGGGTTAGGGCGGACGCTCACCCCCTCGCCCTCCGGGAGGAGGAGGGCCCGGGCGGCGGCGCGCTCGAAGGTGCGCTCCCTCTCGGGACTGACCGAGACCTCATGGCTCAGCACGTCGGTCGCCAGGTTCATCGCGTCCCACCGGCTGATGGTACCCCAGACCGCACTCCCGAAGAATTCGGGGAGCCCCTGGAGCTTCTCCCGCTCCGGCTCCCACCCGTGCTCCGTCTCCTTGAGGACCTCCGCCACGCTCCACCCCATGCGGGCGGCGTACTCCCGCAATTGGACCACCTGGTTCTCCGTCTCCTGCTTTGTGGTGGAGACGCGGGCGTAGATCGCCACGCGGGGCGGGCCCGGAGGGAGCTGGTCGCCCCGGACGAAGCCGGGGACCCTGGCGGCCTTCCTTTGGACTTCGAGTGAACGCCTCGCCGGTCCCGACCGGGCGGCTGCGCCGTTGTTGGGGTCGGGCCCGAGGGCCGGAAGGCCCGAAGCTGGACGAGCCGGAACGGTTCGGCCAAAGTCAGGCGCGCAACCCGGGTGGTAGAACTTGTTCGTGGCCGGGTCGTGGGCCCGGCGGGAGGAGGAGAGGATTGGCTTGTGGCAGGCGGCGCACTTCGAGGACCACTTGCCCTTGGGATACCCGGTGAGGGGGGTCATGTGAGCCGTCTCAGCACCCAAGACTCTCAGCCATGGTGGTACAGGTCATGGACTCAGACTCCCTTTCATCCTTGTCTCTGGCGTTGACACGGGGGTGAAGACTGGTCCGGTCAGTTATCATCGGTTTGTCTCTGATGGTATCTTCGAAGGTATCTCGGTCACCGACTCCAGTTGGTCTACAACGTCTTCGAGAGAAGGCATCAAGACCCGGGCATCTCCTGATTGCAAAGCCTTTACGAACTCTTCAGCAGGGGCTACCAACTTCCGTGCCTGAGATTCGGTGGACATGATCAGGTTCACAAATTCTAGATACGTGGATGGGTGGTACCCAGTCGAGTCTCGAACCGACACCATTTCAGCGAGAACCTGGCGATCATATCTGAAAAGTGGGGCACCAAATGAGGGAGAGTGATTCAGTTTCTCAAATGCATACTCGAACGCGTCTACTTTTTCTCGCAAGGCCTGACCCAAGTGAGGTTGTATCCTTCTGATCCGATAGAATACTCCTTCTGTTGCCAATGAGTACTTGAGCGACAAGAATCGCCCAAGAGCATACATCGTGGAACCCGAGTAGTATTGCGGGACCATGACCCGGCGTCCACCACCATCGGAGATGTTCCACAAGCGCCACCAGAGGCTCTCGGCCGCGTCCTGCAGAGTGGTAAGGTACTTCTGGACCACTTCCTCCTCGAACCTGTGTCGTTCCCTCTGAGAAGCCAAGTAGTGGTCCATGAGCGATGCAAGTGCTGCGCCCACGATACTTCCTGCAAAAGCCGCAATGATAGTCTCAGTTGTCGGGTCAATACTCATGAACTACCCTGGCAACTCCAAACCACGTCATCGACGGGAACTGCGGGAATCCCCTTCCCGCACCCGGCGCACGGGGAGGGCCACTTGGCCTTGGGGTACCAGGTGAGGGTCACGCGAACGCCTCTGTGGAGACACGGACGTAGAGTACGGTGTCGCTGGTCGTCATTTCTTATCGAGTTCCTCCCGGATGTGTTTGGCCCTGAGGAGCGGATAGCTCCCTCCCCTCAGGGCTTGCTTTACAAGCACAGGCCAAGTGCCGTACTTGTGTGCGAACTCAATATGGCCACTCAGGAACACCGGGTCTTCTCCGTTCGTAACGGTGCTCAAGGCACTGGGGGTCGGGACGATGGTGAAAGATAGCTGCCCATCCTGCTTGTTCATCATGTCTTGAGGAACAGCCCCACGATCCCCGGATTCAGGTCGTTTGCTTGCCTCCCACTTCGCACGGTCCCAAGTGACGTGGGCGAGTGAACTCCCCATCATATCCAAACTAAGGTCTGCCGTGTGGAAGAGGACTTGGTCGTCCGTCTTATTTGTAACACGGACTGTCAGGTTAATGGCTATCCCAGGCTTCCTAGATTGCAACCATGCCTCAGCCCCATCATTCGGAATGCTAATGGATCTCTTTGCTTCCTTCAGCGCCCATCCCCGATAATGAAAACGAGGCCAGATATCGAATCGCCTGAATATAATGTAGAGGGCGATTAAGAGGGCACTAAACAATACGATGTAGCTGATGAGCATCCATGGGACGTTCCCCTCCCTTGGTAGGATCGGTGCCAAGTAGGTCTGAATCAGGACGCCGATGACTACTAGAACCGTGCCGACAACGATTGATGGGATGTAGCTTGCCACTCTCTCTGTCGTCACAGTTGTCATGGTCACTCCCGTAGTGTCACACCACACCTCCGAAAGAGGGGTGGTCATGTGGGATATGTTTCCCGCACCCGGCGCACGGGGAGGGCCAGCGGCCGCGGAGATACCAGGTGAGGGGGGTCATTTCCTTGCGGGTGGCCGCGCTCCCCCTTGGCCCGTCGTCTCCTTCTTCATCCGTGCCTGCAGGTCGCTCGCGATCTGGGCGAACTGCTCGGCGGCGGCCTGGAGGTCCTCCGCAATCTCGGCGGCGAGGACATGCGGCTCCGGGAGGTTGGCCGAATCCTCCAAGCTCTCGTCCTTGACCCACAGGAGGTCGAGGCTCAGCTTGTCGCGCTGGAGGAGCTCCTCGTAGTCGTAGGCCCGCCACCGCCCTTGGGGACTGGTCTTCGGGTCGTAGGTGGGCTTGCGGGCGTGGCGGTTCTTCGGATTGTAGCAGGCTACGAACTCGTCGAGGTCCTCCCGCTTCAAGGGGTTCGTGCGGAGGGTGAAGTGCGTGTTCGTCCGGAGGTCGTAGACCCACAGTTTCTGGGTCCACGGCTTTGCGCTCCCCGGCTTTTTCTCGAAAAAGAGCACGTTCGCCTTGACTCCCTGGGCATAGAAGATGCCCGTCGGGAGACGCAGAAGGGTGTGGACATCACACGTTTCGAGGAGCTTCCGGCGGACGGTCTCGCCGGCTCCCCCCTCGAAGAGAACGTTGTCGGGGACAACGACAGCGGCCCGGCCATTGACCTTGAGGAGGGTCTTCACATGCTGGACGAAGTTCAGCTGCTTGTTGCTCGTCTCCGCCCAGAAATCGTCCCGAACCACGGTGAGGGACTGTTTCTCCTCCTCGCCCTCCTGGTTCACGATCATCACCGAGGACTTCCGACCGAAGGGAGGATTCGTAAGCACCAGGTCAAAGCGGTCCCCGGGGTCGGCCCGGAGGCTGTCGTCCGTCTTGACGGGCGGGTTGGCCTCGTCACCCTGCGGGCCGATACCGTGCAGGAGGAGGTTCATTGCGCAGAGCCGCGTCACGGCGTCCACGATCTCCACACCGCGGAGGGCCTGGAGCTTCAGGTGCTTCTTCTGGTTCTTGTCGAGGTTGGGGTTGTTCCGCACGATGTAGTCGTGCGCGGCGAGGAGGAAGCCGCCCGTCCCGCAGGCGGGGTCGCAGACGGTCTCCCCGGGCTGGGGCTGCATCACGTCCACGATGGCGCGGATGAGGGGTCTCGGGGTGAAGTACTGCCCCGCTCCGCCCTTGACGTCCTCGGCGTTCTTCTCCAGAAGGCCTTCGTAGGCGTCCCCCTTCACATCGGCGTCGAGGGACATCCATTGCTCCCGGTCGATGAGGTCCTTGATGAGCCGTTCGAGCTTGGCCGGATCTTGGACCTTGTTCTGGGCCTTACGGAAGATGAGGCCCAGCATCCCCTTCTCCTTGCCGAGGGATTCGAGGAGGTGCCGGTAGTGGGTCTCAAGGTCGTCCCCCGAACGCTTGAGGAGGCTGGGCCACGCGAACTGCGCCGGAATGGGAGAGGGACGGTTCCACGGGGGTTGAGTCTGCTCGTGGACCATCTTGAGGAAGAGGAGGTAGGTGAGCTGCTCCAGATAGTCTCCGTAGGAGAGACCATCGTCACGGAGGACGTTGCAGTAATTCCAGAGCTTCTGGACGATCTGCTGGGAATGGTTGGTCGCCATGGTTCACCTATGCGGATGCCCTCGCCCCTTTCGCACGCCGCCCGGAAAGCACCGGGGCCATTTCACGTTCACGCTTGATGCGTTCAAGGAGGACGCTGGCGGGCTCGTCGTTGGGGTCTTGGGGGACGAGGTGGCCGGAGAAGGCGACACGGAGAATCGTTTCTCGAAGCTTCTGGGCTCGAAACATTAGCGATGCCGCGCTGCGTTGCGTGACATCGACGAGCGACAAACCCCTCTCAACGTAATCGACCGCCTCTTTCATCGCTTCCGTTTTGGGGAGAGGGATTCCAATTCGGGCCAAGGTTTTCAAGTTGATGTTTTTCTGAGCTGTAGCAGGTGCGGCCGCGTCCAGCGTCGCCTTCCTCTCGCGGAGGACAACTTGAATCCATCTGGTGAGAACCGGGTCCGACGAAACGAACCCGACAACACTGTCGGGAAAGCAGGCGGGAAAGGTCAGTATTCCTGTCTCGGCAATATTCGCGGCAATCGTGATACAGAGTGTCCCTTCCGGCCACAGCCGACTCTGCGCCAGCCCCTCCTCCGAGTAGGTCTGTGAATGGTTTCGAATCCACCCTCCAGATGACCGAATGCCCCCTGTCTGAACGAAGGGATAGGGCCCTCCGTACAATCTGGGCTCGTCCCGGGGTCGATGCCTGGACTTCCCGCGAGCGAGTTCGCCCAACGCTGAGAGAGGCACTCGTCTCGCCGACCCCAACCCCACCTCTGCATCCGCGGAGCCAACAACCTCGTGAACGACCGCCTCTCGAAAGCGTAGCATGCGATCCATCGACTGGGATAGGGAAGCAATACCAAGATCCAGCCTTGCGAAGTTGGCTTCGATGGCTTCCACGATCCGGCGCTGCTCGGCGAGGGGAGGAACGACCAACGGAACCGTATCGCGGAGTGTAGTCGTTCCAAAACTGGCTTGGTTGACGTGCCGAGTGCAACGTTGCCTGAAGTACCCCCTCATCCATAGGTAGTGGAGTTGCCGTGCAAAAAAACCGGGATTGAGACCCTCACGTAGGCGAATTAGCGTCATGTGATTGGAGAGTGTCCACTCCCCCTCTCTATCGAATGCAGTAGTCTTGCCTACGAGGTCAAAGCTGTTGGTATTTGTGAAGAGAATCTCTCCCTTCCGAATGCGTGTCGCCTTCGGATGAGGAACGTATTCAAGTCGCGTGAGGTTGAGGTTGCCTTCTCGTGTGATGTTAGCCATCCGCAGCTGAGGAATGCCATTTCCTTCGCGGTTGTGGTCTCCCGAGGCGAAGCCCGGTTGCACCACCTCCGCCAGATGCCGGAGATAGGCAACCCCCCAAGTCCTTGGGAGGTGCTCAAGATCAAGGGGGTAGAAAGAGTCGGGTTCGATGGTCACTCCGCCAGCACCCCGTTCAGTTCCTCAATCACCTTCGGCAGCTCCTCCCCGAACACCACGCTCGCCCTCCCGAGCCCGCCCTTCTGGTTGAACGGTGCCAAGTCGAAGTCCTCGGCCTCTATCCTCAGGCTCGATGCGATGTGGTCCCGCATCAGCCCCAGCCACTCCCGCTGCTCCGGTGTGAACTTCTTCCCCTTCGCCTCCTGCCCCTTCACCCACGCCTCGAACCGCTCCTTGACGTGCTCGGGGAAGGGCTCCAGCACCGGGTCCTCTTTCAGGGCGAATCGCACCAAGCTCACGATATCCGTCAGGAGGCGGGTCCGGCCCGCCCCCCGGACCTTGTCCCGCGCCAAGGTCTCGTAGGCCCTCCACAACGCCTCGGGCGTCCATCGCCTCGGCGGCGCATTGATGGCCTCCGCCAGCGCCTTTACATCCTCGAAAGTGAGCCTCCGGTGGTGGGGCTTCGAGAAGAGGACTTCGAGGGCTGTGATCTGGTCCTTGTTCTCCTGAATGTAGGTCTCGAACTCCTTCACCAGACTCTTTGCGTGCTCCTTCGCCTCCGCCGAGAAACCCGCCTCAAGGACATGGTCCCGGCTCACCTCGTCGATGATCTGCTCCGACCGCTTCTTGACCTCAAGGATCTTGGCCCGCAGGGCGGGGTTGGCCGCAAGGGGCTTCAGCGCCTCCCGGAGCAGGTGATCCTTCGCCTCCTTCACGGCCTCCGGAGGCGGGGTCGTTTCGGGGGGAAGTTTGAGCTTGGCCCGTGCCTCGGCCTCTTGAACGTCGGGGTCGAGGGCCCTCACGATGTGGCCCGTGATCTCCTTGAGGCTGAGCCCTCCGGCCGACTCCCGGACGGCGGCCTTCTGCTCCTCCGACAGCTTCCGGTCCAGACGGGCGAGCTTCCCGGCGAGCGTGCTCGCCACCGCCTCCCCCGTCGCCCCGAAGGCCACTTGTTTCAACACCTTCTCAAGGTCGGCACTGGGTTCCTTGTCCAAGGAGAAGGTGTCGCTGAGCTCGCTCTCGCAGACCCCCACACAATCCACGATGACGAAGCGGTCCTTTGCGGTTGCGTCCTTCCCCGAGACGGCCATGAGGTCGGCGGGGCTGATGACGCGCACCCCCCGGCCCTTCATCTGCTCGAAGAACGTCCGTGACTTCACCGCCCGCAGGAACATCACGATCTCGAGGGGCCGGATGTCGGTCCCCGTGGCGATCATGTCCACGGTCACAGCGATGCGCGGGTTGAAACTGTTCCGGAACGCGGCGATGAGGTCCTCGGGCTTTGCCCCCGTGGTCTTGTACGTGATCTTCTGGCAGAACTCGTTCCCCCGCCCGAACTCCTCCCGGATGACCTGGACGATGTCGTCCGCATGAGAGTCATCCTTGGCATAGACGAGCGTCTTCGGGACCTCGGCGCGCCCCGGAAATATCTCCGTGCGGAGTTTCTCCTTGAAGGTGCGCGTCACCTTGCGGATCTGGTCCATGGCGACCACATCCCGGTCGAGGTTCTCCGCACCGTAGGTAAGGAGCTCGTCCAAGCGCTGCAGGCGGACCTCCCGGGTCTCCCGGTTCCGCTTGTCGACCCACTGACCGGCGTCGATGGTGCTGCCCTCCTTCGTGATCTTGGTCAGGATGCGAAAGACATCAAAGTCCACATTGATGCCGTCCGCCACCGCCTGCTCGTGGTTGTACTCCATCACCAGGTTCTGATGGAAGAACCCGAAGGTCTGCTTCCCCGGGGTCGCCGTGAGGCCGATGAGGAACGCATCGTAGTACTCCAGGACCTGTCGCCAGACGGTGTAGATGGAACGGTGGCACTCGTCAATGAATATCACGTCGAAGAACTCGGGGGGTAGCGCCGGGTTGTACTGGACGGGAGGCGGTTGGTCAAGAAGGCCGGCTCCTGTGTTGAACTGGGAGCCCTCCTCCAGCGCAGGGTCGAGCTCCGCGTCTCCGCGGAGCATGGAGTAGAGCCGTTGGATCGTGGTGATGACCACCCGGGCCACCGGGTCCACCTTGTTGGTGGTCAGGAACTGGACATTGTAGAGTTCGGTGAACTTCCGGCCATCGTCCGGGGTGACGTAGGCTTGGAACTCCTTGAGCGCCTGCCGACCGAGGTTGGCCCGGTCCACCAGGAAGAGGACCCGCTCGGCATCGGCGAACTTGACCAGCCGGTAAGCGGCCGTGATGGCCGTGAAGGTCTTGCCGCTGCCGGTGGCCATCTGGATGAGGGAGCGGGGGTGGTTCGTGGCGAGGGACTCCTCCAGGTTCTTCACCGCCCGGCCTTGGACGGGCCAGAGACCCTTCGTGACGAGGGGGGGAAGGTGACGGATGCGCCCCCGGAGCGTGGATGGCTTCTCAGAATCAGGAAGGCGGCCGGCGCTCAGCCATTCCCGAAGGGTCTCAGGTCTGTGAAAAGTGTAAACGGATCTGCTTCGGGGATCGGGGTCAAGGAGGTTGGTAAAGCGGGTCTCAACCCCCGTGCTTTGGTACAGGAAGGGAAGGGGACGGACGTAAGCCGGGAGGTCCTTGGGCAGACCGGTGGAGTACTTCTCTGTCTGAACTTCGACTCCCGTGAGCGTGACCCCTACCTTCTTCGCCTCGACGACCCCGGCCGCCTTACCATCGACGTAAAGGAGGTAGTCGGCCTCTCCGTGGCCCGTTTCTAGGGGAAACTCCCGCACGGCCACACCGGAGCTCGCAAAGAGATTGGCCGATGCCACGTCCTGAACCCACCAGCCTGAACGTTCAAGCATCTTGTCGATCTGTTTGCGAGCCTCTGCCTCGGGTGTAGTGCTCAATGCTCTTCTAGATGAGAATAGGAAGATGAGAAATAAGACTTTCTCGGGGGGATGTGTTGAAAGCACGATGTCCGTGGTTGCAGAGTGCTCAGACGTCGTTCTGCCCGGGCTACACTCGCAGGGCTCTATAGGGCGAACGACGGGAACCCTAAAGGCGGCAAACGAGTCTCGGTGGGCAATGGCGACGTCCAAAGCCCAGCTGAAGGTTGAGAAATGGATCAGGGAACAGTGGCTTCCTGGCCAATATCCTGGCAAGCTGTTCGAGAGCCGTTTCCTGACCATTGGGACCAAGTCCGATGGAAGCCCGGCAACGCACCAATTCGATGCAGTTTCTGTCGATGGTGAGGTTGTGGCGTCAGTAAAAGCATCCTCGGGTCGGACTCGATCAGGAAGGTATCCTTCGGCAAAGGTGAGCAACGCGATTGCGGAGCTCTACTACCTCTCCTGCGCTTCCGCCAAGGAAATGCGGTTGGTGTTGGTCGACCCAGAGTTTTGCGAAATCGTGAAGAAGAAGGTTGACGGGATTGTCCCAGACAAAGTCGAGATTCTGTTGGCCGAGGGCATCCCGCCTGAGCTTGAGAGCGAACTCGCAGAGGCACGAAAAGTACAGTCTGACGAGATGGGGTAGATACTTAGGAAAGTGCCAGTAACCCCAATGCGGTTATGTTCATCGGCTCGGTTTACCCCTCATGGTTGCCCTGTCGCCCCGACAGTTCTACATATCGGTGATCTTAGTTGTGGCCCTCTTTGCATATCTGTGGCTCCTCAAGCATAGCAGCCTTCCGCCTGACACCGAGATTCTCATCGCGGTGGTGACAATCCTCGCCATCACCCTAGCGATGTTTCTCGTGGGTTGGACCTGGCACGTCTGTCATCGAAAACAACCGTGACCACGGTCGGGAGGGGGGTCGGGGGGAACCCATGGGGAGGGGCCCGAATCAAGGACCGAAGGCCCGAAACTGGAGAAGACGAGGGTTCAGCCAAAGCGCCGGGAAAGGAGGGTGTTGGGATACGTTCCGACCCCGAATCTTCGTCATGCGGGGCTCCTATTGAGCCGATTTCCAAGGTGGATCCAGTTCTGCCGGCAGGCTCGGCTGCGGCAAGGAATCGGTCTCAGTCTAGAAACTCGCGCACGACTCTCTTGTGGTAACCTTGGTTTGCATTTAGGAACTTGGTGCGCACTCTTGGGATGAAGTGCCAGTCAATGTGGTCGCCACCAATTGACCTGATTGACTCCTTCAATTCCAATCCTACATTCCTGTCGACAGCCACAAATCGAGGGCTGGCCTTGTCGGTCATGACATAGACAGCCTGCATTCCGTCACTTACCGTGTCAATCTGTTCAGTGTATCCAGACAAACGCAGAGAAGCAATCCCGTACCAAGCCGCAATCAGGTCCGTGACGTAGTTTGGCGCACCTTGGAAGCTCGCCGCCCGGGGCAAGGGGGGATTGAATGCTGCGACTCTCTTTCCATCTGAGATTAGGGCGGGATCCGGGGGGCAACCAGCCATGACGCTCCCGGTCCTTGCATGAAGAAAGAAGGACTCCTTGTTCAAGGATGCGCCGCCGAGTGGTTGTGCTTCCCATGCCCATGTGATTCTTGGGAAATGTCGGACTGAGTTCTGCCTTCCCGAATCGAACCATAGTAGAACGGTGCGTCGTTGTTCGAGGTGGCGGAGTTCTGGGGGCAAAATGGTCGGCAGCTCTCCCTCACGAAGTAGGCGGTTGAGATGTTTTCGCTTCTTCCTACTCAAGTCACTAATCCGATGGTGAACAATGTTGATGCCGCCAGTCATCTCTCTTTCAACCCCTTTCCTGCCACCCACTGCCCCAGAGTCAATACCGGTACCACCTTCATTCGCTCACCACACCTCTGAACCACGTCTTTCCGTGAGGTTCTGCACAAGGATTGGCGTTGCCTACAGAGTCGAGGAGGTCGGGAAGGGCCCCCCGACCCGCGCCCGGCTCAGGGCATCGCCATCACCCCCTCGCCCTCCGGTAGGAGGAGCGCCCGGGCGGCGGCGCGCTTCCCTACTCGACCGCCTTTGACTTCGCCGCCCCGTCCGCGATGTTCTTGCTATCTTGGACCCCGCCACCCGGAGGTGACTTCTTGCGACTGCGCATCAGCAGGACGACCGCCGCAACAGCCACCGCCGCCACGACCACACCGATCAGGAGGTAGCCATCATAGCCGGGGAGGCCAAGGAACCCATTCCCATTAGCGGGCTTTGGATTGGGTGAACTCTGACCAGGCAGGGTCACCGACAGGTTCGCGCCGTCCATCACAACGGTCCCCGTTGCGTTGTATGAAGAGTCCCCTGAAACATGAGCTGAATAGCTGTAGGTGCCGTTTGGCGCACTGAAGTCAATCGTGTCGTTTGCCGAGGAATTGATGACTTGGACCATGGGTCGTACGACGGTGAGCTCAACGCCAACGCCGGAGAGCCCAACCGACCAACTCACTCCTCCCCCGACCGAGCTCGGGCGGTGGAAACCAATGACCCAGCAATGCTTGAAGGAGATTTGCACAGTAACCCCCCCGCCCGAGATGTTCGTGGCACCCTGATTCGGGTAAGCGCAGTAGCCAAGGGCTTTCACGGAAAAGTCATAGGTTCCATTCGGTTCTTGGAACGTTAGTGATTGGCCCTGGCTTTGCTGGTGGAGGCTGCCGATGGTGACGGTCCATACTGCCCTCGGGTTGAGCCCGGACGCTCTGAAGGTCACCGGGTAGGCTGGGGCCCCGGAGGGTGCAAAGAGAATCGTCAGGCCCGCGGGTGTCGCGTTCACGGTCAGCGAGCCGGACGGTGGGCTGGGAACATACCCCAAAGGCGATCCGACGGTGTACGAGTACGTCCCATTGAACTCTTGGAAGGTGATGTTCGAAGCCGCGGATCTCAGCATAGACCCGGCCAGGGTTACCGACCAAGAAGCCCCCGGGGGCAGACCGATCTCCGTAAACGTGACCGTGTAGGTCGGGACTGAGCCCAGTATGGACAGAGCCCCCGGGTCATAATCTGACACGTAGATATCCCCATTCCCGCTGTTGTAGGCCACCCCATCCGGGCCGCTCCCGACAGGGATGGTCGCCACCACCGTGTTGTTCGTCCCCGAGACCACGCACAGATAGCCGCCCAAGTCCACTACGTAGACGTCCCCGTTCCCACGGTCATATGCCATGTCCTGTGGGTTCAAGGACCCCAAGAGAACTGTAGACACCACGCTATTGTTCGTCCCTGAGATCACGCTCAAAATCGACGAACCAGACCCCGTGTAGTCCGCCACATACACGTCGCCGTTACCACTGTCAAACGTCAACGTAGACGGGTTGAGCCCGACCGGGACCGTCGCCACCACACTGTTGTTAGCACCCGAAATCACGCTTAGGGTGTTCGAGTAGAAGTTCGCGATGTACACGTCCCCGTCCCCACTGTCATATGCCATCCCGAGCGGTCCACCCCCGACCGGAACCGTCGCCACCACACTGTTGTTAGCACCCGAGATCACGCTCACCGTGCCATTAGTACCACAAGTGGTGTAGCAATTGGAGTTTGCGACATAGATGTCCCCATTCCCGCTGTCATAGGCCACACCATCTGGATTCATCCCGACCGGGACCGTTGCCACCACACGGTCGCTCGTGCCCGAGACCACGCTTACCGCGTCCGACCCATAGTCGACAACGTACACATCCCCATTTCCGCTGTCATACGTCACACGGTCCGGATCGATCCCGACCGGGACGCTCGCCACCTCCTGGTCGCTCGTCCCCGAGATCACGCTCACGGTGTCGTTCGAATTGGGAACGTACACGTCGCGGTTCCCGCTGTCATAGGCCACGTCCAAGGGAGTGGCCCCGACCGGGATCGTCGCAATCACCGAGTTGCTCGCACCGGAGATGACGGTTAGGTTGTTCGAGTCCGTGTTCGCGACATACAGGTCCCCGCTGCCGCTGTCATAGGCCACGTCCGAGGGAGTGGCCCCGACCGGGATCGTCGCAATCACCGTGTTGCTTGTCCCCGAAATGACGCTCACGCTGTCCGATTGCTCATTCGAGACGTAGACGTCCCCGTTCGCGTCGTCGTACGTCACGGCAATCGGGTTGAGCCCGACCGGAACCGTCGCCACCACTGCCGTCCCCGAGATCACGCTCACGGTGTCGTTCGAATTGGGAACGTACACGTCGCGGTTCCCGCTGTCATAGGCCACGTCCAAGGGAGTGGCCCCGACCGGGATCGTCGCAATCACCGTGTTGCTTGTCCCCGAAATGACGCTCACGCTGTCCGATTGCCCGACAGCGACATAGACGTCCCCGTTCCCGGTGTCCAACGCCATCGAGGTGGGTCCACCCCCGACCGGGACCGTAGCCACCACTCTGTTGCTCGTCCCGGAGATCACGCTCACGTTGCTCGAAAATAGGTTTGCGACGTACAGGTCCCCGTTCGCATTGTCGTAGTCGATCGCTTGCGGGGCGGACCCTACCAAGACCGTCGCCACCACCGTGTTGTTGGTCCCGGAGATTACGCTCACGGTACCAGGGTTCGATTGCTTGTCGGCGACATAGACGTCCCCGTTCCCAGTGTCCAACGCCATCACGACGGGTCCACCCCCGGCTGGGACCGTAGCCACCACACTCTTGTTCATCCCCGAGACCACGTACACGGTATTGTACGTATTGTACGTTGTAGAGATGTACAGGTCCCCGTTCGAGCTATCATAGAGCACACCGCTCGGGGTGGTTTCGTCCAACTGGATCGAAGCCACTACCCTGTTGCTTATCGTGGAAATTACGCTCGCGCTACCCGAATTCAAGTTCGTAACGTACAGATCCCCGTTCTGGCTGTCATAGGCCTCTCCGTTCGGACCGAGGCCATTCACGCATGCCGCTGGATCGTTCCCAGGCAGAAGGGAGTTGTTCAACAGGCAGAGGGTCGCGTTCACCTGGCCGGGACCGGATCCCGCGGCTATCATACGATGGGGCAAAACTCCCGCACCTTCCACACCTGTGGGACTGGAACTGACCACTTGGCTCTGGATCGCGTTCCCACGATTCTCGCCCCGAAGGAACGTAGGCCCAGGCACCGCCATGACCGCCACCAGGACCGCAACCAATACCAGCTTCGCCCACGACCGACCCTCCCGAGCCATGCGTGGGATTAGGATTCCCGGGTAGAAAGAAGTTACGGTGCCTCGGTCGGGAAGTGTCCCGGAACAACGGCCAGTTCTGCCGGGGAGGGCCTCCCTCCCCGGCCCGCGCCGCGCTCAGGAGGTGGTCGCGGGGATGGCATCCCCGCGAGAGCCCTAACCTCAGGGGTTAGGGCGGACGCTCACCCCCTTCGCCCTCCGGCAGGAGGAGCGCCCGGGCGGCGGCGCGCTCGAAGGCGCGCTCCCTCTCGGGGCTGACCGAGACCTCATGGCTCAGCACGTCGGTCGCCAGGTTCATCGCGTCCCACCGGCTGACGGTCCCCCAGACCGCGCTCCCGAAGTACTGCGGGAGCCCCTCGGCCATCCGGTCCACGTGCCGGCGCGGGATACCCGCCTCCGTCAGCGCCGGGACAAACTCCCGGATGGGGAGTTCCTGGTTCTGCGCC
>JAJZIG010000157.1 GCA_021851265.1 archaeon | reverse complement strand
TTCGAGAGGCATATGCCGATACTTGTGGAGATGGTCACAACTGCGCCGAAATTTCCGCTATTGTTTGCGGATTGGCCAGGGCAAAGGCGGAGGGTGTTCGACGGGTGCTTATCAGGACGGACAGCGAGTTTGCTACACGCGTCGTAACAGGCCAAATCAGAGTGGTGTCAACGAACACAATCCGAGTGAAGGAGGCTCTCAGGGGGCAGCTTGAGGCATTTGAAGCCGTCAGGGCCAAGTGGACCCCGGCACGTGAGTTGAAGCAGGCAGACAAGCTCTCACGAATGCTGATGCGAAGAATGAGCGGAGAGCCGATTGCCCATGGTTCGACTTGCTATTTCACAGAGAGTCGTGGAATGGCGAACCGTAGAAGTTGCCGCCCGCTTCCTGATATCTTAGCGAGGCTGTCATCTACCAGCTCGGTCCCGTAGGTCGCCTCCTCAGTTTCGGAACGGGGCACCGGCGAGACTGTTTCAGGACCCCTCGGGCCGTCCATGAAATACCCCCGGGTCAGAGTCCATACGGTGAATCCATGAACAGGTTCGACGAGACCTTCTCGGAAGAAGCGAGGAGCGCAGCGCTGGCGGTCTACCGTGTAGTCAGGGAGAGGGAGGACGTCCCCGACGACATCCGCAAGTTTGCCGAGCAGCTCCTCGGTGCGACCGGAGACAAGCGGAACTCCTCCTTCCTGGAGCAGCTGGGGATTCGGTTTCCATGATACGTGGTTTCACCAGCCTCCGACCCGCCGCGCAACCGGCACCCTTATTTCCGGGCGGATTATGTCTTGACCGAGGGACCGCATGAGCCTGAACTCCCACATCGAGTGGACCGATGCGACTTGGAACCCGGTCACGGGCTGCAACAAGGTTAGCCAAGGCTGTAAGCACTGCTACGCCCTCCGATTCGCCGAGCGATTCCGAGGGGTGGTCGGGCATCCCTTCGAGAACGGATTCGACCTGACGCTCCACGAGGATCGATTGAACCTCCCGCTCGCGTGGAAAGAGCCCCGTCGGATTTTCGTCAACTCGATGAGCGATCTCTATCATGAGCGTGTTCCGGAGGCTTTCGTTCATTCAGTATTCGAAACGATGGTCCGTGCGAGATGGCACACGTTCCAGGTGCTGACAAAGCGGGCCCGGCGTCTTGGAGAACTCGGTGACTCGCTTCCATGGGCTCCGAACATCTGGCAGGGAGTTAGCGTAGAGAATGAGGACGTCGTAGAGAGAATCGACGAGCTGCGGAAGGTGCCCGCGAAGGTTCGGTTCCTCTCTCTCGAGCCTCTCATCGGTCCTCTTGACTCTCTCGACCTACGGGACATCCACTGGGTCATCGTCGGCGGGGAGAGCGGCCCTGGGGCGAGACCCATGCGAAAGGCGTGGGTGACGTCGATTCGTGATCAGTGCCGCCGAGCGGCCGTCCCGTTCTTTTTCAAGCAGTGGGGAGGGGTACAGAAGCACCGCACAGGGCGGGAGCTCGACGGCAAGACATGGGACCAGTTCCCGGTCATCCGATCCCGTCAATCGCTCGCCCCTTGACGATGTTGAGGGCGCCGCGTGCGTCCTCAACGGTGAGGTCAGAGAGTCTCCGGTGAATGTCGGCGTAGCCCCTCTCCCAAGGCGACCCGCTTTGAGTCTCCCTGGCGTAGAGGAGGAGCCGGTAACGGGGAGTACCCGAGCCGTCGTGGATTAGCGAGGCCTCTCCCAACTGCTTCCCTAAGACTTCCTTGATCTTTGCAACGTACTGTGCCGCGATCTTCCCTGCGCCGTTGGTGAGCACCTCCCCAAGCGACTCCCCCATCATCCTTTCCACTGCCTTGAGGCTTTTGCCGCCGCTCGTCGCTTCCGCAAGCGCACGCTCTGCCCCGCAGGTCAAGTTTACGAAGAAGTCAGTGGCCGGCGATGGTCGTGACACCGCTTCCATCGTGCGCCAGAAGATTTCCATGCCCTCAGGGTCGACGCATGCGAACACGATAGATCGGCGCTCGGAGATGTAGCTGGCCAACTGCTCAGCGAGGGAGTTCACGTCCCCGTGCAACGCCCGCATCTTCGGGGCACCGACGGCGGATAGCCGTTGCTCTAGGGCCTCGTGGTACCTCTTGTTCTTCTCCACGATCAGAAGCTCGTCGAACGGCGTCTTCGCGTTCGCGGCCAAGACCGGTGAGCCGGCGACGAAGTCACCCAACTCGGGAATGCGGGTGACCCCGCAGCCGCCGAACAAGTCCAGATAGACCGACCGATCAAACTGACCATTGCGGACGACCGAGCGCGCTATCGGGGAAAACACATCCAGGGCGTGGTTCAGCGCTGCGAGCTTGAGCACCGTATGGGGCCCGTAGTTGTGGTGTACCTCGGGCTGGGTCCGCGCCGCCTCGTCTCCCAATTTACAGAGCTTACTGACGTGACCCCGAAGCCATTCTTGGGCTGTCTTTCGAGGTGGCATCTTCGTTCGGTCTCACTCCGTCTGACGTTATCCCGCCGGGGACGTCGTAAAGCGCGGCGCGTCTACCGCCTCCAAGCGCAACACCGGAATCGCTCCTCGGCTATGTTCAGGCAGCCGCATGATGACCGTCGGGCTGCCGCCTCTGAAGAACTTGCAGTCACGGCTTCTCGAGCGTCCCCTTTCACCCGGGCGATAGTGACGGTAAACACGCGCCCTCCACTACCTATCCCCCCCTGCGCTTACGCTCGGGCGCACACCATCTTTTCGACCCCTACCAGGGGGGGGCGCCCCTGAGGCCTTCAAAACATAACTTCGCAGAACCCCCAAGAGGGCCAATGTGATGTTTCGGATCGGATAGGCAGGTATTATGCTTGAGCAACTTGGGGACATTATCTCCCCACTATCGGTCCTGTCAACATAGAATCCGCTCATTGCCAACTGGCGAAGGCCAGCCGCCCCAAACTTCCGAAGGTAATCGATGGCCCCATCTAAATCTTCAGTGAGTGTCCTTATATCTGCTTCGGAGGGAGTTTTCATCAGAGTCATTCCCGGGGCTGAGGCAATTGCGAGTTGTCTGAGTGTTCTCGCGTTCACGCCAGATAGAGCGTTGGCAACTTGCTTAAGGATAGGCTCGAGCACCTTTAGTTTCTCCTGATGCACAGAAAATAGCTTCTCAACATCAACGTCAGTGAGCCTTCTCATCACCTCGGCGAAATCAGGTGTATATGCCACGACGATATCCTTGCGACCCGCCACGATTCTACGAGCATTTTCGGTCCTCTGATGATAGTACAATACCCAGCCCTTCAGGGTCTCTTCAAGCGCCAACTCAGCCAACGCGAACGCAGTGGGTTCTGAAACACTGTTCGAGTCCTTGAGGAGGCGTTCGGCGTTAGCTATACACAGCTGAACACCTTGTAGAGTGATCTTCAGCGGCTGCTGGGAAGGTCCCAGTTGTTCTCCTTTGAGACCGATGCTGGGTGCCTGCGTTGAACCAACGGTAGGCGCTCCCGCCTCGCTCACAGCCCGGCCCCGCATTTCGAGCACTTCCCGGCGATTTCATCGCCGAGATTCCCACAGTAGCGGCATCGGATCTTGACGACTTGGCGCTCGATGGTCTTCGTCGCCTCGGCCGGCGGAGCTGGGGGAGCTTGGTTGACTTGTACGATGACCGGCTGTCCTGCGGGGGCCGGCCCCCCGTAGTGAGGCGAGAACGACTGTCGGGCCTTCGCGATCGAGGCGGACCAAGCTTCGGGATCCCGAACCCTGAA
>JAJZIG010000156.1 GCA_021851265.1 archaeon | reverse complement strand
GGGGGTCAAGCCCGGGGACGAGGTGATAGTCCCGTCGTTCACCTTCCTGGCGACGGCCAACGTGGTCCTCGCCTGCGGGGCGAAGCCAGTCTTCGTCGACATAAAGGAGGACTACAACATGGACCCGGCTGCGCTGAAGAGGGCGGTGACCGGGAAGACGAAGGCGGTCATACCGGTCCACATCTACGGCTACCCCGCTGACATGGACGAGATACGCGAGGTCGCCGCGGAGAGATCGATACGGGTGGTCGAGGACGCCGCCGAGTCTCTGGGGGCGACCTACAGGGGGACCCAGACGGGCAAGCTCTCAGACGCAGGGTGCTTCAGTCTCTACGCCACCAAGGTGGTTACCTCCGGGGAGGGGGGCGCCATCTCGACGGACGACGACGAGCTCGCCGACAGGCTCAGGCTGGTCAGGAACCACGGCCAGGTGCATGGCTACGACTCCAGGCACCTGGGGTACAACTACCGCCTGCCGGAGATGAGCGCTGCCCTCGCGTCGGTCCAGATGGACAGGCTGGACGGGTTCCTGAAGGCGAGGGCCAGGAACGCGAAGTACCTCGGCGAGCGCCTTGCAGGGGTGCGGGGGTCGAAGTTCACCCAGGCCTCCGCCGACAGGACGCACGTCTTCTATCTCTATACGCTGCACCTCGCGAAGAACAGGGACAAGGTCCAGCAGGCACTCAAGGCGGCGGGGGTCGGATCTGCCGTTTACTGGCCGACCCCGGTGCACAGGACTCCCCTGTACAGCGAGCTCGGCTACGCTGAGAAAGAGCTGCCTGTGACCGAAGACTCCGCGGGCCACGTCCTCTCCATCCCGGTCCACCCTGGCCTGACCCAGGACGAGCTCCAGACGGTGGCCGACTCGTTCCTGGCCGCAGCGCGCGAGCACCTGTAGAGGGAGGGCCCGCATGAAGACATTCGTATCCATGATGTGCCATCCGGAGCGGGAGCCGAAGATAGACGTCCCCCAGGACGAGAGGTACGAGCTCTACGTCAACAAGACCCCGAACTACGCCGAGGCGTACAAGCAGGCGATAGGGATGGCGCTGGAGAGGGGGGCAGACCTGGTGACGGCGGACACAGACGGCTACCACCCTGCGGCCGAAATCGCCAAGCTCGCCGCGGGGGATTTCGGGGACGGGGCGTTCCTCGTCCTCCCATACCGGGAGAACATAGGGTTCCAGTCGAAGTCGTTTTCGTACTTCTTCTCCCTGCTCGAGAGGAGGCGGGTCAGGGACTCAACCAGCGGGCTCTGCAGGCTGTCGCTGGACCTGATGAGGTCCCTCCCGCCCCTGAAGGCGACGGACATGACGGTCCACATCGAGATACTGAAGCGCGCCCTGAAGTCAGGGGCGCGGCTGGTCCAGTACGGGTACCTGTCATCGGCCAACGACGAGGCGGAGTCGAGGAGGACGAAGTACTACCAGCTGAAGCTCATCGGGGCGGCCTTCAGGTAGCCCCCAGACGTTGCCCCGGCGGGGATGGACATCGGCGGGCCGCGACAGAAGGCGGTCGGGTGGAACCGGCGCGTCCCAGCACTCTCCTTGACCGAGGCGGAAGGGAGCTCCCGGCTACCTCTCGGCGCGGCTCCCAAGCAGCACGAGCTTCGACTTCTGTCCTCGCGACCCGTCGCCTTCGGGCGATGAGCACGGGCAGTCCCGTCTGCACTCAACGGTAATCACGTGCCCGGTCGGCCAGTGGGGGACGCCCAGCAGCCTGCTGCGGGTCACGTGGTGCTTCCAGCGTCCCCCCTCGAACACCACTTCGTGGCCGCAGTTCCTGCAGCGGCCGAACTCAAGCCTGGCGAACTCAAGCCTGGCCATCCCCTCTGAGGGATGCTTGCGGCTTATTAGGCGATAGGCGCGGGATGCGGGTAATGGTGCGGCGGGTCAGCTCTGCGGAGGTCGGCCCTTGCAAGGTCAGGGAAGCAGTCGGGCGGCTGGGATAAGATGGAGCATGCGCGCCGGGGGGTTGGGTCCCTGGGACGGTCGAAGTTGGTGCGGACGGTGGTCTGTCTTCTGGCAGCCGCGGGGTGCTTCGCGGTCGCGCTGAGCCAGTATGAAGTCTACGCGCAGCCTTCCACTCGGTACTGCACCAGCCCGGTTCTCAGCGCGCCGTTTCCCTGCGACATCGGGGCGGTCGGCGTGGCGTTCATCTTCGCGCTGGCTGCCCTGGCGCTCCTGGCGATGGGCGTCCGGGGGGCGCTGAGGAACATGAGGGGGTCGGGCCGGGTCCGCAGCGGGGGCGACTGGGCATGACCGCCAGCCGAGCCTTCGCTCCGAGGGCTGATGAGCCGTTCGACCCGGTCGCTAGCATAAGATAGAAATACGAGGGGAGGCGGGCGAATCAACGAATTGAGCGAAGCTACCCCCGCGCCAGCCCCGGAGACGACGCCGAAAGAGCAGCCAGCCAAGGTCTTCGCGGGTGCGGTATACGAGTGCGTGCGGTGCGGGACCAAGACCAGCCAGCAGGAGCTTTCGAGGCTCCCCGAAGTGAAGTGCATCTGCGGCTACAGGGTCTTCCGAAAGGTGCGGCCGTCTGTCGTCAAGCAGATCAAAGCCGTCTGAGCGGCCTTCCAATCCTTCGTCGACTGTCTATCCATAGTTCACAGGTTTAATTAGCCGCTGCAATGCGGCGGTCTGACCGCTTTGTATCTGATGCAGAGCAAGGAGAGGGCAGCCATACTGGGGTATGGGGCCTACGTCCCATACTACAGGCTCCCGACCACCGAGATAGCGCGCGTCTGGAAGGGGGGAGGTTCCGGGCCCAACGTGGAGAAGGCAGTGGCCGCCATTGACGAGGACACCGTGACCATGGCAATCGAGGCGTCGCGGTACGCCATGAAGATGGCCGGGACGGATAAGCTGGGCGCAGTCTTCGTGGGGACCGAGTCGAAGCCCTACGCCGTGAAGCCCTCAAGCACCATGGTCGCCCAGGCCCTGGGCCAGCACCACGCCCTGGCCGCTGACCTGGAGTTCGCCTGCAAGGCCGGGACCGAGGCGATGCAGATAGTCACCGGGCTGGTGGGGTCGGGGATGATCGAGGCGGGGCTCGCTGTGGGGATGGACACCGCCCAGGGGAGGCCCGGGGACGACCTCGAGTACACGGCCGCGAGCGGGGGGGCAGCCTATGTGATAGGCAGGATGTCAAAGAAGGCGCTGGCGGTCATCGACTGCAGCACTTCGTTCGTTTCAGACACAGGGGACTTTTGGAGGCGGGCCCACGAGAGGTATCCGCGGCACCTCTCCAGGTTCACGGGTGAACCGGCGTACTTCTATCACATCGAGAACTCCGTAAAGACGCTCTTCGAAGAGACCGGGCACAAACCGTCGGACTTCAAGTACGCGGTCTTCCACCAGCCGAACCCTAGGTTCCCCGTCGAGGTGGCCTCCAGGCTGGGGTTCACCATGGAGCAGATCAAGACAGGGCTCCTCAACCCGCTGATAGGGAACACCTACTCCGGGAGCTCCCCCATAGGGCTGGCCGCCGTCCTGGACGAGGCCCAACCAGGGGACAAGATACTCGTGGCGAGCTTCGGCTCGGGGGCGGGTTCCGACGCTTTCTGCATTGAGGTTTTGGAAGGGGTCACTGGTGCGAGGGGGGTGAACCCCACTGTGAGGTCGATGCTGGAGCGGAGCACCAAGATCGATTACTCCACATACTCGAAGTTCAGGGACAAGCTGCACAAGTAGGCGATAGTGTGAGCGGACAA
>JAJZIG010000155.1 GCA_021851265.1 archaeon | reverse complement strand
CTCCTTTGCAAAGAGCCGGAGGAGCGGTTCGGGCGCCATCGGCTGCATGGTCCGCGGATCCAGAGGCGGCGGGAGTGGCTCCGGGAGGTCGTGCTGGATGTTGTAGTACGCCGCGGGGAGCTTGTCAGAAGAAAGGACTGACTTCAGCTGCGTGGGACTCATGGCCCCGGCCCCACCCCAGCAGGTTAAATCGAATCGTGCACGAAACTGTGCATTGTGTCTCCGGTTCAGACGGTGCGGAAACCCTCAATAGCGCACGATTCCGGACACGGTTCGTGTGGCCTAGCATCAGGAAGCAGTTCGAGAGGCAGGTGGTCAGGCCAGATATTGTGAGGAAGATGATCGAGTGCGGGATGCGGGTCTCCGAAGACGAGAAGATCTACGTGGGGGACGTGGAGGTGGGTTTCACTGCTGTAGCCAGGGCGGTGAAAGTGGACAGAAGGGTGGTGAAGCAGACGGTGCAGCAGATACGGCAGAACCGCTACCTCTACTCTCTCTTCTCAAGGACGGCCCCCCTCGGGACCAGTTTAGTCGACGTCGTGAACATGCTGGGCTACACTGCTCTGATCATTCAGGCAGACCCCAAGTCCCCGGGGATCATGGCAGAGGTCGCGGAGATACTCTCGCGTCATGGCATGGTGGTGAGGCAGGCGGTCGCGGAAGACCCGGAGATGGTGCACGACGCGAAGATGACGTTAGTGGTGGAGGGGCAGCTCACCGGGCATGTCGTCGAGGAGCTCCATGGCCTGAAGGACGTCCGGAGCATAAAGATCCTGAAGTAGGATGCCCCGCAAGTACGACGTGGCCGTGATGCACGACTACTTCGTGGACAGGCTGGTCCATGTGAGGGGGCTCGAGAAGACCATGGCAGAGGTCGCGGAGAAAGCTGCGTCCGGAGGAGGCGGCATCCATGGGGTGCCACAGGAGGAGATCAGGGGCGGGAACGCCGTGAACCTCGCCCACGCCCTGGCCCGCCTGGGCCTGAGGACCCTGCTGATTACCCACTGCGAACCCGCACACGAGCACCTCCTGAAGAGCGCCTTCAGAGGGCTGAAGGCAGACCTGAAGGTGAAGCCTCTGCCGGCGGGGCTGACGGTCGCATTCGAGGAGAGCACCAACGTGATGCTGTCCGACGGGAGGGGCGCCTCTGACTTCGGACCTTCGGCCCTCGACGAGGACGACTGGACGGGGCTCGAAGGCTCGAAAGTGGTCTGCTCGGTCAACTGGGCGGCGAACAGGCGGGGGACCGAGCTGCTGCAGGCGCTGAGGCGGCGCCTTGGCGCCGAGAAGACCATCTACATAGACCCGGCGGACTTTCGGGACAGGCTGGACAGGTTCATGGCGCTTGCCAGGCTCATCTCGAAGGGGGGGCTCGTCGACTGGGTCAGCATGAACGAGTTCGAGAGCCTCTCGGCGGCCACCGCCATGGGGATCGAGTCCGCGGACAGGGCGTCCAGGTGCCTTTACCTTGCGAGGGCGCTCGGGGTCGTATTCGACATGCACTGCGTCGATGGGGCATACACCAGCGAAGGGACGAGGGTGACAGCCAGCTCCACAAGGCCGATCCGGACGCGCCGCCTCACGGGAGCCGGGGACGTCTGGGACGCGGCTTCCATCTATGGTAGGTTGAAGGAGATGGACGAGCAGGGGCGCCTAGGTTTCGCCAACAGGGCCGCCAAGCTCTACCTGGAAGGCAAAGATCCTGTTCCGCCTACCTTGTCGGAGCTGAAGGGGCGCTAGCTCCTACTTCTCCAGCATCCGCGAGAAGGTCCAGGCGACCGTGTTGAGGATCTCGTTGAGCCTCGCCTTCTCCCCGTAGTTCTCGATTATCAGCTTCCCTATGGACCCGTTGGCCTCTTCCACGTCGAACCTCAAGCCAGACCCCTTCGCGAGCTTGCCCGCCTTCATGAGCTCCTCGTCCTTGGATTTCATCCCCTCGAGTATCTTGCCGATCAGGAAGGACCTGAACGGCGGGGTGGTCGCCTTCAAAGCGACCCCTGAAGGCTCCACGGCGACGGCGTCCGAGGTTATCGTGGCGACAGCTATGACCTGGCCGCCCTTGTCTCTCTTCAGCTCGCGCGTCTCTGGGACGTCTTTGGATTCCGCGAGCATCTCTATGGCGGGCTTGAACGTAGACACCCTGAGCGTGGCGTCGACGTAGCCCAGAGTCTCGCTGAGCCTCTCTATCTCTTCCTGCAGCTGTGCTATCCTCCCCTCGAGCCAGAGCTTCAACTCCGCGGCCCTCTTCACTTCGGCGTCGGAGGACATTGAATGCAGTCCGGACACGTCGCGCTAAAAACGTTAGTCGACGGCCTCGGAACAGGGGCCCGGAGCGATGAAAGTGTCAAGTCGGCAGTGGTTGGGGTGCCCCCGTTGCTGAGGCTGAAACGGAGGACATCAATCGTGGCTTCGGCCTCGGCCTTCGCCGCCGTGTATGCGGTGCTGGGGACCATCCCGATATCGAGGCTTGTCCTAGGCGCGGGCAACTTCCTCACCGCTAGCAACTTCGTCACCCCCCTGGCGGGGATGATGTTCGGCCCCTATGTGGGGGGGTTCGCGGCCCTGATGGGGGACATCATGGACATCTATGCCGGCAGCGTAGCGTTCAACGGCATCGGCATCTCGATTCTTGCGGCCGACCTTGCCACGGTGGCGGTGGCCGGCCTAGCATACAGTGGGAAGAGGAAGGCGGCCCTTGCGGTTCCTCTCATAGTCATCGCGCTGTATTGGGCCGACCCGATATCTGTGCTCTTCATCGGGCCGGTCCCCTTCACGTGGCTGCACGTGGCTTCCCTGTTCCCCCTGGCGGGGGCTCTGTGGCTGGAGGGCTCCGGGAGGATGTCAAAGCTCAACCCGGCGTTCGTGGTGAGCATCACATTCGCAGCCCTTCTCTGCGGACAGCTCACCGGGACCCTGGTCGGCCAGGAGCTTTCGGTGAGAGTGTTCGGGACGCTGTCACTGCAGGCCTGGCGGGGGACGGTCGAGCTCTTCTTCCCCCTTTATCCTCTAGAACGCACGTTCTTCACCGCTGTGGGGTCGGCCATATCTCTCCCGGTCCTCCGCGCGGTCTCGCGGAGACGCAGCCAGAGCCCGCCAGCCTGAGGTTCGGCGGCTTCTTCGGGAGCACCCTTTAATGGTCTGACAGGAAGGCGGAGACTCATGGCTGGCGAAGACGTCTCCCTCGCGGAGGCGGCCGAGCGCTTCCGGGGGCTGCTGCAGGAGCAGATCGAGAGAGCCAAGAGGATCAGCAGGCCCGTCGAGTGGCTGGACTACTCGAAGCTAGACAGAGTAGTGATCGGGGTCATCGGAGGAGACGGCATCGGCCCCGTCATAGCGAAGGAGGCGACGAAGGTGATGGAGACACTCCTCCAAGACGAGCTCAAGGCCGGCAGGGTGGAGATCAGGGAGATAGGCGGGCTCACCATCGAGAACCGGGTCAAGCAACTGAAGTCGCTCCCCGAGGAGGTCCTTGCGGAGATCCGGAAGTGTCACGTCCTCCTGAAGGGGCCGACGACCACCCCAGAAGCAGGGAGCGGGATGCCGAACATCGAGAGCGCGAACATCGCGATCAGGACGGCGTTCGACCTTTTCGCCAACGTGCGGCCCGTGAAGATGCCGTCCGAGGGGATCGACTGGGTATTCTTCAGAGAGAACACCGAGGGGGAGTATGTCCTCGGCAGCAAGGGGTTCATGGCCACCCCTGACCTGGCCGTAGACTTCAAGGTAATCACCCGGCC
>JAJZIG010000154.1 GCA_021851265.1 archaeon | reverse complement strand
ATGGACATACCGATAGTGGTCGACGGAGGGATAAGGGGACCCGGGGACGCGGTCCTGGGCTTCGCCGCCGGGGCTTCGGTTGCGATGCTCGGCTCGATGCTCGCCGGGACGGATGAGTCCCCGAGCCAGCGGGTCACGAGGAAGGGTAAGAAATACAAGGTCCACAGAGGCATGGCCAGCGCAGCGGCGCGGAAGGCCAGGTTCGCCATCGACAGGTACAGCGTCCTGGCTAAGGGCCTGGACGAGGGGGTGGAGGCCTACGTCCCCTACGTCGGAGGGGCCGAGGGGGTCGTGGCCAGGATGGAGAACGGGCTCAGGGCGGCCTTCGGCTATGCCGGAGCGAAGAGCGTGCAGGAGATGTGGACCAAGGCGTCCTTCGGCTCGGTCAGCGCGGTCGGCGCCACGGAGCTCGGGGCCCACTCCATCGAGGTGAGGTGATGGAGCCAGACCTCGCTGGAGGGATAGCTGTCCTCGACTTCGGGGGACAGTATGCTCACCTGATCTGCCGCAGGGTGAGGGGGCTCGGAGTGTACGCCGCACTGCTCCCTCATCAGACGACCCTGGCAGAGCTGGAGAAACTGGGGGTGGCAGGGGCGATCCTCTCCGGAGGTCCGTACAGTGTCTACGCCCCCGGTGCGCCCACGGCAGACCCGGGGATCTTCGCCGGGGAGCTCCCCATCCTGGGCATCTGCTATGGCTACCAGCTCATGGTGAAGGCCCACGGCGGGGAGGTTGCACGAGCCGGAAGGAGGGAGTACGGCAGGTCCAGGGTCAGGATAACCGAAGGCGGGGGGCTGTTCAAAGGGGTGGGGGGCGGGGGGCTGGAGGCCTGGATGAGCCACTCCGACTCGGCCACCAAGATCTCGCCGACGATGGAGGTCCTGGCGGCGTCCGACGGGTCCCCCTACGCGGCGGTCAGGCTCTCGGGGGGACGGCAGTACGGCGTCCAGTTCCACCCCGAGGTCTCTCACACCGACATGGGGGAGACCATCCTGGCCAACTTCGTCCTGGACGTCTGCGGGTCCGAGCGGAAGTGGAGCATGCAGGGATTCCTCCAGCGGTCGGTGGAGGAGCTGTCGAAGCTCGAGGGGAGGGTCCTGTGCGCTGTCTCAGGCGGGGTCGACTCCTCGGTCGCGGCTGCGATCCTATCGAGGGCGGTCGGGCAGCGGCTCAGGTGCGTCTTCATCGACACCGGGCTTCTCAGGGCGGGCGAGAGGGAGAAGGTGGAGGCGACCCTAGGAAGGGACCTCGGGCTGAGCGTGGCGTTCATCGACGCTTCTGAGAGGTTCCTGGGAGGCCTGAAGGGGGCATCTGACCCCGAACAGAAGAGGATGGTGGTGGGGAAGACGTTCGCCGAAGTCTTCGAGGAGTTCGCGAGCACGGAGGGCCCATTCGAGCACCTGGCCCAGGGGACGCTGTACCCCGATGTGATAGAGAGCGGGAGGTCGTCCGGCCCCGCGGCGGTGATCAAGACGCATCACAACGTTGGCGGGCTGCCGCCGGGGCTGTCGATGCACGTGGTAGAGCCGCTCAGGGAGCTGTACAAGGACGAGGTCAGGGAGCTCGGGGCGCTCCTCGGCCTCCCCGAGACCGCCCTGAGGAGGCATCCGTTCCCCGGACCAGGGCTGGCGGTGAGGGTCCTGGGCGAGGTCACCGGGGAGAAGCTCGCGGTCTGCAGGGAGGCGAGCAAGATCGTGGAGGAAGTCCTGGAAGAGGCCGGGGCATACTCGCAGGCGTGGCAGGCGTTCGCCTACGTCGGGGACGACAGGGTCACGGGCGTCCTGGGGGACGAGAGGAAGTACGGGTTCCAGGTCACGGTGAAGGTGGTAAAGTCGGTGGACGGGATGACCGCCGACTGGAGCAGGCTCGACCCGGCGACCCTGGAGAGGATCTCGAGCAGGATAACCAACGAGGTGCATGGGGCGGTGGCCGTGGCCTACAACCTCTCGTCCAAGCCCCCCGCCACCATTGAGCCACAGTGAGGGCCATGGCTCGACCCGGACCAAGGACGGAGCTTGCGGAGCTGCACGTCCACCTCGGAGGGTCGGTGGACCCGGCCGTGATTTGGGAGATAGCACACGCCTAGGGGATCAGGCTCCCGACCAAGGACTACTGGAAGTTCGTGGACATGGTCACGTGGACGGGGCCAAGGGGAAGACCTTCGAGGAGTACGTCGCGCTGTTCCACTGGACAGAGCTCATCCAGTCCAGCCCGCTCGCGATCGAGAGGTCGGTGCACCAGACCATCGCCGGGGCGTACAGGAAGAACAACATCACGCTCCTCGAGCTGCGCTTCAACCCCATGAAGAGGAACAGGGGGGTGAGCAGGACTTGGACCAGATCATGATGGCGGCCGTCAGAGGACTGGACAGGGCGTCGCTGGAGTATCCTGTCAGGACGGGCCTCATCGTCTGCCTGGACAGGACGTTCGACCGGAAGTTGAACGCGATACTGGTCGACAAGGCCGTCCTCTTCTCCAACAGGGGAGTGGTGGGGATCGACATGGCGGGGCCCTCCGCAAGAGGGTTCAGGTACGCTGACTACGCGGCGACGTACAGGCGGGCTAGGAAGGCAGGCCTGGGCCTCACTGTGCATGCGGGCGAGGACGAAGGGCCGGAGTCGGTCCGCGAGGTCCTTGGGCGCCTGGAGCCTGACAGGATCGGCCACGGGGTGAGGGCGACCGAAGACGAGGAGACGATGGAGATGCTGGCGGAGAGGGGCGCAGTCCTCGAGGTCTGCCCCACTTCGAACCTGAACACAGGGGTCCTGAAGGGGACCGCGGAGCTGAAGAGGGTCTTCGCGGCCCTGAAGGCTCATGGGGTGAGGTACACGATCAACACCGACGGGCCCGAGATGCTGAAGACCAACCTCCGCGGAGAGGTGGACTTCCTTGTCAGGAACGGAGTTTTCACCGCTGCAGAGGCGGCGCGGGCGAACAGGGCAGCGTTCAAGGCGTCCTTCGTCAAAGGCTGAGAGTGCAAAGGTTAGTAAGGAGACCCAGACTGGGCGTGTCGAAGTTGGAACCAGCCGAGAAGGAGGTCGAGGTCGGGGAGTACAAGGTCAACTACGCCTCGGCGGGGAACGGCGAACCGCTCTTCATGCTCCACGGCAGCGAGCCCCGGGAGAGCTGGAGGGTGTGGGAGCCGCTGCTCCCCCTAGCCGACACCTACCGGGTCATCGCCCCTGACCTGCTGGGCCACGGGAAGTCCTCGAGGCCCACTGAGACCCCGGACCACGGCGGCCAGGCGCGCATGCTCAAGGACCTGGCGGACAAGCTCGGGGTGGACCGGGCCGCGATGCTCGGAGGCGGGTGGGGAGGTCAGGTCGCCCTCGAATACGCCTTGGAGTGGCCCGACTCGGTGAGCTCGCTGGTGCTGGTCGCCAGCGCCTATGACACGGAACAGCTCCCCAGGCTGCAAGCGCTGAGGAAGCCGACGCTGATAATCTACGCAGAGGACGACATGGTCACGCAACTGAAGGCGGGGTACCTCCTGAGGGACGCCATCGGGACTTCGAGGCTTGAGGTGCTGGAGGCGGTGGCCAGGGACCCGAGGTATGACTTCCGCATGAGCCACAGGCTCCAGAGCTTCAGGGCCCCTCAGGTGCTGCAGCTGACCAGGTCGTTCCTGTCCAGGCCCTCGGCGATGGTCGCCGAGCCCCCCGAGATGGAGAACGAGCTCCGGGGCCAGGCCCTGCGGAAAGAGGACGACAAAGACGGGCCCAGCTGGCAGAAGAGCGCG
>JAJZIG010000153.1 GCA_021851265.1 archaeon | reverse complement strand
GAGCTAGCCGTGGGCGACAGTGTGGACGTGGACAACAGAGTCGGCATCGTGAGGTTCGTCGGGTCAGGAAGGGCACAAGTAGACTTCAACCACAGGCTGGCGGGGAAGTCCATAATCTACGACTTCGAGGTCCTCAGTAAGGTCGAATCCGACGGCGACAAGATAAGGGCGCTGATCGACAGGAGACTGGCAGGTGAAGGGAGCAAAGCGACGTTCGATGTGAACGGCGGTAGCCTGACTGTGACAATCCCGGAAGACCTGTTTCTGGTCGAAGGGCTCCAGATAATCAAGAGAGGAATCGCCAACGACGTGTTCAAGTTCGTCCCGGCCGTCTCGTCGCTTGCCTTCGTGGAGAACTTCAAGAACGAAAGGGCTCACCCTAAGGCGGAGGAGAAGAAAGAAGAGACCAGTGCTGAGAAGGCGCAGCCGGCTGCTGAGAAGGCGCCCCCGAAGGCCGAGAACCAGGGCGAGACCGCCTAGATAACGCCGGTAGCCTTGGCCAGCGCTGAGGCGCTCCTATAATCGAGCTTCCTCTCCGAGAGTATTGTGTACCTGTCCGGCCGGATTGTACTCGCCTTGACCAAGGATTGGACCACCTGCGAATCACCGATGCCGATGGTCGAGGCCCTCACTGGGGCCCCTACGTTCGTGAGTGCGTTCCTCACCCGCTTCCAGTTGAGCCCGTGTAGCCGTGCCATCATTATCGTCCCAATCCCGCACTTCTCTCCATGAAGCCCGACCCCCGGCTCCAAGACATCAAGGTAGTGGCTGAACAGGTGTTCGGAACCTGAGCACGGTCTGGAGCTGCCGGCTATGCCCGCGGCCACACCGGTGCTGATGAGGGCTTCCACAAGGTCGCGGACGCTGCCCTTCCCGAACCTCCCCATGGTCTTGGACCCGTCAAGGACCACGTCCGCGCTCATCAGGGCCAGGCTCGCTGAGTATCCTCCATAGTACTCCCCGGTCACCTCGTGCGCCAGCTGCCAGTCCTTGACAGCTGTCAGTTTAGACACCAGGTCCCCGCACCCCGAGGCGAGGAGCCGCTTCGGTGCGGAGCTGATTACCTCTATGTCAGCGAGGATTCCCACAGGAGGTTTGGCCTTCACAGAGTAAGGCCGGTCAAGCCCCCTGAGCGAAGCGAACGGGCTTGATATGCCGTCGTGGGACGCACTGGTGGGGACCGAGTAGAAAGGGATCCCGAGCTGGAATGCAGCCAGCTTTCCAACGTCCACGCTTTTGCCGCCTCCCACGCCTACTATCCTACCGGCCCCCCGGGCCGCGCGCGTCACCTTGTCGACGTTCTGCGTGTCGGCCGCTGTCACTTCGACCCAGACAGGTTTCCGACCTAGGGCGCATTCCACGGTGGCCCTCACCTTTGATGTGACCTGTGAGCCTGACGATATCACTGTCTTCCGGGGGCCCTTGTCGGTCACGAACTCCCCCAGCTTCTCGATGACCCCATCTCCTATCAGGACCTTGGTAGGGAGCTCCATCAGGTGGTAGCCGGGGCTCATGTTGGGGGCGCCAGGTCTCCTGATTTAAGGCCACTTCGGTGAGTCGGGTTTCCGTCCGAGGCGAGGCATCAGAGGCATCCCGGCCAGGCGGCCGCCGACGCCCGACCCCGCTCCCCGGATGCAGGGGAATTAAGAGCATTAGATGCGAATAAGCGTCATCCATGGTCGTCAGTCTTTTCGTCTTGCTCTAGTCTTGATGGCACCAGCGCCAAGAGCAAGACAGAGACCTTCGCCTCGAGTGCTGTCACCATGCCGTTCCCATGACACTGCGCGTTGAAGACGCACCACGAATTGTAGATGCACACCGCCACCGCGTAGTAGAGGAACCTTACGGTGTAGTCCTTCGACGTCGTCCTGGGGAGGAAGACGTTATGCTCTCTGTAGGACGTCTCGATGCCCCACCTCATCTTGTACCGCCTGAGCGCCCTCTTCGGCGTGCAGTCCATGTTGGTGGCGAAGAGGTAGCCCTTCCCCACGTCGAGGTCGTCCGCCCTGAGGATCCTGAAAGGCTTCTCACAGGGGTAGGGCGCCTCCTCCCCGTCCCTGAGGCCGATTCGTTTCGTTATGGTATTCGACGAGAAACGGATAGCGTAGGCGTACCCACGCTCCTGAAGATGGACGGGGAGGGCGACCGAGGTGAAGCCTGCGTCGAAGAGGAGATGCCTGACCCTTATCCCCATGTTTCTGATCCTGTTCAGAGCATCGTCGATGAAGGTGAGCATGTGCGCCCTGCTCTTGATCGGCGTGAGGACCACTGTCAGTCTCCTCCCGTCGAGGAGGATGCTTGCCGTTAGGTACTGGTAGGCGTAGGAGGAGCTGTTCTTCGACCTCACGCCGTGGACCATCTCAGAACCCTTCTCGCCGTAGAAGAGCTGGTCGTGCCAATCGAACGCTATGGGGACGGGCCGGTTCAGGAGGCCCCCCTTTTCAGCTCTCCGACCTGCTCCTCCAGCACGACAGACATGGAGCCAAGGAGCTCGTACCTGTCGAGGCCCTTGAAGTATGACAGGGCAGTCTCGCCTGTGGGGAACCTCCCTGCTCCCCTTCCTGCAGCCGAGGAGCTTCCGCGATACGTTGCTCGTTCCCTCGGCGCAACCATCGAGTATCGAAGCCTTGACAAGCAGCGATATGTAATCCAGCTTCGGGTAGACGGAGTTGGGCTTCACCTCGAAGCACAACAGCTCAGGCAGATACCTCATCAGGATGGGGTCGAAGCCATGGGCTAGCTCATTGGTCATGAGAAGCTCCGGGGTGGGCTCCTCCTCTACCCTCAGAGAGCCAAGATCGTAGAGCAGGAAATCAATCCACGCTTATTCGCATCTACTGTAAGAGGACCCGAGCTTGGAAAGATTAAATAAGCAACAAGGAGGCGCGGCCCTTGTCCGTTCTGAGGGGTTTGTGGACAAAATGTCGAGAGAATATAGCCAGGTTGGAGGGAAGACGCTAGGGTCTGCCACGTATCATGGCACCACTACCGTTGGGCTGGTCTGTTCCGACGGGGTAGTTCTGGCGACCGACACGCGGGTCACAGCAGGCGGGTTCATCGCCCATAAGAGAGGCAAGAAGCTGATCAGGATCGACGACAACATCGCTATGACCATATCCGGCGGTGTAGCGGACGCCCAGAACGTCACCGACACCGCGAAGTACTATTCGAGCACATACAGGATAGAGAAGGGAAGGCCGATGCCCGTTAAGGCCGCGGCCCAGGTGGTGTCAAACATGCTCTTCTCGTCGAGGCTGTATCCTCTGATAGCGGACGTCCTGGTGGGAGGGGTAGACTCAACCGGTGGTTCCCTTTTCAACGTCGACATTTTCGGTTCGCTCAACCAGGAGAATATGATAGCCACGGGGAGCGGGTCGCCAGTAGCCTACGGGGTGCTGGAGGCGGAGTTCAAGGCAGGGACAGCAGTGGCCAAGGCCTATCCGTTGGCTGCGAAGGCGATAATCGCGGCCACCAGAAGGAACGTAGCGACAGGGGATCACTTCGATGTGGGCATCATCGATAAGGAAGGGTTCCGCGAACTGACGGAAGCGGAGAAGGACAAGCTCCTGGCCCAGTTTACAACTAAAAGTTAGTCTTGGAACAGAAAGCCAACGGCGTAAGCCTGATGAGCGCTATTCTGAACAACATCCCAGCGGAGGCTCAGATTACAAGGATAGAGTACGAGGGCCCTAGAATAGCCCTCTACACCAAGAACCCCGCCTACCTGCACAAGAACAGCTAT
>JAJZIG010000152.1 GCA_021851265.1 archaeon | reverse complement strand
CCAGGTCGTCTGCGACATGGCAAGAAGCACCTGGGGGAAGCAGAAGACATGCGTGAAGGTCAAAGGGACGACCGTGAAGTTCAACGTCCCCCGCAACTGCAAGGCGTTCAGGACCAGGAGGTTCTCCTTCGTGGAGCTCGGCTTGTATCCGGGACGCAGGGTCGCCGCCCCAATAAGGAAGAACAGGGACTGGGACAGGCTCTCCGGCCTCCTCGGGAGCGGGTGGACCTGCAAGACCTACGGTCTGACTCCAAGCCTTGAGATCGTCGCGTATCTCTCGAAGAAGGAGAAAGAGTTGATTCCGAGGCGAAACGTCCTAGGCATCGACATCAACGCCAAGGACTTCGCCTACACAATCCTGACCCCCGAAGGCGACGTCTTGAAGCAGGGGTACCTCGGCCAGCAGATGTGGCCCAGGAAGGTGCACTTCGTGGAACGCAGGGCCATGCTCCAGTCGCTCAATGCCCTGAAGAAGCTGAAGAGGATGAGGCACAGGCAGAGGGACTATGTGAGAACGAACATCGGCCAGATGGTGAGAGAGGTGGTCATACTCGCCAAGAGATACGACGCCGACGTCTCCGTCGAGAGGCTCTCCAGGTTCAAGCCGAAGGGCAGACGATTCAACAGGAAGGTCATGACCATCCCCCTGCACCTCTTCAGAAGGGTCCTCGAAGGCCGATGCTTCGACAACAGCATCACGCTGAACAGGGTCGATGCGTACCACACGTCCAAGTGGTGTACCCGCTGCGGTGCAGTGGGAAGAGGACACGACGGTGGGAACTATTCCCTGTTCAGATGCAGAGAGTGCGGCCAGGCGGTGAACTCGGACAGGAAGGCGTCCCTCGCCGTGGCCGTCAAGACCCTCCTCGAGCGGAACGGTCCCAACCAGGACACGTTCCAGATTTCGGGGAGGAGAGTCCCGGTAAGCGGGCTCATACGTGGCGTCTCCGATGCACCTGGGCCTTTGGCTGTGCCGGCGCCGGCTCAGGGAAGGGGGAAGCCCACAGGCTTCAGCCGTGGGTAGCTTACTCGGGTTCCCCGGCCAGGGCTTCGGCTTCTCTCTCAAGCTCGGAAGCCGTCGCTCCGACGGTCTGCACCCTCCTCTCTTCCAGGACCTCCATGAACTCCCTCAACGACAGCCCCGCCCCCTGAGATGCCTTCCATAGCGACACCCTCCCCTTTTGGAACAGGCCCACCGCCCTGTCCACCTTCCATTCGCGGATGCCCGCGTCCAGGAGGCGCCTGGCCACCGCCGACCTGTCGCTCCGCTCCACTCTGGCTATCTCTTCGAGCTGCTTCAGCTTCTCCTTCTCGACTTTCACTGAGAGGACCTCGGACATGGTCTACAATACATCACGGTGTATACTTAAGGCTCCGGCCAGGATATCCGCGCCACGCCTTCGACCCCGGACCGCCGCGGCGCTACGGGCCCGGGGGCGACTCTCCTACCCCGAGCCCCTCAGCTTGGAGGCGATCACCTGGTCTATGGGGTCATAGAGCTCCAGCCTCTCGTCGATGATGCTGGCCTTCGCCTCCTTCACGCCGCGTATCGCCTTCACCTCTCTCTCCGCCCCTTCTGCGGCAGCGAGGTTAGGGAGGTAGATGGCGTAGACGCTGTACCTGGCCCACACCCCGGCGTAGAACAGGTCGTCGTCCAGGGCCTTCACTATCTCCCTGTCCACGGCCGACCGGTCTGCCCCCTGCTCGTATTGCACTACGACGTTCGCCTCCAGGCCTCCGCTGACAGCCCTCGTCTCGTGCAGCGCCATGGTGAACACAGCCATCCCAGCGACCATCCTGTCCAGCCGCCTCTTGACCGTCTTCGCCGACAGCGCCGTCTTCCGCGCCAGCTCGTCATAGGACTGCGACGCGTCAGGTCTCAGGGCCGCGAGTATCTCCCAGTCTGCCCGCTTGAGCTCGAGGTCGCACGGAGGGAAGACCACCTCGGTGAACACCGTCTCTGTCGCCCCTGCCATCTCCTTCACGAGCCTAATCTTCCTCTCCAGGGACTCCCCTCCCTCGTGGAAGAACACCAGTCCGATCATCCCGTCGAGGTGGGTCGCGACCAGCTGCATCCCCTCCACGAGGGCGAGCCTCCTCGCGAGCTTGGGCCTCGATGTCTCCCGAGGGGCGTACATCCCGAGCGCAGCGACCTGCAGCCCGAGGATCCCCGGGTTCGGCTGCGCAACCACCCCGTTCAGTATCCCTGTCTCGAACATCCTCCGCATCCTGTTGCGGACGGTCTCCCCTGTCACCCCCAGCTGCTTCGAAATGATCTTGATGTTGGGGCGGACCTCGGGCCTGAAGGGGGCGGTCATATGGCCCTGGAGGAACCAGCGCAGGATGCCGATATCAATCCTGTCCAAATAGCGAAACGGAACCTGTCAGGCTGCACACCTTAAGGGTCTTCTTGTCCTCTTTTCCAAGGGCGGTTCCACTCGGACATATTACCTGTGCAATCCCCAGCGAGCCGGTTTGTTCATGGGCGCGCAGGCCGAGAGAGCGCTTGACTCGAGTGCCCGCTCCGGAGGACCGTGCCGTTGCGGGGAGTCCGCAGGAGATCTTGCTTCGCTTCCGCCATGCATCAAGGTCGAAGCCTGATGAGGCCTCGGCGCGCTCCCTCTGTATCTCTGGCGTTGTTCCTGCTTGCATTGCTGCTCTTCGGCGCCGCGGCCCAGCTGCCTGTCGCCCATTCATTGAGCGCCGCAACGTCCATACCTGTTGGGACTGCCCCGAAGGGGATTGCCTACGACTCGGGCACAGGCGAAGTGTTCGTTCCCAATGAGGGATCGAACACAGTCTCCGTAGTGCCTGCCGTGGTTTCAACCACGACCTCCGTCTACTGCTATCCCTCGTCAGTGGGAGTCGGCTAGTCCTCCTCCTGCACGGCGACCGTGACGGGCTCTACTCCGACCTCACAGGTGACGTTCTCGTCGAGCGGCAGCGGGTCTTTCTCGTCGACCACCTGTCAGCTCTCTTCGGGCAGCTGCGGGGTCACCTTCACCCCGTCCGTCACCGGGTCGCAGACCATAACCGCAACCTACGGCGGGGATTCCAACAACGGTCCCAGCAGCGGGACCGCTACGGTCGCCGGCATATCCATCGTCGCCAGCACCGCGAACGCCGACCCGTCATCGGCGTCAAACGATAGGAAGGTCGTCTTCGGCAGCGGCCTCTGGTGGGTCTTCTGGGCAGACGGCGGCGGTGTCGAGTACGCTACGTCCTCCGACGGGGCCACGTGGAGCGCGAAGACAACTGTCCCCTCGACCACAGGATTCGCGTCCACCTCGGGCTCGAACGGCGTCAGCGTATGGCTCAGCGGGACAACTGTCTCGCTCGTGATGGCCGAGAACGGCCTCTCCAGCTTCACCTTCGAACAGGGGGCTCTCAGCTCCGGCGGCACAATAACCTGGGGCTCGCAGAGCGTTGTGGGTACGGCATACCCGACCTGCTCGTCAGGTTCCTGCGTTGGCTCTGTGTCCGTAGTCGCAGACAGCTCTGGGAACATATGGGTCGCGGTCTCGACCCTTGACACCTCGGGAGGCTTCTCTTTCCCGACGTTCGAGACCTTCGAATACACCTCAAGCTGGGCCGCCGTCTCCCCTGTGGGCGGCCCGTTCCAGACGTCACCTGTGGCGAGCCCGACGCTTCTCGTCTCTCTCGTGAGCCTCAGCTCAGGTCAGGTGGGGATCTTGTACACCGCGAACGGCGGGCGCTCCAACGCGGCCGTCATAGACGTCTCCATCTCCTCCTCGGG
>JAJZIG010000151.1 GCA_021851265.1 archaeon | reverse complement strand
TCTGATGCCGTCCGAGGGGATCGACTGGGTATTCTTCAGAGAGAACACCGAGGGGGAGTATGTCCTCGGCAGCAAGGGGTTCATGGCCACCCCTGACCTGGCCGTAGACTTCAAGGTAATCACCCGGCCGGGGGCGGAGAGGATAATCCGGCTCGCCTTCGAGCACGCTAGGAGAACGGGGAGGAAGCGGGTGACGGTCGTGACGAAGGCCAACGTGATCAAGGCCACCGACGGGCTGTTTCTGGACGCGGCGAAGCGCGTGGCAGGGGGCTTCCCGGAGATCAAGTGGGACAGCTGGTACATCGATGTGTTCACCGCGAAGCTCATAGACGAGAAGAGGAGGCGCGACTTCGAGGTGGTCGTCCTCCCGAACCTCTACGGGGACATCGTGACCGACGAGGCCGCAGAGCTGCAGGGCGGGGTCGGAACCGCGGGGAGTGCCAACATCGGGGCGAGGTTCGGCATGTTTGAGGCGATCCATGGGTCGGCGCCGAGGATGGTCACCGAGGGGAGAGAGAGCTACGCGGACCCGCTCAGCCTCATGAGGGCGGCGGTCATGCTCCTCGAACACATCGGGATGCTGGAGAAGAGCAGAAGGCTCGCGATGGCCCTCGACCTCTGCTCGTTATACGAACAGAAGGTGAAGATCACAGGGAGGTCCGACGGAGCGACAGCCGCACAGTTCGGGAGCTACGTGACCTCGGCGCTCTCCGATCCGCACCTCGACGGGAAGTGGGCATCCCATCAGAGAGGGTGAGGCCCCGTCAGCCGTGGATGCGGAAGTCGCGGTGGTTTCTCGGAGAGGCCGCCTTTACGTCGACCCGGTCAACCCTGGCCCGGGGCGGGCCTAGCTTGGCCCAGTCTATGACCCTCTGAACCATCATATCATCCCCCTCCAAGAAAGCTTCCACGGAACCGTCCGGGAGGTTGCGGACCCAGCCGTGGACGCCTGCATCCGCCGCCAGCCTGACCATGCTCGCCCGGAAGGAGACGCCGTGGACGAGTCCCACTATCCTGACGCGGACCGCTCTGGTCATGGCCGCCACTATAGCACGGGGAACAGTCCCTTCAGCCCTTCGGCTACGAATGCGACTGCCAGGGCCGCGATCAGCAGGGCGGTTATTCTGGAGAGGGCGACGGTCCCGTTCTGTCCCATGAACCTGCTCACCCAGTCGGAGCTGGAGAGGACGAAGTAGGCCACGGCTGCGTTGCACCCCACCACGAGCAGGGCCAGGAGCGGGCTGTAGGGAGGGGCAGATATGATGATCACCGTGGAGATCGCACCAGGTCCGGCCAGGAGGGGGGTGGCGAGCGGGAAGGCGGCGATGTCAGATGGGGCCAGCCCTCTCTGCCGGTCCTGCTCCCCCCTGAGGTGGTCGACGGCGACGATGAACAGTATGATCCCCCCTGCGACCCGGAAGTCGTTGATGTTGATGCCGAAGATTTCGAAGATCAGCCATCCGAAGAGCGCGAAGAGTACGAGTATGACAGTCGAGATGACGACCGCCTGCTTCACTATCTTCTTTCTGGATCCCCCGGACCCCTCGGTGAGCCCGATGAATATGGGGACCGTCCCCACGGCGTCGATTACAGCGAACAGAAGCACGAAGGCCTCCACGAAGAGCCCGACGTCGAAGGCGAAGAAGGAAGCGAAAGCCGGCATCGCTACATGGCCTTCGCCGCCAAACGGATAAATAATCAGTTGAGCACAATGAGCCGTTGTCCCAGGTAGATCAATCGGCCATCGACGCGGCCATGGCCAAGATCATGGACCCCGAGCTCGGGAGGCCCATCACCGACCTCAAGCTCATTGACAAGCTGGCGGTCAGCGGCGGTTCCGTGGACCTCGAATTCCACCTGACGGCGCCTTTCTGCCCCCCCATGTTCGCGCTGAAGATTGCCAGCGACATCAAGGCAGGATTGATGTCAGTACCTGGGGTCACCGAGGCCAGGGTCACCCTGCGCGGCCACTATCTGGCTGAAGCGGTCAACAAGCAGGTGAACAAGGCCGCCCCCGCCCCGGCGCAGTAGAGCCGCGGGCTCTCCGAATGACGTATAGAGAGCGGGTACCAGCCATAGAGACGTGCCTGCGAGGAAGGCGATAGAGATGGGGAGGGGGACGATCCTGGTTTCGCTCCCCAAAGACTGGATCAGGAAGAACGGGATCAGAAAGGGGGCGGACCTTTCGGTGGAGGAGCTCTCTCCGCGCAAGCTGATCGTAAGGCCCTACGAGGGTGCTGAAGAGGAGCAGAGGCAGTTGGTCATCGAGCACACGGGGAAGGACTTCGCCCAGGTGGTCAACGACGTCACCGGGGCGTACCTCCTGGGCTACGACCTGATTAAGGTCGTAGGCACGAAGACGATCACCAGGGAGGAGAGGCAGGTCATCAGGGACACCATGCGGAGGCTCGTCGGCCTGGAGGTGCTCGACGAGGACTCCAGGCGGATCACCCTGCAGTTCCTCCTCGAGCCGACCGCCATCACCCCTGAGAACATCGTCAGGAGGATGTCTGGGCTCCTAGACGGGATGCTCAAGGACACCGCAGACGCCCTCTCAAAGGGCGACTCCAAGCTGCTCACCCTCGTGAGCGAGCGGGACGACGAGGTGGACAGGCTCTACTTCCTCCTCGTCAGAGCAACGAGGGCGGCCATCGTCAGGGCAGAGGTCGCAGAGCGATACGGCCTCTCCCCGGTCGACCTCCTCGACTACAGGGTCCTGGCGACCTTTCTCGAGAGCGCAGGGGACGCGGTCAGCGAGCTCTCGGCGAAGTTCCATGAAAGCCGAGTCCCGAAGCATCTCGCCAGAGAGTACTCGAGGTGCGTCGCCAAGCTGAAGGTGATGAACGACCTGGCCACCCAGGGGTTCCTGTCGAGACGGGCCGGGAGGCCTAGGACAGTCAACAGCCGGATGGATGCTATGGCGAAGGACGTCACGTCCAGCCTCGCCTCGATAGCGAAGGCAGCCGCCGGGGATAGCGCCAGCACGGCCGAAATCTTGGCTTCGCTGGAGCGGGTGAGCAAGCTGCTGGTGGACGTCTCGGACCTGGCTGTGATCACCCGGCAGGTGACCTAGGTCAAGAGCCTCGCAACCCTTAATTAACGTGAACTGTAAAGTTGTAACTTGCCCAAGTACCTGTTTGTCACCGGCGGGGTCATGTCGGGGCTAGGCAAAGGCATCATCACGTCTTCTGTCGCCAAGCTGCTCCAGTTGTCCGGGGTCAGGGCCACCTGCCTGAAAATCGACCCCTACCTCAACTTCGACGCCGGCACCATGAACCCCTATACCCACGGCGAAGTCTTCGTCACCGACGACGGCGGAGAGACCGACATGGACATAGGAAACTACGAACGGTTCCTGAACAGAGACATGTCGAGGGCCAACAACATAACTACGGGCCAGATCTACAAGAAAGTAATCGACGACGAGCGGAGGGGGCTGTTCCTGGGCAAGTCCGTGCAGATCATCCCGCACGTCACGGATGAGATCAAGAGGAGGATAAGGGACCTGGCGGAGAAGGAGAAGGTCGACGTCCTGGTGGTGGAGTGCGGGGGGACGGTCGGGGACATAGAGAGCCTCCCCTTCCTTGAGGCGTTCAGGCAGATGAGGATGGAAGACGGCCCCTCGAAGACCCTCTTCCTCCACGTCAGCCTCGCGCCGGAGCTGTCTGTGGTGGGGGAGATGAAGACGAAGCCCACGCAGCATAGCGTCCAGGAGATGAGGAGGATAGGGGTCCAGCCCGACGTCATGGTGATACGCGGGTCCCGTCTGCTC
>JAJZIG010000150.1:2894-3781 GCA_021851265.1 archaeon | reverse complement strand
CTGCCGGAGCTGCGTTGCATAGGGCGGCATTGGACGTGACGGTGCGCATGGGGAATTTACGTCGCCTCCCCGACGCTTGGTAATTAAATGTAACTGCTGTTACATCAGGGCTCTGGCTGCTTGTTTATCCCCCGGGGCTGCGCCTTCTCGGCGAAGCTCGCCAGGGCCCTCTTGCACCTCGACAGCATCGTCTCCAGTTTGGACGAGTCCTTGGCGCGGCCATATCCCTTCTCTCGCACGCTCTTGTACCACCTTTCCAGGGACTCCAGCGTCTGCTCAAGCTCGTCGGTCTCCTCGTAGGTGATCTTCTTGTTTACCAGGTTCTCGCTTATCTCGTCCAGGAACTCCTGGCACTCTTCGTAGATCTCTTCGAACTGCTTCCGTCGGTCCTCCTGGAACATCCTGGAGAGCACGCCCGAGTCCTGGCCGTCCAAGGCGTCGGCGCTCATCACCAAGACGGTCCCGTGCTCCTTGAATTCCGACCTGAACTGGCCGACCTCCTTCCTTGCCTGCGGGGTGTTGGGCAATATGCAGAGGGACACCGGCGGGTAGAGGGCGCCGAGCTTCTTGAGGTTCCTCCAGGCTCTGACTCGGAGCTTTGAAGGCTCGTTCGGGAGGTCGTAGGCCACCACGATCCACCTGTCGGCGGGCTTCCCGTTCATTGGCAGAAACCTGCGAACAGGCGATTTAAGCCTGCCATGGCGGGACTCGCCGAGAGAGCCAGTTATATATTGCACGTGTAACCGCAGTTACAGTCTTCGGGTTTGCGTCACAAGGGAAAAGGCAAGGCAGCCGCGGAAGTCGTGGAATTCTCCGTAGAAATCGAGGACTACGAGCGCTTCGTGCGGCTCTCGACTTCCCGCCATCTCGGCAGGGACGACGCGCTG
>JAJZIG010000150.1:0-2884 GCA_021851265.1 archaeon | reverse complement strand
GCCTTCATGGAGAAAGACTACGCTGAGCTGAAGAAGAGCTTCGGAGAATACAGCAGAGACAACGAGGCTCTGAGGAGGATATACTCGCAGAACAACGAGCTCAGGAGACTGCTGGAGCCGGCGAAGCATCCTGGGAGTGGGAGGTAAGCGAGTGCCCCGCTTTTTCGGCGCCGCCCGGGGGAGGCAGCCTGGCGAGGAGGTCGACGCTCACTCTATCCTCGAGGCGCGCACCTCGGGGGGGTCGGTCAGGATCACGGCGAGGTTCGAAGGCAGGACATGGCAGCAGGCGGTCGGCTTCGCCCGACGGATGGGGTACTCCGACATGAAGGAGCTGCTCCCGATGCTCTTCTCGTATGGAGTCTCGGACGAAGAAGGCGCAGACATCGAGGGGCGCCGCCCGGAACTGTACGCCCTGGGTCGCAAATACGCGGCGATGAAGTTTGAGGCGTACCGGTTGTTCAATGACAACCGGGCGCTGTCGATGGCCCTGTCTACTTTGCTCCCGGAGAACAGGAGGCTCAGGAGGCTCGCTGCCGAGAGAGGGCTCCTCCCCCAGACACGCGAAGAGTGGGACGAATGGGCGCAGGAAGACGTCGACAGGTTCTACCAGAAGTACGTCTACAGCCTCAAGGGAGGCTAGGCGTCCCCAGGCGCGATTGACGGTCCCGCCCAGACAGCGGCCGACCGGTACAGAATTTGTACGCATCGAACTGCTTTAGTATCACATTGCCCAAGAACGGCCATGGAGCTGACCTAGCGCGATGGCTATCATTACTACTGACAAGGTCGTCCTGATTGTCGTTGTCACCGCAATCGTGATCGTCCTGGCCTACGTCTTCCGCTTCGGGAGATTCTCCCGGCCGAAGCAGGCGGGATCCGTCTCCGACAGGGGCCAGCCGAGCCCCTAGAACCCATCCAGGGCTGCACAATGAGGGCTGCACAATGCGGAGCAACGTGAAATGGCTTCGATGAGAGAAGGAGGAGGGTCGACCAAGTGAGCAAGACAAGCATGATCGATACAGAGAACCTGACGAAGAAGTTCGGCGACAGCATCGCCGTTGACTCCGTAACGCTGCATGTGGGCAGGGGAGAGGTGTTTGGATTCCTGGGACCCAACGGCGCGGGCAAGACGACCACCGTCAGGATGCTGGCGTGCCTGGTCTCCAAGAGCTCCGGCAGCGCTACGATAGGGGACTACGAGATCGCCGACAGGGCGGACCAGCCAAAGATAAGGAAGATGATCGGGCTGCTCACGGAGAACGTCGGGCTCTACGAGGAGCTGAGCGCCTACGACAACCTGGACTTCTACGGGCGGTACTACAAACTCGGAGAGCAGGAGAGGAAGGAGAGGATTCAGTACCTCCTCAAGCTGCTCGAGCTCTGGGACAGGAAAGACTCCGCAGCGGGGACGTTCTCGAAGGGGATGAAACAGAAGCTAGCGATCGCGAGGGCTCTGGTGCACGACCCGGAGGTCCTCTTTCTGGACGAACCAACGGCAAACCTGGACCCAGAGGCTTCGAAGACAGTTAGAGACTTCATCCTTGAGCTCAAGAAGGAGAAGAGGACGATCTTCCTAAACACGCACCTGCTGGACGAAGCGGAAAGGGTCTGCGACCGCGTGGCGATACTCAAGACGAGGCTGATCACTACGGGCAGCCCGCAGGACCTGAGGCGGTCGCTTACAGCCAGGAAGGTGAAGATTCAGCTTCAACGCCTGGATGGAGCCGTGATTTCCTCTGTGAAGGAGATGGGATATCAGGTAGGGGAGGCGACGGCGAACAGCATCGTCGTCACCCTGAAGGACCCTGAGGTGGACAACCCTGCGATCTTGCGGGCGGTGCAGAAGGCCGGAGGGAACGTGGTCTTCGTCTCCGAGGTGGGCTCGAGCCTGGAGGACGTGTACCTGAAGCTCGTGAGGGAGGACTAGGATAGCGTGGACCCACAGAACGTCTGGAACGTCGCCCTAAAGGACCTCAAGATATACGCGAAGAAGACCTCCGTCATTTACGCTACGGTCGCCATGCCGCTCATCGTAGGAGTTGGATTTCCGCTCATCGTCAACTACTCCCTCCACCGCTCCGCCAAGGCGCTCACCGCAGCCGCTGCCCCCGGATTGATGGATTCGTTCTCAATCTGGTTCATCGTCGCGGCGGCCGTGATTCCAACAGCCATCGCCTCGTACAGCCTTGTGGGGGAGAAGATTCAGAAGAGCCTGGAACCAATGCTCGCCACGCCGATGTCGGACGGCGACATCCTGCTGGGCAAGACCCTGTCCGCACTCATAATCCCCATGGGGGCTCTCTACGCCGGCGCCGCGGCGTTCATGGGGCTGATGGATCACTTCACCTACAGTCTGCTGGGATACTACTACTACCCGAACTGGGATATCGGAGCCATCCTCATCGCCGTCCCCTTTGCAGCATTGCTCAGCGTGGAAGTGAATGTGATCATCTCCTCTAGGATGACCGACGTGCGCAGCGCGCAGCAGTCTGGAGCGTTGCTCATGCTCCCGTTCATCGGGGTGTTTCTTGCCTCCGAGCTCGGCTTCTTCGTGCTGAATGACACCAACCTTCTCATAATCGCCGGCGCCCTCGCCGCCTTCAGCGCCGCCATGTTCGCTGTGGCGAAGGCGACGTTCCAAAGAGAAGAGATACTGACGCGGTGGAGGTAGGTGGTCCGGGCCGCGTCAGACAGGCTCTGACCACGGGGGTCGACGGCTGCGACTTTAGACCACCCTGTTGCACCCATTGCGAGATTATGCCCCGGGCGAGATTTGAACTCGCGTCGCTACCTCGAGAGGGTAACATGCTTGACCGGGCTACACCACCGGGGCCCGGCGTGCCTTCCGAAGGTGCGGATATAGCGGTTGCTGGTGCAAACCGGG
>JAJZIG010000149.1 GCA_021851265.1 archaeon | reverse complement strand
CCTTCATCCCGAACGTCCCTCCCATCCCGCAGCACGTCCCGGTCTCGATCACCTTCACTCCGTACCCGGCCGCCCTGAGGAACCTAACCGCGGGCCCTCCCACCGTCAGCGCCCTGTCGTGGCAGGAGATGTGGAAGCCGAGCTCCACCCCTGGGCCCCGGGTGGCTGTCAGGGCTAGCTTCCCCAGCCCGGGCTCCACGAACTCGAAGAACGGGTGGCTGTGGGCCGCGACGAGGCTTGACCCCTCCCCAGGGACGAGGGTCAGGTAGGAGTCCTTCAGCATGTAGGCAGCGGTGGGCTCCGTTGACACCACTTCGTACCCGTCCCTGACGTAGCCCTCGAGTGCCCTCACGTTGTACTCCGCGACCCTGGCGGCCTTCCTGACTTCGCCGTAGGACAGGTACGGCATGCCGCTCCACCGGAGCTTCGGGACCTCGACCTTGTAGCCCAGGGCTGCGAGGACCCCCACGGCCTTCACGCCGAGTTCAGGGTCGTTGTAGTCAGCGGAGACGTCCGGGAAGTAGACCACCTTCCCCGCGCTCCCGTCCCCCGCGTCCATGCCGCGGAGCCTGCTCCTGAGGCGCTTCCGGCTGAAAGCCGGGAGGGTCCTCCTCCTGTCGACTCCGAACGCCTTCTCCATCAATACCCTGGCGGCTCTGGGTCTGAGCGACCAGTTGGAGAGGGGTGCAGTGGCGCTGGCGAGCCTGGCGAGGGTCTCAGATCCTGCGAAGAACCTGTTCACCCTCGGCTGCCCGTTGAGGTCGACGAGCTGCTGCTTGACCTCGGCGATCATCATCGGCATATCTATGTCCGCGGGGCAGGCTTCTTTGCACAGGCCGCAGGCGATGCAGAGCTCCGAATAGGCGGCGTTGTCGATGCCGTGGACGTTGGCGGTCCAGGGGATGCTTATCGGCCCTGGGTAGATGTGGCCGAAGGTGTGCCCCCCGACGACCGAGTATGTCGGGCAGATGTTCATGCAGGCCCCGCACCGTATGCAGTCCAACGCCTCGGAGTAGCGTGGATCCGACTTCATCTTGGACCTCCCGTTGTCGAGGATTATCACGTGAAGCTCCCTCCCGGCGCCCTCCCCCCCCAGCGGGGAGCGGGCGGTGAATGCCGAGACGTAGACTGTCATCGGCTGCCCAGTCGCGCTGATCGCGGCAGCGGAGACGACCTCGGCCGCGTCCTCCCAGGTGCGGACTATCTTCTCCGCCCCGATCAGGACGACGTGGACGTCGGGGGCGGCCGACACCAGCCTCCCGTTCCCTTCGTTGGTCTCGATCACCACCGTCCCGGTCTCCGCGACCCCGGCGTTCCCGCCCGTGACCCCTACCTTCGCGGACAAGAACATGGGCCTCAGATAGGCGCGGACCTCCTTGAGGATGGCGTCGGGATCCTGGGGGACCTCCCTCTTCAGGCCATGGGAGACTATGCTCGCCACGTCCGCGACTGACTTGTGGGCAGCCGGCATGACCAGATGGACCGGCCTTTCGTGGGCCATCTGCACGATCAGCTCCCCCAGGTCGGTCTCGATGCACCTCACCCCCCTGGCCTCGAGCGCGTGGTCGAAATCTATCTCTTCGGACGTCAGCGACTTCGACTTCACCAGCACGTCGGCGCCTCGGCGCTTCGCCAGCTCCGCGACGTAGTCGATGGCCTGGGCCCCGTCCTTGGCGAAGAAGACGTGCCCCCCGTTCTCCTCCACCCTGGCGGCGAACTTCCGGGGGAGCTCCGGGTCGCCCAGCGCTTCCTGCTTCAGTCCCCTGACAGACTCCTTCATCCCCCTGACGTCTATCCCGAGCTCCTCGATCGCCTTGGCCCTGTTGCCCCTCGCCCTGCTCGTCGATGCCCACATCTTGTCCGACAGCCCCTCGGTGGCCAGGGCCCGCCGCACCTTGTCTGCGAGGCCTTTCCTATCCGTCATGCCCACCCCAGGACCAGTGCCACGACGGAATGTGGGCCGTGCACGCCATAGAGTAACCTGCTCTCGATGTCTGCTGTCCTACTGGGGCCGGCGATGAAGGATATCGTGGGCTTGGGCCCTGGGCTCTCGGCCACGATCTTCCCGGCCGCGCGCATGGCAGCGTGGAAGTCAGGGAGGAAGCTCCCCTCGGACACGAGGGCCACATTGGTCATCGGGAGGCAGGACGCGAGCTTGGTCGCGTCGTCCCAGGTAGCCTCCATGAGCGCCCCCTCTTTGGCGACCCCGTGGGCGGCCCAGGTCACGCTCAGGTCGGCCCTGGCCACGGCCTCCTTGGCCTCGGCGCCGCGCAGGCTGCCGACGTCGATGACTTCGATCCCTTCGAGCCCCTCTGCGACCGCGCCCCTGACCCCCTCAGGGATGCCGGCGACGGCCACGGAAGACGCGCCCCGCTCCACCGCTGTCCTCCGCAGTGCCTCGGAGGTCGCTCCCTTCGACTGGGCGAAGAGGACGACCCCGTTCCTGGACGCGAAAACGCGGGCGAAGGCGTCGGCGTATTGGCTGGCCAAACCTCGCCTTCATCCTCTCGGCTCATTCAAATATGCTTCGGAGCATGCGGGCCTTGGTCGGAGCGGATAAATCCGGGCTCCTGCCAGTCGCGCCGGGGAGACGTTGAAGCTAGTCAGATTCGAGTCAGGGGGAGGGGTCAGGGTCGGGGTCCTGGAGGGGGAGACGATCCACGACCTGTCTGGCGCGGGTCCAAGCTTTTCGGACTGGGTCCGGGCATACGGAGCCGGGGGGTCCCCCGAGGGCCTGGTCGCATCGGTCAGACGGGCCATGAGCGCGTCGAAGAAGGTCCCCTTCGACTACAAGCTCCTGCGCGCCCCCTTTGTCCCTTCCGAGATCTGGGCCGCCGGGGTGACCTACCTCAGGAGCAGAGAGGCCAGGGAGACCGAGACCAAGATGAAGGGCCTCTACGACTACGTCTACTCAGCCACGAGGCCTGAGCTCTTCCTCAAGGACAGCGGGCTCAGGTGCGTCGGGCCAGGGGACCCGGTCTGCGTGAGGGGTGACAGCACTTGGTCCGTCCCTGAGCCGGAGCTGTCTGTGGTCCTCGACGGAGCGTTCAGGGTCGTCGGTTACACGGTCGGAAACGACGTTTCCTCCAGGGACATCGAAGGCGAGAACCCTCTCTACCTCCCTCAGGCCAAGGTGTACCGCGGCTCCTCGGCCATCGGGCCGGTGGTCACCACCGCCGACGAGATCCCGGAGCCCCGCTCGCTCAAGATAAGCATGCGCATCCTGCGGGAGTCGGAGCCCGTGTTCGAGGGGAGCGTCAACACGTCGCAGCTGAAGCGCGAGGTCGACGAGCTGGTCGGATACCTGAGGAGGAGCAACCTCATACGGACGTTCACCGTGCTGATGACTGGGACGTCCCTGGTCCCCCCAGACAGCTTCACCCTCAAGGGCGGGGACGTGGTGGAGATCGAGATAGAGAAGATAGGGATCCTGAGAAACCCGGTGGAGCAGCTGCGGGCCTAGAACCCGGCGTCCCTGGGGCGGGAGCACGCACATGTGACCGAGGGCTGGCTCAGTACCCTAGGTAGACCGTCTTCTCGGCCGAGTAGAACTCCAGCGCCTCCTCCCCCATCTCCTTCCAGGTCCCGGCCCCCGACTTCTTGAACCCCCCGAACGGGGCTTGGAGCTCGAGCCCCACCGTGGGCTTGTTCACCTTGATCACCCCCGCCTGGACCACGTCGATGAACCGGTTGACCCGGCGGTTGTCGTTCGAGACTATCCCGGCGGTGTGGCCGTAGTCCACCGAGTTGACGAGCTCGAGGGCCCTGTCGAAGCTCTCCGCCTCGGTCAAAGAAAGGACCG
>JAJZIG010000148.1 GCA_021851265.1 archaeon | reverse complement strand
TTCGATATCCTGTGGCAGTACATCTGCGTTGAAACTAGCCGACTGGGCCAGAAAGAACGGCCTCGGCGAGGCGCCGGGACAGGGGCTCGCGCCTGGACCCGCCCGTGTCAGGGCTGTCTCATCCGCGCCGGAGGCGCGCCGCCCCGACCTGGCCCCGGAGGCACGGGCGCCGTTTTATTATTGTATGAATCATTTATTACCACTGGCCGTGCGGCACGTGTGCACGGACATGGGCAAACCTGCACCCTGCCACGGGGGAGGGGGCACCTCTGCTTCACGCACGACGGGGCTCCAACATGGCGCGCAGCAAACAGCGTCCAACTGGCTACACAGCTACCTCAAGAAGCAGATGACCGCCTCCAAGAGGAGGGGTGCCTGGTTCCGCCTCGAGAAGCGGGAGCGGTCCATGTTCTCGCTGGCGCTGCGGCTGAACGTCTCGTTCAGGGGGTATGACCTCCTGAAGGCGATGGTCGGGGTCCTCAAGAAGCTGATGGAGGCCCCGGGGATGGCGTGCTGCCAGCTGACGCGCGGCGTCCGGATGGCCTGGGCCCTCTCTGAGAAGTGCGCCCAGTGGGGGAACCTCCGCGCCAAGGAGTGGAGGAACGACGTTGGATACGCGAAGTATCTGTCTTCGCACATGTGCGGGGGGGCGGCCTTTTGAGCCTCCGGCCGGCGAAGACGGAGTGATAATCGCCAGGTCGCCGTTCCGGCTGTCCCTCGGGGGCGGCGGGACAGACCTCCCGAGCTACTACTCTAAGAAAGGCGGCTTCTTCGTCAGCGGGGCCATCGACAAGTACGTCCACGTCGCGGTCAACCCGCGCTTCGAGCAGGACAGCATCAGGGTCAGCTACTCCAAGACGGAGATAGTCGGCGACGCAGCCAGGCTGGAGCACCCGCTGGTCAGGGAGGGGCTGGAGATGGTCGGCATAAGCAAGGGGATCGAGATAGTGTCGGTGGCGGACGCCCCGGCCGCGACCGGGCTGGGGTCGTCGGGGAGCTTCTCCGTCGGGCTGCTCAGGGCCCTGCACGCCTACCTCCAGGAGGAGAAGTCCGCGCAGTTCGTCGCCGAGGAGGCCTGCAGCATCGCCATGAACCGCCTCCGGGAGCCCTCGGGGAAGCAGGACGAGTACGTGGCCGCCTTCGGGGGGGTCAGGTCCTACGAGGTGGACAGGGACGGCGAGGTCAGGGTACATTCCATGAACCTCTCGACCCAAACCCTGGCCGAGCTGGAGGCCAGCACCATGATGTTCTACACGGGGATGACCCGGAGCTCGTCGTCGGTCCTCTCCAAGCAGAAGGCGGCCATCGAGGGGGGCGCGGGGGTGGACAAGATGGACAGGATCAAGGAGATAGGCTTCGGCGTCAGGGACGCGCTGGCGGCGGGGGACCTCACGAAGTTCGGCGAGCTCCTGGACGAGCACTGGAAGGCCAAGCGGGGGGTAGTGAGCGCCATGTCCAACGACAAGATAGACCACTGGTACGACACGGCGAAGAAGTACGGGGCCCTCGGGGGAAAGCTCTGTGGCGCGGGGGGCGGCGGCTTCCTCATGGTCTACTGCGAGAACGGGAGGTCGAAGCTCCGGGAGGCCATGGCCAAGGAGGGGCTCGTGGAGCACAGGTTCCACTTCGAGCCCGAAGGGTGCAAGATAATCCACAACGCGTGAGAGCATGGACCACTCCAAGTTCGTGGCCGGGTACCTCGACGGGGTCGAGGACGTCGTCAGGAAGATATCGAAGGCGGACATCGAGGCGGTCATCGGCGTCCTGTACGAGGCTTGGAAGAACGACAAGGCGGTATACATCTGCGGGAACGGCGGGAGCGCGAGCACCGGAACCCACTTCGCGGCCGACCTCAACAAGTACGTCTCCTCTGACGCGCCGCACAGGTTCAGGGCCTTCGCCCTGGTGGACAACATCCCTCTGATGTCCGCTCTGACCAACGACGACGGATGGAGCGACGTCTACTCATATCAGTTGGAGGCGTTCATGAGGGAGGGAGACGTCCTTGTGGGGATAAGCGTCCACGGCGGGTCCGGGAGCGACAAGGCCGGGCCCTGGTCGCAGAACCTCCTGAAGGCGGTGAAGGTCGCGAAGGAGAAGAAGGGGAAGGTCGTGGGCCTCGTCGGGTTCGACGGGGGGATGCTGAGGAAGCTCGCGGACGCGTCCATCGTCGTGCCTGCCGACTCGACGCCGCAGGTCGAGGGGTTCCACCTGGTGCTGACGCATCTCATCTCGGCGAGGCTCAAGGACGCCATAGGGAACAGAAGCGAGCGTTATTGAGGGACAGTCCCGGTGGGCTCCCATGTCCAGGCTGCGTCGCGATGAGACGCGAAGGCTCGGCCCCTGGAAATCCCGCATACTAGGAGGCCTACTGCCCCTACCATGCCCGCCACGAAGGTGACGCGGAACTACCGGGTCGCAGTCCCGGCGGACATCAGCGGCAGGGCAGCGGTGGAAAGAGGCGTCATCGTCTTCCAGGTACAACGGCCGCCTGATGCTCTCCCAAGCCAAGAGGCTCGCCGCCAGCCTGTTGGCCTTCGACGTGGAGCCGGAGCGCGACGCGAGGAGGTCGGAGGTCGTCCCACTCTGATGGGTCTGGCGACGAAGACGACAGCGTCTGGTCACGAGAGCGCTGACGGGGTCAAGAACAGCCGGCGTTGAAACAGAGGAAAACGAAGCCCGACGAGTTCGCCGCCCTGCTGAGCGGGTCTGTGCGAGCCAAGTCCAGGCCGGAGGGCCTCAAGGGAATCTGGGGGGTCGACCATCCACATGAAACGGGCGTCGGTTCAAGGGCGGCCCTGGTCGACCGGGACGGAATCGTGAACGAGATGGTCTACTACCCCGACCCGGGCGTCGTCGACAGCCCGTTCACCCCCAGGCAGTTCGTCCTCGTCGAAGGAGCCGGGGAGGCGCTGAGGGAGATCATGTCGGCCGGGTACAAGCTGGTCCTCGTGTCGAACCAACCCGGCATCGCCAAGAAGCACATGACCATGGCATCGTTCAAGAAGATACAAGCGAAGATGCACAGGCTGCTGAAGGCTGAGCACGTCAGGCTCGACGGGGAGTACTACTGCTTCCACCACCCCCAGGCGAGACTCGCGGCCTACCGCGCCGACTGCTCCTGCAGGAAGCCGAAGCAGGGGATGCTCCTCGACGCCGCCCGGGACCTCGGGCTGGACCTCGCCCGCTCGGTGATGATAGGGGACGGGCTGCAGGACGTGCTAGCCGGGAAGAGGGCAGGGTGCAGGACGGTCCTTGTGGCGAACCTGAGCGGGATGCTGAACGACAAGATGGAGGAGCTGGGGGCGCGGCCGGATTACGTCGCGCGGAGCGTCAGGGAGGCGGCAGGCATCGTCAAGAGCATGGCACCGGAGGCTCCTTCTCGATGACCCACCCGTTGTCCGCCAGGGACGGCCGTCGGCGGCCCCAGGATCCGGACCCGGAAGGGCTGACGTCCACAGAGGTGTCGGCTCTCCCGTCCAGGGCGGACTTCCTGCGGGGGTTTTTGTATAACCCCCATGCGAGGGTGTGCTGACAGCATGAAGCGGTTCGAGGTCTGGGTGGACTGCGACACCAAGGACGAGAGGGAAGTGAGGCGCAAGGTGCAGGACGCGCTCGAGAAGGCCGGGGTGGACTACACCATGCTCGCCAACTCGGTCGAGATAATCAAGAAGGGCAGCCAGAAGTGATAGCGCGCTCCACTTGCGGCCTACGGCTGGGACGGACGGCCATCGTGCAGACGAACCCTCGGGTCTGACTGGTAAGTGAGACTAAGCAGGTCGTCATCGGTGAGGGCCAAACAAGGGACAGGTCACCATCCCCGCGGAGACAAGGGGGGAGCTGGGCACGGAG
>JAJZIG010000147.1 GCA_021851265.1 archaeon | reverse complement strand
CGCTCCAGGTGCTGTTTGACGACTTGCAGACGGAGGCGAACATCTTCCTTGACCATGCTGACCCCTTTCCGGGGCCGGCCATATGTCCTGTCAGTTCAAGCGGCCAGATGTCCTGTCAATGCACAGTTAAGTCCGGGGAAGATGCGTCTATCTGAACCCTCCAGGGTATGGACGTGGCGGGATTCCATCCACCCGTGGGTTCAAATCTCACTAGGTTAACCCGTTTTGAGCGTCCCGGAAAGAGAGTGAGCTTTTCTTCAACGACTTCTCCTCGTTCGGGCGGCCCGGAGACCTTCTAGTTCCCTCAGGATGGCCCTGCGGTCGGTTTGCGACAGGCTGAGGGCAGAGAATATCGCTCGGTCCAGTCCCTCGCGAGCTTCTTCTACTTCTTCTATACTCGGCTCCTCATTATCACCACTGCTCGACACCTCCATGCTGTGTTGGAGTTTGTCGAAGGCATCCTCTATCGATCTGAGAGACGCCTCGTTCAGGGAATCCACATCGAGCGAGGGCAGCTTTTTCAATTCGTAGCCCATCATGTGGTTCATCCCACTATATTGCCTCCCCAGCACCTCAATGCAGAGTTGCGCGACACTTGAATTTAGAAACGCCGTAAGAGCCTTTGCCCGACCCTTCTTGATAATGTAGAACCAGTAGTTGGTTCCGAATGCGTCAGCCTGATTGAGGAATGCCCGAAACTGGTAACGATACCACATGGGGAAGAAGATCGTTGGCATGGGCAAGTCCGGTAGTGAGTACCACGGAGACCGGGCCTTGATTGTGGGCACCTCCGTGAGTTTCATTCTCTTAAGCCTTCTCTTGGCGGGCTCCGCGACCAGCTTTTCGCCATAGCGAAGGTACTTCTCAGCTCCAGTTCCTGCGATCTTGTCCAAGTCCTCCCTCACCGTGATGCAGTAATGCTTGATGTGTTCTGGCCTCAAGGTCAGACCCGCTACCGTCTCGGCGGCGGGAGCGTATGGAGTCAAGAATCTCCGCTCGATGCCCAAGTCCCTCGCCTTGGTGCGCGTCAATATGAAGAAGTCATCGGAGCCGGTCACTGCGCCCCGAACAATATTATCTGCAACCTCGGAAAGAGGGCGCATCATTGGGCTATCAATAACTTTCCAGAAAATCGAGGGGGCGATGAGGTAGGCGTTCCACTTTCCAATCTTGAGCTCCCCCTGAGTGACGGATTTCAAGTGTAGGGTGTCTGAGTCTTCGTCCTCGTCAGGTTCCCGGATAAGTGCGAGCAACTTGTCCGGTGCAATCGGTTTCTTCACTCGGATGAATCTTACGACATTGCGAAGACGGGCATTTTCGTCAGGCTCCTTGACCAAGACTGTGATCGCTGTGTCAACTTCCAAGTCCGGAAACACCGCCCTGTCGAACTCGACAACGCATTGGATTCTCGTATTGGCGAGAAGGAACTCTTGGAGCTTCTCCCCATAGCCGACTTCGAGCCATTTGTTGGACGTGATGAATCCAAGACGACCCCCGCGTTTGAGATAGGCAAGCCCATGTATGAAGAAGAATACGAATACGTCGCTCTGCTTGTTCAGTGTTGTCTCGACTCGGGAAGGAGTTGCACTCGTCCCGACCGCGACCTTGCCGTTGTAATCCGCTGCGAGGCATTTTTCAATCTTCTCTTTCTCACGGTCACCAAGGAACTCTTGCCGAATGTAAGGGGGATTCCCCACTACTGCATCCACCTTTGGAGGAAGACGAACTACTGCCGCTTGGCCATCTGTGGCCACACTTTCGAACCCCGCAAGAGTTGAAGACCCAGGACGAGTCTCAAAGAAATCTTTGACGACTACATTCACTTGGTCAATGTGAGCTTTCGGGAGTTGTACGGCCAGATTGACCACGGACAGGTGAGCCGGGAACTGGTTGATGTCCACTCCGTAAATCTGGGTGAGAAGTCGTCGGTGAAGATGTGCATCCGGTTTCGCGCGGCCTTCTAGCTCCATGAGTCGGTGGTATGCCTTTACAAGGAAGCCACCCGAACCACAACTCGGGTCCATCACCACGGCAGTAGGTTCCACTATAGTTAGATTCGTGATCATTTCTGCAATTGCAGGCGGAGTGTAGAACTGACCCAGGCGTTTCCTCTCAAGAGGGTCGATTAGATTCTCGTAGAGTCGCCCAATGAAGTCACTTTCGACGTTTTCAAAGTCGTATTCGTTCACCGTGTCCAGAAGCGTTCTTACTCTGATTTCAGCTTTCTCCGTAAGTGGGACATCCGCAAGGATGTCTTGCTGGTAGATGGGGTAGTAATCGATTTTTCGAACGCTCTCATAGAACCTTACTAGTCGCTCCGAGACATCCTCCTCATCCGATATGCGCAGGTCCTTGAGCCGGTCAGGGTAAATCACCCGAAGTATTTTGTAGAAGAGTATCTTGTTCATCTGAAGATACGTCGTCTGCTCGGCTACCAGACGGTAAGTCGATTCTTCTGTAGCCATGCCCTGACTCTCCAACCACTCTTGGAAACGCTTGCTGAAGTCCTTCTCTCGAAGGCGAAGCTTGAGCGAGATGAGCAGTTCGGGTGCGAGGTCGATGAATGCTTCGTGGAAGGTATCAATGAGGACCGCATCTGCGGGCTTGAGGCTCCCCTTCTTTCTTCCTAACGCGAGAAGCAGTATCTCCTTCGCCCATGCCTTGGCGGTGGAGTATTCGACAGTGAGCAATTCGGACTCGTACGCCTTAACCCCAGGCCGAAGTTGAAACAAGACCAAGCGCCGCGCGTTGCAGGTAGCGTAGAATGGAAACCCATCTCGTACGGCGTATCTAATCGCCTGCTCGACAACATGCGGGTCCCTAGGTTCAATGTCCCGCTCAACACTCCCGACCTTCTTCTTGAACTTCGCCTCGATCACAAGAACGCCCTTACCGCCCCGAGTAACAGTCAAGTCGGGGGACCCCCCTTCTGCATGAGGTTCGACAGAGAAGTCAAGTTCTCCGATGGTGCCAATTGTATGGGAAGCCGCCTCCAATGTGGGAAGGAGGTAGCGGGCAACGAAGTCTCTTTCGGATGCAAATTCGCCGGACCCAGGCATCCTCTAACGCACCTCCGTCTCGGCCCCCACTAGCTACGCGCTTATTAAAATGCCGTGATTCAGTCTCTCCCAGATACGTTGTACGTGGGTTATGCCCGTCAAGCACTCCCAAATCGGAGATCAGCACTCCTCGGGCCCAGGCTGCTCCGAGATGGAGCGTCCCCACTCTTTCCCAATCGTACCTTGGCGGCCCACAGGCGTGTACCTATCCCCGCTAAGCCTTTGAGACGAACCAGATAGGGGCATGGGGCCAGAAGCGAAACAACGGGTCCCTTGTTAGAGGGTGGGCCCTTCGGGGGATGATGGACCTTTGATAGAGCGCGGGGTTGATAATGCCCGGACACGGGCCTTCCATCCCACAGCTGAGCAAGTCCCCGCCGGAAGCGATATCGACGAGAGCGGCTATAAATTCGGCCACGGAGCGGCGGTCGGACTGCGAGGGACCAGGCGACTATCCTCCGCTTGTTGGCGGAGGGCCTCACACAGCGGGAGGTTGCCGAACAGACAGGATGGAGCGAACACACGGTCAGGAGAGCGGCCAGCTCATTGCCCCTAATCGAGTGATTCTCACCCCGATACTGACCCCGGCTGAAGCGGCCAAGGCGCCCAACGACTCCTTCCGGTTTAACTTAACTCCTGACTCAAGAACCTGTCCCCCTCTCCTCATCAGTCCTCTCTTCTTCTTGACCACCTGCCTCTCCTTCTCTCTGATCTTTCCTGTCGCTTTGGATAGGGGCAGGGGGTTTAGTTAAGTTAAGCATCTAAAATTGAACCCGCTCCTGTCTCGGAAAGAGACTGAGAAGCCCTC
>JAJZIG010000146.1 GCA_021851265.1 archaeon | reverse complement strand
CCGCGATCGCGGCGAACACCAGAAACGTCTCGATTCCTGCGCTCATGACCCCCCGCCGTCCCTTCGCCGGTGGCGCGAGCGAAAGTGCTTATTTAACGCCTGAGGGAACGAAGGCTTGAATCTAAACCCCCACCCTGAATCCGAACCCGCCCCGCGTGAATCAAAACACCAATCGTGTGGGCTCTGTAATGGTTCGGCGAACGGTCGCAAAACCCGTCAGGGTTGGGTCGATCGGTCAGGGGCTCTCACTCCGGAAGACTTCATCAACCGGGGGAGCATCCTGACCGCGGATGCCAAGCCCCGAAGAGACGACTCCGTTCGGTCTATATCTGTCCAATCTGCTGGGACGGCGGACGGGCGGGCTCCCCGGAATTTTGAACGACCTGTATGGTTTACATGTAGAGCTACAAGCCGCGAGGTCGGTAGATGCCGCCTCCACAGTAATCCTCAGGATATCTTCGACTATGGATGAGGAGATGACGCGAGTGCGGGAGGCGCTCGGTGGAGGGGTCACCCCATTTTCCACTTTGAGGGGCTACTTTCTCGAGGAAGTTGCGCTTACAGTCGCAAAGCTCACCATTCGCCCTCTCGACCCAGGAATCGTCGTCAGAAAGTTCTCGACCGGGGATGGCGTGATTACGGGTCTGTCCCTACGTTACGGCAGGGGAGGGCTCCCCGTCCCGACAGATATGAGGTTTCGCAAGGACCGCGAGGATGTGATCCTCGGCTTCCCCAGAGACCTGAGACTCACGGACCCTTCCGCCGAGGGTGAACTAACCCTTGCCAACCAGCTGGTCCCGCTCTGCGTTATCGCGTGCAAGATTTACATTGACGCAACCCGCCTTGAAAACGTCCTTGCCAAGGCTCGGAGCATCCTCCCGAGCTACGCCGGGGCCTCGTTCTTCGTTCTCGCAGAGTGGGATGCTTTGGGGGCTGTATGGCATGGTGCAGCCGGTGAGATACTGGATGCTCTGCACGCCCCGGTCGAGCGACTGATATTTCTCCGTAAGGGCCAAAGGCCGGATAATAAGGTCCTGCGGCAGGAGTCCATAGCCCATCCCTATCGTCGAGACCAACTGATGGCCCTATCGGATAGAATAAGCCGGGCTTATCAAAACTGGTCGGCGGCGTAGAGTTTGAGCTATTAGGCGGGAAGCCTCATCTGCGCCCGGCTAGTCCTCACTCCGGCCGCAGCCTTCTGAGTCGCCTCCCTCAATCGATGTTGCGCAATGGCCACGTAGTCGGTCGGGTGCCTTTTGAACTGGCGCATCTCCTCGTTCTTCTCGATACCGACGTAGTTGCGGCCCTCAAGCACTGCCGCCACTAAGAAACTGCCGCTTCCAAATGCGTTATCGAGTACAACCTCTCCTGGCCTAGTAAAGGTCCGGATCAGGTACCGGCCGAGAGAAACCGGCTTTTGGGTGGGGTGCCAAACCTTGCCCTCGCTCTCGGCCGTCTTGAAGTACACGACATCCGTAGGAAACCTATCCCCGCTTCGACTCGCTACGAGAACCGGCTTGAAATCCCCATAGCTCCCACTCAACTGGTCCTTTCTGACGCCTTTAGAGTAGGGCTCACCCACAGCCATCTGAGGATTGTAGATCGGTTGCCGTCGATAAAACACGCAAACATCCTCGTGCTTGCGAAGGGGTTGTCTCCTCGCATTTAGAAAGTTAGTTGGCTTGCTCTTCTCCCACGCTATCTTGTATCGGAACTCGGACTCGTTGCTAACGATTAGATGTGCCGTAAAAGCGCCCTGGCCGGTCAGTACGATCGCCCCATCATCCTTGACGACCCGGTGGTAGGCTCTCCATAGCTTATCGAGGGGAATCACGCTGTCCCACGGATTCTGCGTTGTTCCATAGGGAAGATCGCAAAGTACCATGTCGATTGCCCCGTCGGGAATCTTCTCCATCTCCTCGATACAGTCGCCCTCGAACAGGTGGTTCACGTAGTCCGACGGTCTCAACCTATCGTGGCGCCGAGCATCTCTCTCAAACATTGGCAGTCCTACTAACTTGGAGGTTCCTACCCTCTCCACGGTTAGTCTGCCAGATGACTTGCCTAGGGCAACATACTTTCCTGTGGTGTTGGGTGATGAACGGAGGGTGGCCGCAATCTCCCGCACGGGCTTGGGTCTGCCACCGCGTTCGAGAGTTCTACGAATCGCCGTCACCCATGCTTCGATGTTGCCTCTAGGCGGAGGGGCAGGCATGGTTTGCTGATGTAAGGTGATTCTATAAGACAATCGCCACGTCTGTGCTAGGGAGCCGAGAGTTCTATGTGTAGGTGCGGGACGACTTCTACAGCACCGCCTTTATGGACCGGCCGAGCTTGCCGCGGGTAGCTACCTGAACAGCGGGGGAATCTACCCTCTACACCGTGAGGGTGGTCGCCTTCTCTTTGAGAAGATCGGGAAGTATCACCCGTCGAAGCCCGTCGCGGATGCGCTTCGTGACGTTCAGATACCACGTGCGTTCCTCTCGACCCATTCACACCCGGACCCGCTCGACCCGACCAAGATCCTCCAGCAGTCGCTCCTGCTCCTCGGCCACCTTGTCCTCTTCGACTCCGCTCTCCAAGAGCCGCCACCGCAGCGCCGTCTGCAATCGCAGCGCCAGCATGCAGACGAACAGATACGCCCGCACCCGCCGCTCTCTTCAGTGCAGCACCGACTCGAGCTCCACGAACGACTTCGCGGTCAGGAACCACTTCTCCACGAAGTCCTTCCCCAGATAGGACCGCACCACCTCGCGGGCCGGCAGCCGCTCGTCTGTGCACAGGAGCGCATACTTCCCGTCCCGGCAAGCCTCCCGCTTCACCTCCCGGTCCTGATACTCCCACGCCACCCTCGGCGCCGTTCCTCCCCGCGTCACTCGCACCTTCAGCAACTCCCCCAGTCTCCCACCACCTCTCGGATCGTCACGTGCAACTTCGCATCCGACCACTCCGCCTCCTTCGTCGCGAGCGTCGCCAGCGCCTCCCCGATCCGCGCCAGCGCCTCGTTCCGTTCCACCCGGTCCGACACCGCCTTGTCGGCGTTCGTGTAGACCACCACCTCCCGCTCGGCCTCCCACAGCCGGGCCAGAATCTTCGCCGCATGAATCCCCCCGGTCGCTGACCGCTTCACGAAGCTCGTAGGCGTCTCGGGTACCTCGGTGCGGTCGAGAAGGGTCCGCACCCCCTTCGGCTGCTTCGACAGCCCACCGAGAAGATACCAGCCGACGCCCCGGGCCTCCTCGACAAGCCGCTTCCCCATGATTCCGCGGTCCGCGATGAGCAACCCCGGGGGGACCTTCGCCGCCTGAAGTTGCACCAGCTGATTGCGGGCCGTTCCCCCGCCGTTGCGGCTCGCCTGGTAGGCGAAGTGGAAGAATGGCGTGTGTTCGTGGCAGCTCACCACGACCCCGACATTCATCTGAGGCCGGGCCTGGTAGTCGGGGTTGTGGCCGACCTCGGTGATGGGACAGGTGACCCCGAAGAGGAGGAGGTTCGTGAGGTCGTACGCCACGACCTCCGTATCGCCCTTGGGCAGCGGGTAGAGCTCGCGCCACCGAGCCGAGTGGGCGATGTGGAACTCCCGAGTGTGGTCGATCACTTGGGCGATCGCCGGTTTGTCGTGACAGACGGAGTCGAGGGCGTTGAGGTACCTGTCCTTGACGAACGCCGCGTCCGGGAACCCGGCGAGGAGGGGAAGGTCGGTGGTGGCGACCCACGGACCGAGCTGAGTCGCACTCTCCTGGCCGAGGAGACGGTTGATCGCCCGGGAGGATCTTCGACCCCCGATTCGGTCGATTGTCGCCCAGACCCCGAGACCCTCCACCAAGGCCTAGTTCTACTGTGTCATAAACTACTTATCCCATCCGTCCCTTCCGTCGGGCCATGGATGCCCTATCCGGGCCCGAGTCGGACCGCTTTGACGGCTACCTTGAGCAGTTGAGCCTCGCCGCGGG
>JAJZIG010000018.1 GCA_021851265.1 archaeon | reverse complement strand
GGTAGCCTTTTGAAAGGCCTCCTCCGCAGCTACGAGTCGCTGCGCCATCCTAGCGGATTCGAGAGAATTCATGCCTGGAGGGGAGGCGCAGCCCCTTCAGGCACCAGACATCAAACGGATTGGGCCAGACGCTCAACAATCGATCAAATCACATTCCCATCTGGACACAATCCTATCTCCTGACAAAAGCCTCGCGTTGGGAGCCGATTTCATTGGGGACTCGGCCGTGCAACAGAGTTAACAGAATCGGCGGCCCCGGAGGGCCCGCCGGCTCGCGCCAGGCTCCGTCTTCCTTTCGCGTTGGAATGAGGGTTTCCATGCCCCTCTGAGCCTTGTGGTCCGCCAGACCACGTCGAGCCGGTCCTTCCTGCTTCGCCTGTGGGGACCGCCCCCGAAGCGGCATCACCCCCGCGCTAGGCAGGCGCCCCACGCCGGACCGGAGAGCCGGCGGCAGGCTCGACCAGGCAGGGAGCATCAGGGAGAGCGTCAGGCGAGCCTGGTCCCGTTGGGGACGGCCCGCTCCGGCTTCGCGAGCACGACCCCCTGCGGGAGGACGAAGCCTGTGACGAGCACCTCTGAGATGAAGTCGGCCACCTGTTTGGGCCCGAAGCCGGTGACGCAGAGGACCTGGGCGCCGAGCAGCTCCTCCTTCTTGTAGAGCGCCGTCAGCTGGGCGCTCGACCTCTTCACCCCCAGGGGACCCAGGTCGACCCAGATCTTGTACGCCGGCTTCCTCGCCTCGGGGAACTCCTCGACCTTCACTATCGTGCCGGCCCGCAGCCCCACCGCTTCGAAGTCGGCCCATCCGATGCGCTTCGCCCCCTCGGGTTGGACCATCTGCCCCTGCTGCCCTGGATTGCTGAAGAAGGTTTCGGCCTGAAGGGACGCAACCGGCTCGTCGTGCTGAGCGGCCGCGACCGCTCCGCCGAACCTCGGCGCTCTTCAAGGATTTAACCCGCCAGCGCACCCGGCCCGCGTGGAACGCGACACACCCCCGGGCAGGAGGCGCCTGTTCGCCGCCGCGCTCGAGAGGATGGACGCCGACTGCGCCCTGATATCGAACCCCAAGCACATATTCTACCTTTCCGGGGCAGACACCAACACCCATCCCTGGCAGATACTGATGAAAGGCCCGCGCCTCACCTCGTTCCTCGCTGTGGACCGGACAGGCGGGGGGTCGCTGCTCCTGGGGACCTCTGACGACGTAGCCGGGGAGATCCCCGGGGTCGCGCGCCGGGCCTACAGGGACTACGACCTGCAGGACACGATGGTGATCTACGGGGACAGGCTGGCCGAGGAGCTCCGCCGTTGGTTCGGGGAGAAGTTCGGTCGGGCAAAGCGCATAGCTGTCGAGGACTGGCACCTCCCCCAGGCTTACTCCGCAGCGATCGGGCGCGCGGCACCGGGAGCCGAGCTTGTAGGAGCCTCGCGGGCCCTGCTCGGGATGCGCGCGTCGAAGGGGGAAGACGAAGTCCGATCGGTGCGCTCTGCGACCGCGATGGTGGAGTCCGGGTTCGCCGCGGCGAAGGCGTCCGCGATCGAGGGGGCGACGGAGCTCGAGGTCTACGCCGAAGTGGACCGCGACGCTTTCAGGAGGCACGGGCACGCGGCGTGGATAAACGGAGACTTCGCAGCCGGCGAAGGGTCCCTGGCCGGCGGGGGGCCGCCCACGCGGAGGAGGCTGGCCAGGGGGGACACGATCATACTCGACCTCCACGCCGCCTCGGGCAACTACTGGTCAGACCTCTGCAGGACGTTCGTGGTCGGCGCTCCGCCTTCCCCTGAGCAGGAGGGCGCCCTCCAGGCGCTGGCTAGGGCGAAGGAGGCGGGGGAGAGGCTCCTGCTCCCCGGGACGAAGGGGAGGGACGTGTACGAGGCGGTGTCTGCAGCCCTCGAGAAGGGGGGGTTCGGGGTGCTCCCCCACCACGCGGGCCACGGGGTCGGCCTCGACGACCAGGAACCGCCGTGGTTCATCCCTGGGGAGGAGAGGGAGCTGCAGGAGGGCGCCGTAGTCGTGCTCGAGCCTGGGGTCTACTCCCCGAAGCCCGGAGGGATGAGGATCGAGGACATCTACGTCGTGAGGGAAGGGGGCCCGGAGAAGCTTTCGAGCTCCCCCCTCGGGCTCTCCTGACGCCCGCTCAGGTGTAATGCTTCGCCATCTCAGAGAAGGACCTGTCCGCGAACACGTCCTTCATCAGCCCGCTGGCCTGTCCCTCCGACTTCGTCCACGGGTCCATCATAAGGAGCTCCAGCAGCTTGTCCCTGTCCCCCTTTTGGTACGCCTCGAGCTCTGTCTCCACGGGTGCGACCCTGTCCCTGAGTATGTATCCGACGAGGCTAGAGGGGAGGCCTGACGACCTCTGCCCCTGGACCCCGTGGCTAGTGACAAGACACGGGACTTCCACATCGAAGTTGTCCGGCACGCCTGGCAAGGACCCGTTCGTATTCAAGACGTTCAGAGGCAGGACCCGCGGGATGTCGCGCATCACTGATTCGATGAAGGGCACAGTGAACTGCCTTGACTTCTCCGGAAGGATGACGTCTGAGATAGGCGCGCTGAGATTAAGCAGCTTGTCGAGTTCGGAGCCGCGGCTGTCAAGGTCGCCCAGTTCGCGCCTCCACCACCACTCGGGATCTTCGCCCCACCTCTTCTCTTTTTCCGTGTCTTCGTGGTACCACCAAGGCCACGAACCTCCGCCGGGAGTGCAGGTGTCACCTATGGGAAAGACGCCGAACCTGTCGTACAGGTCTAATGCGACGGGGCCGAGCTTGGTGCTGGGAGTCTGGCTGCGCCAGTAACGCTTTCCATTTTTCCGGATCCAGGAATCGATGACAGGGAGAGCGTCTTCTCCGTCGCTGTAGTAGCGGGTCAGCCAAACGAAGTGGTTGACACCAGGCATCTCGAAGCTGATCTTGCCAGGGTCCAACCCGAACACTTCTGACATGGTGTATATCGACCTAGGCCCCTCGCACATCCCGACGAAATTCAGCTTGGGGTACTTCCTACGAAGGTACGTCGTCGCTGCAAGGACAGGATTGGCCAGCTGAATGTACCAAGCATTGGGACAGACCTCGAGCACGTCCTCGACAATCGACTCGAAGAGCCTGAACTGGTAGAAGTTGATCCAGAAGCCTTCGTCGTGCATCACGTGGTAACTCCCTCCGAACCTGTAACCTCGCTTCCGCGCCATGTCCCAGACTTTCGTGTATCCCTTGTGCCCGACGACGAGCGCCAAGTTGATCACGAAGTCCGCGTCCTGCAGAGACCTCCTTCTCTCGGTCGTTTTCTCCAGTTTGAGGTCGATTTTCATCTCCTTGGCGTACCTCGACGCCAGGGTGTGTACCGCGTCCAGCCTTTTCTGGTCGATGTCCATGAAGCTGATCGTGCTCCCCGCGAGCGAAGGAGTGAGACAGATGTCCTTCACGAGCTCGAGAGAGAAGTTGGTGCTGCCGGCCCCTACTACGCTAATCCTGGCGCCTTGCAATGGATTTGTCTCGGAACTTTGGTATTAATTACTTTCTTGCGCCTCGATCGAGTCAGGAGAAGGGCTCGCGATGACAGAGAAGTCAGCCCCTCCTGTTCGGTCCAAGGACGGACAGGGCATGATGCGTCACGTGCCATCTACCCGAATCCCCATGGCGCAGGAGGTCTGCTCCCTATGAATCGTCCGACAGCCGAAGTCTGCATCCGACGCGCGCTGACCTAGAAGAGCCTGGTTAGTGACTCCGACTTCCTGACCTCGATTCCTGTAGAGGGTGATAACATGCAGCTGCGTGCGATCCGTCGAGAGTGGTCATCGCGGGGGGCGTGACTGTGCATTCATCAGTGGCATACGGACATCGCGGATGGAAGTGGCATCCTCGAGGCAGGCTCATCGAAGACTCCAACTCCTCGCGCTCTGGGAGTTCCAGCAGCTGCCCTGGCCTCTTCAAGTCGAATATGCTGTCGAGAAGCAGCATTGTGTAAGGGTGAGCCGGCCTGTCGAGCACTTGCCCGGAGGCACCTGCTTCGATTATCTTTCCGAGATACATTATCACCATCTTATCACAGATGAACTTCGCCGAAGCGAGGTCGTGAGTTATGTACATGTATGAGATGCCTTCGTCCTTCTTGAGCCTCATGAGCAGGTTCAATATTCCTGCCCTGATTGACATGTCAAGCATAGAGACGGGCTCGTCGAGGATTACGAACTTCGGATGTACCGCGAGGGCCCGAGCTATGCTGAGGCGTTGCCGCATTCCGCCGCTCAGTTCTCGTGGATATTTCTCCAAGATCGACCTGTCCAGTTCGACTAGGTCGAGTAACTCCGCCACATCCGAGTCCGACGGCGCTTTGCCTCCGCCTCGGTGCAATCTCAATGGAACCTCGAGGGTCTTCCTGACATTGTGCCTTGGGAACAACGACTCGTACGGGTCTTGAAACACCAACTGCACTTCGCTTCTGAAATTGAACAACGACTTGGCGGAGAGGCTCTTCATTTCTCGACCCTTGTAGAACACTCGTCCTCTTGTAGGATTTTCAAGCCTTGTGAGGACCTTCGCTATGGTGGACTTCCCTGACCCCGTCTCGCCGACTACCCCTACTGTCTCATCGTCGAATATGTCAAGAGAGAAGTCGTCAACTGCCCGCACTTCCTGGTGAGTAAGTGCCCCTCTTCGATACGTCACAGAGACATGGTCTAGCTGAAACAGAGGGGTACGCTCCATGAGACTCACTGGACACGAGGGTGATAGCATGCAGCTGCGTGCGATCCGTCGAGAGTGGTCATCGCGGGGGGCGTGACTGTGCATTCATCAGTGGCATACGGACATCGCGGATGGAAGTGGCATCCTCGAGGCAGGCTCGCGAGAGATGGAGGATATCCCTTGATCACGCGTAACGAACTCCGCTTTTCATAGAGGCTAGGAATCGATTCCAGAAGAAGACCCGTGTATGGATGTAGCGGACGCCGGACCACCTCCTCGGCACCTCCTATCTCTATGGTCCGTCCGCCATACATGATCATGATCTCGTCGCACACCTCAGACAAGAGTGAGAGGTCGTGGGATATCACGAGCATTGATGTCCCATGCTCTCGGCTGAGGCGTTTCATCAGGATGAGTATCTGGCGCTGAGTCACGACGTCCAGGGCCGTTGTAGGCTCGTCTGCTATCAAGAGCTGGGGCCTGAGTTCCATCGCCATGGCTATCGCAACTCTTTGCTTCATGCCACCACTAAGCTCGTGGGGATAAGCTTTCTTGTACTTCGGGTCGATCCTCACTGCTCTGAGCAGGTCATCCATGGTCCTGTTCAAGTCCCGCGTGCTGATGTTTGTGTGCGCGCGAATCGCCTCTGCCATCTGCGACTGTACCTTGTGGACTGGATCGAAAGCGTTCATGGCGCTCTGGAAGACAATCGACGCCTTCCTCCATCTGAGGTCCCTGAGAGACGCCCCGTCCAAGCCAATCACTTCTTGCCCTCCCACATAGACCTCGCCGGAGACTGTGTTCGGCGGTTCAAGGAGTTTCAGCATGGCCAGCGCGAGAGAGGACTTTCCGCACCCAGACTCGCCCGCAAGCCCCATGATCTTTCCCTTCTCGATGCTGAAGTTGACGTTGTCTACTGCTGTGACGGCACCTGACCTCGTGGCGTATTTGGCTGTAAGTCCTCGCACTTCAACGGTGGCCAGTTATCTCTTCAACTCCTAACCCGATCATCATGAAGCCTGTCCCAAGCGCGCCTATCGCCAACCCTGGCGATAGAATCCACCACCAGGCGTTGTAGTAGAAAGCCGACTGCTGAGCCCAGTACAGGATTTCGCCCCAACTGACTATGCTCGTCACGCCAACCCCGATGAAGTCGAGAGTCGCCTCAGCCACAATGGCTGCCGTTACCGTAAGGACCGCATTGGCAAGGACCACTGGCAGGATGTCAGGGAGGATGTAGGAAAACAGGATCTCCCTGGTGCCGACTCCCGTCACCTTCGCCGCGTGCACGTAAGTTCTGTTCTTCCTGGTCAACACCTCCGACCTTACGGTTCGTGCGATGAAGGGCCAAGCAGTAATCGCTATGATGAAGATCACAGTCGTCTCGCTTGGACCCAAGTAGACCGCCAGGAGTATCATCAATGCCAAGGGTGGAATGATCAGCATTATGTCAGTGAGCCTCATCATGACCTCTCCGACGATCCCTCCGAAGTAGCCTGCGACTAGACCAACAAGGGTACCGATCAGCGTGGCAGCGGTAGCGGAGACTACCCCAACGGTCAGGGAAATCCTTGACCCCCAGACCAGTTCCGCGAGGACGCTCCGCCCCCAGTTGTCCGTCCCCAGCGGGAAACGGAGACTTGGCGGAAGGTAAGCAAGGTCCAACGCCGGCTGCACAGGGTTCGAGACCACAAAGGGACCGAAGATGGCGATCAGAACGAATGTGGCTGTGATGACAGTGCCGGAAAGGAGCTTCTTGTTAGAAAACGCGTTTGTGATATCACTAGATTTGATCATGGCTTCGCCCTTGGGTCTATGTATCCGTAAAGCACGTCGGCGACGAAGTTCATCAGGATGACAGCGACGGATATCACAAGGAATGTACCCTGTATCAACGGATAATCGTGCGAAGTGACTGCTTGGTATATCAAGTAACCCACCCCGGGATAGGAAAAGACGATTTCGATGCCTATGGCGCCACTGACTACGAGCCCAAGGTTCATGCTGAGGAGAGAGAAGACCGGGAGCATAGCATTCCTTGCGATGTGGTTCAAGACGATCCTGAAGTCACTGACACCCTTGGCCCTCTCGAGGATAACAAAATCCTCCCGCATCACGTTTATCATGTTGTTCCTCATCAAGAGGAAATAACCGGAGAAGTTGGCGAGGACGAGCGCGAGGATAGGCAAGACAGCATGTAACCCCGCGGATGACAGGAATGACAGAACACCGGTAGAGCTAGTCGAGAACGCGCCGAAGACCGGAAAAATCCTGAACTCTATCCCAAAGAACCAAAGCAGGAACAGCCCAATCCAGAAAGCCGGGAAGGTGTAAATGACTATTGCACCGACAAGGGATGAGTTGTCGAAGAGCGAGCGGGATCTCATAGAAGCCGCAATCCCCAGGAGAGTCCCCAAAATCCAAGAGACGAACACTGCGGACCCAACGAGAAACAGGGTCCACGGAAGCCTCTGAAGTATGATTGAGAGCACCGAGCTTGGATAGAACGAATATGACACCCCAAGATTCGGCGGCCAGCTGAACACCCCGAGCAGATACTTCTCGAACTGCACATAGACGGGCTGGTCGAGCCCGAACTTTATGGTGAGCTGCGCCGCGACGACCTGAGGAAGCCTCGCGTTCGACGCAAGAATCTGTGCCGGACTTTCCGGCAACAGCCGAGGGAGCACGAAATTGAGCACTAACACTACGAAAAAAGTAACTAAGCTTCCAATCGCCCGCGACACCAAGTACCGCGCGTTTACCAACTATCGCAGCAAGGCCGTTCGTCGCGGTTCTCTGTATAAACATTCTCGGACGATTCCTATCAACAGCAACACCACAGATTTCGGCATCAGGAGTCGGTGTGACAGTGACCTAGTCGTCCACATGGAACAGGCGGACGTCATGCGGAGGGAGGACGATCTTGCCTTCTGCTCCACATTCGGTACCTGAAAGCACTTCCCTCACCCTCCCCTTCGCGGCGTAAGAGAGGCGGCGCTCTGTCGACCCATGATTCATCACGAACACTGTTGTTCGACCGCCATTGGTGCGTTCCACAACCTCCACCCCGGTCCCGCCCCTGAATTCCATGCGCCGCCCATCATTCACCTTCAATCCAAGCATAGAATAGAAATCCGAATCCGGGAATCCGCCTACGGTCAGCGCCCTCCCCTTCCCATATCGATGAAGTATCATCGCGGGCGCTCCTTTGAGGAGCGGGTGGTCGTGTACCCCCATGGTCGCCGCGCCCTTTACAGGAGACAGCTCTTCAATCCATCCTGAGCACTTGATTTGTGAGCGGCTCCCGGTCAGCGGGTTCCGAGAAACGCGTATGGTCGTCTCCTTCTCCCCCAGGGGAAGCCTGGAGTATCGTCCTAGGTTGAAGCCGAGCACGTTTGTGAGGATTCCGGGGGGCGATTCGGCCATGACCCTGTTGTATTCGTCCTTGACGAACGACCTTGCCGTGCAGACTATGAAACCGCCCGAGGCAACATACGACTTGATCTTCGAAGCCAGCCGCCTGTCGAAGAGATACATGAACGGCGCGACCACCAGGGAGAACTGCTTCAGGTCCGCATCTGGACCTATGACTTGCGGCACCACACCCGCGTTCCACAGGCCGCGGTACGAAGCAAACAGCTGCTGCATGTAACTTACAGGATGATAGCCGCTTTCAATCACGTCAGAAGCCCACAACGAGTCAAAGCTCATGATGACGGCAACCGACGACTGGAGCCGCGAACCCAGGACTGCGCCGCTGAGCGGACCCAACTCCCTACCTATCTTCTGCATCTCGCGATACCTGTCGTTCGGCTCCCCGTCGTGCCCAAGGACCCCGTGCCAGTACTGTTCCTTCCCTCGAGTGTTCGTACGCCAGTTGAAGAACAGGTTCGCCCTTGACCCGTGGGCGACGGCTTGGTAGAACCAGTCCCTCATCTCACCCTGCTCTGGCAGCAGCCCAATCATCGTGGTATGGACCCCCTCCGGCGAAGGGACCGTATGTCCGTCCGTTTGACCGGCCTGGAGCTCGGTCACGTAGAAGCTCCCCGACTTCGAGGAGCCGCGCGCGACAGCGAACTGCATGGCGTTCCAAGCTGGGTCCGTCCGGTCTGATCGCCCCTTCGGATACAGGTCCAACGAGACGAAGTCCATGAATCGACCCAACTCGAAGGAGTCGACCTCGACAAACGAACTTAGCTGCATCCTGTTAGTGGTGACAAACTTCCCGGGGCTGACATTCTTGACCGCGTTAACTTGCAGCGCCAGGTATCTTTCGAACGAGACCGACCTGAAACGGACCCACTCGATGGCCAGGCTCCTGTTCCAGGCGTCATAGGGAGGAGACGGCGGCGATATCTCGTCCCAACTACCATACCTGTGGCTCCAGAACGAAGCCCCCCAGATTTCGTTGAGATTGTCGATGTCAGCGTACTTCTCTGCGAGATGTCGCCTGAACTGGGCGATACAGCTGGCACAGTAACAGTACTTCCAAGGCGGCGATTCCCCCCAACGCGCTTCGTTGTCGATCTGGTATCCAATGACTGCATCCTCGCGGCTGAAAGTTGAACTCAGAGCTGATACGATCTCTTTGGTGTACGCCTGGTACGTCGGACTGTTGGGACAATATTCGTGCCATTTTCCATATTCTGACTTCACACCGTGGCTGTCCACCAGGAGGACGTCCGGATGCTTGGCCACGAGCCAAGGCGGAGGGGAAGCTGTAGGCGTCCCAATGATGGTTTGGATCCCCGCCTCTTTCAGCATCTTGACCGCGTTCTCCAGCCACGAGAACTCGTATCGACCTTCCTCGGGCTCCAAGTCTGACCACGCGAACTCCCCCATCCTCACGACGTTTGAGCCTGAGCGTTTCAATAGTTTGACGTCGACCGGGAGTCGGTCACGCGCCCAGTGCTCAGGATAAAACGCGGCGCCTAGGCCGATCTCGTGCATCTTTGAACAACGGCTGTCTCGAGTTATATAACTCGTTCACCGAAGTCGTAAGACTTGAGAAGCCGGGGGCTGGCATTGAAGCCGATGATGCAGCGACCGACATGAAAGTTGTCATAGGCAGCGTCTCGGCCCTTGTGGCTTCATTCACCTACCAGTTCGCAGGAGCCATGTTCACCTTGCTCGCCCCGCTCTACTTCGTCATAGGGCTTCATCTTTCCCCTACCGAGATCGGGATAGAGTTCACAGTCCTCGGGCTCGGGACCCTGATTTTCGAGCCTCTGTGGGGGATTCTGACAGACCGGGTCCCGAATTCGGTGCTGCGACCAACAATCGCGGTGTCGTCGTCTGCAGCCTTCGTCGCGCTCGCGTCGTCCAGGAGTTTTCTGACCATAGCAGGGGTCGTGTTGGCGATTGGCGGGCTCGTCGCAGGGATGGCTGTCGTTCAGAGGTCAGAAGCCACCAAGGGCGTCGAGGGGCACCGCAGAGGAGGCACGCTCGGAGTTCTTGGTTCGGTGGTGTCTGCCTCGCGGATCGCCGGCATCTTGGCCGGGGGGTTCGTCTTCAGCGAACTCGGCTTCGTGCTGGGGTTCTACATCGCCGCAACGTTGGCTGCAGTCTCGTCGCTCCCCATGCTAGTCTCTCCTCTCCGGCAAACTGACAACCTGATGAAGGCAAAAGAGAAGCTGGACGACCGGCGCCCACTGCCGAAGCTGAAGGTTCTGTCCGGGAGCGCCATAGCTATCGGCGCATTCGTCGGCCAGACGGTGATGACCTCGTTGATAGTCATCGTGATGGCAAGAAGCCCCGTCTCTGCAACCCCTCTTGAGATCGCTGCCATGCTGGCGACATACAACCTGAGCGTGATGATCTTCCAACCGATAATCGGCTTCGTTGGGATGCGCAGGGCTGACTCCTGGATCGCTGCCGGACTTTGCGTCGGGATGGTCGCCTATGCGACCCTCGTCTTCGCTCGGTCTCCGATGCTGTTTTACGTCTCCGCTTTGACGGGAGGTCTCGCTTTCTCCGCGCTCACTCCGTTGAACCTGGCCAGTTTCATCTCCCTGGGCGGGAAATCGAGGGAAGGGACGATGATCGGAGCATATGGAGCGGCGGAAGACGTAGGGGTGACTATAGGACCCTTCGTCTTCGGATTCCTGCTAGGGTCCGCTGGCGTGACAAGCGCATACCTCTCAGTCGTCGCAATCTATGCCATAGTGTTCGCGTTCTTCGTCTGCTCAAGACTCTTGCGGAGCAGCAACAGCTAATCCGATTTGTCCGTCTCCGCTGTCGCGGACCGCCACTCGCACCGGATGCCTAGCTCAGCGCTGAATTCTAAGCAGCCTTGGGGCCTTCGCTTGCTTTCGCGCGCCGCCGCCGCGAGTAGACATAGGTGGTCGATACCGCTGCAATCAGGAGCACTACGACCGCAGCTGTCAGGAGCCCATACGAGCCAGCTATCCCACTGCCGGAAGTGCTCTGGCTTGTCGTGGACGTGAGGGTGATGGTCTGAGTTTGAGGCGCGTGAATCGTGGCTAGAGCGGTCCAGTTGAGCACACCAGACCCTATGTCGAAGTACCCATTCGTGGGCCAGCCGGTGAATGTGCTGTTGTACGCCCAGATTGTCTGCGGATAGTCCAGCGTCAGGTACGGGACGTATACGTTTGTGAGATTCTCGAGCTGGTAGGCGTATGGCCTGACATTGGCCGGAGTGGAGTACTGACTCATCGTCCCATACGTCTGGTCATAGAGCGCGGTAGCCTGAGGCGTCCCCATCCAGTAGGGCTGGGTGACGGCGAACGTGGCAGATGGGGGCACCTTGGGCGCCAGCGCGAACACAGGCACCGGATAGAAGCCACCAGTCCAAGTGTACAGGACCATCTGGTTGCCCATCGGCCCCGCATGAAGATCCTGCTTCAAAGTTGGGACCTGAACCGTCTGATACGTCGTGGGTATCCCTGCGCTTGTGAGGGTCAGGCTCAGGGCCTCAGCAGACAGGACGTCGTTTGAGTTCGGGCCGTCAGTGATGATAGTGAGCGTCAGCGGCTGTCCGTTGGGCTGATACCACTTCCCGCCACTCAGGGTATAGCCTGCACTCTTCAGTAACTGGGTCGCTTCAGACATGCTGTTAACATACGGCTGCAAGGACGGGTTGGTGTAATAGTTCCCCGGCGGATACGCGCTGGCGCCACCAGGAGAAGCGAAGCCGTTCCAGCCTTCGTCCACGATGGCGGTGTAGTTGACCATGTGCGCCAGGGCGAGCCTGAAGTTCAGATTGTTGAACGGTACGCTGGAAGAGTTCCACAGAAGAAGCGTCGGATACTGGTAGGATTCCTTGATGAGTTTTATCGAGGGCGTCGATGAGAAGGCACCCACGTCGCTGGTCGCGATCTGCCCCACGTCTGCGGCGCCGGTCTTCAGCAGAAGGGGAGCGGATGAAGAAGCGGTTGTCAGTGCAATCTGAAGCGTCTTGATAGCGGGTACGCCTCCCCAATAGTATGGGTTGGCGAGCATCGTTATGGTCCCTTGGCCCGATTGGTAGTTCGAGACGTAGTACGGCCCGTCCACGACATCAGTCCCGAAGTTCCTGAACGAAGACACGTTCTCGTTCTTCCATATGTGATATGGAAGGACAGGCCACGTCGTCTGGGACATGAGGTAGGTTCCAAACTGGGCGGTGGAGCTGTTGAGGACCACTTGCATGTCACTCGCGTTGCGGGCAGTCATCGACACGACGTTCGGCGCCCATGAGAATGGGTAATTGGCCGGCTGGAGAGCTACGCCCAATGTGTATATCAGATCGCTTGCGTTTATCGGCACGCCATCCGACCACTTCGCTCCAGGTCTTACGTTGAAGTTCCAGACCGTGTAGTTCGAGTTGGAAGAGTACGAATTGACAAGCGACTGCTGAGGGTTCACGGAGCCGTTCGGGTTCAGCGCACCGAAGAATGCGTATTCTAACTGGATGACCCACCAGTCAGGCCATGTCGCACCGAAGGGATTCAGCGTGGTCAGGGTCCCAGCGAATGTCATCTTGAGGGTCCCGTTTGAAGCCGGAGATGATTGCGCGTTCACGACCCCAGGCGAAACCAAGGTCACGTTGCCGAGAAAGGTGATTGTTCCGAGAGCCAGAAGAGAACAGACCAGTGCGACCTTCAGGAAATTGCCCAAAGACTTCCCTTGGGACATCGTACGTCGTTTCCGGCGTGGCGAATATATGTCTTTTAGGGGTCATAGGAGCTTGCACGGCCCAGGCGTGTAGCTCAGAGACTTGGTTCGAGCGCTCCTACGTCGATTAAGAGGTCCGTGAAGTCTTCTGACCAGACGGGCTGGCACGGTTCAGGAATCCATCCATATGCCGAACGGAGCGGATGAGAGCGGGACCGGCAGGACCTCCGCGAGAAGCGGAGCTTCTTGGGACCCCTTTCACCGCGGCTGGTGGCTCGATGGATCTGTCCTACGAATCAGTCGTACGGGCACAAGAATCTTCGCGCAAGGCGTCGACCTTGCGCCTCCATGGTTCGTAGCGCGATTCAGAAGACGCACTGGCTGGGGCCAGCTGCAGGCTTAAAGACCTAGAGATTATCTGTCCGCCTGAATGGATTCGTTCGCATCTCACAAGGTCAAACTTGACTCTTCGGGCAGGCTGAAGCCGTGGCTTGGTCCGGAGTCGCGGGCGTACGACCGCGTCATGAAGCTGGCGTGGGATTTCATCAGAAAGGTGCCTGTGGAAGATAACGGCTTGAGGTCTTATCTTTCCTACCCTACGTTCTCAAGCGATCCACCGCACAGGGGCAAGGCGTGGCCGCACAACCCCGCTGGGCTGTACTCGATGTTCGTCGATTCCCTAGTCAGGTACTACCCATATTCAGCGGAAGAAGACCTCGTCGGTCTGGTGGGGGAGATGCTAGACTACACGCTAGCCCACGGATTGACCCCCAAGGACTGGGTCTGGGCGGGGGTCCCGTTCGCGAGCAGCGACTCGGGGGCGAGGGAGTACCAGGGAGCGGACGAAGCCGCTTACACAATAAAGCCGCCGCCGCGCAACTACATACACGAGCTCAGGCCGGGGACGGGTGACGGGATCGGCGTCATCGAGCCAGACAAAGTCAGCGAGTTCGGCCGGGCGCTGGTCCAGTATTATAGCGTCACAGACAAGCGGGAGTATCTGGAAGCCGCTGAACGCATGGCGGACGCTTTGCTGAAGAACGTCCGTCCATCCTCTTACGACAGACCCCCATGGCCTTTCAGGGCGTTTGGCTGGAACGGAAAACCTCGAGAAGAATACACGTCGAACATGGTTGCCCATCTGAAGTTCTTCGATGAACTTACGAAGGTGAGCCACAGCAAGCGGTACGGCAAGGCGAAGAAAGAAGCCTGGTCCTGGCTGGTAAGCTACCCGCTCAAATCGAACAAATGGAAGGGATACTTCGAGGACATCATGCTGGATCCGATGAACCAGAACAGGGAACAGTACTCTGCACTTGAGACTGCAAGATACCTGCTCGAACAGCGCGAAGCGCTCGACGCGGATTGGAAAGAGCACGCAAAGAAGATACTGGACTGGGTAGAACTCACGTTCGGGGAAGAAAGGTGGGGCGCAGTATTCGTCAACGAGCAACTCTGGTCGTTCTGCCCCATGCCGAGTCACACCGCCAGGTTCGCGTCTGTTTGCGCAATGTGGTACGAAGCCACAGGGGACAAAAGCTACCGAGAGAAAGCGCTACGGAGCTTGAACGCGTCGACCTACTTCGTCGGTGCCGATGGAATGGTCGACACCTTCCCACAGCAGATTGTAGACGGAGACGAGACGATAACAAGGCCGGGGGACCCATGGTTCTCCGACGGATATGCAGACTACATCAGGAATGTGGCGGCCACCATCGGAGCAATCCCCGAACTGGCACCGTCTGGAGAGGATCACCTGCTGAGGTCGACTTCGGTCGTGAAGCGGATTTCATATGCCAGCCAGAAGGTGGAATACGAGACTTGCGACCTCGAAGCGCGCGAAGTACTTTCGTTGTCTTTCAAACCAGCGGTGATCTCCATCGACGGGAAGCCAGTCAAAGGCGCTAGCCGAAACGCAAGAGCGAAGTGGTCTGCGACGGGTCGCGGAGGGGTCTTATGCCTGTGGCACACGGGCAGGAAGGTCTCGATCTTGGGACAAGATTGAACGAGCTTACAGACTTAATACCAGAAGCTACCGTACCAACCTAGAGAATTGGGCGAGACGAACAAAGAGGTAGAGCACCTCTTCCTCGATTTCATGCAGATGAAAGACTTCGCGAAGGACCCGCTCGTGATGAAGAGCGCGCAGGGGGTCTGGTACGAAGACGTCCACGGCAAGAGATACCTCGACGGGCTCTCTGGTGTCTTCGTGGTCAACGTGGGCCACGGGAACAGGAGGGTGATCGACGCGATGAAGCAGCAGCTCGACGAGCTGGCGTTCGCGCCCCCCCTCCACGCCACCAACATGCGCGCCATAGAGCTGGCAGCCCTCCTGGCCAAGGTGACCCCCGGGGACCTGCACACGTTCAAGCTCCTCAGCGGCGGCTCCGAGGCGACAGAATCGGCGATGAAGCTCGCGCGTCAGTACCACAGGCAGACGGGCCACCCGCAGAAGTACAAGGTGGTCTCCAGGTACGAGGGGTACCACGGCGCGACGCTGGGCGCGCTGGCGGCGTCCGGGGTGACGAAGAGGAGGTCGACCTTCGAGCCCCTCCCTGGGGGGTACGTCCACGTCTTCCCGCCCACCTGCTACAGGTGCCCCTACGGGCTGAAGTATCCCGAGTGCGGCGTGCTGTGCGCCAGCATAGTCGAGAGCGTGATAAAGCAGGAGGACCCGGCGACGGTCTCTTCGCTCATAGTGGAGCCCATCGGGAACACCGGCGGCATAGTCACCCCCCCGAAGGAGTACTACAAGATACTCAGGGAGATTTGTGACAAGTACGACGTGCTCCTCATATTCGACGAGATAATCACAGGCTTCGGCAGGACGGGGGAGATGTTCGGCGCGGGCACCTTCGGGGTGACGCCAGACATCATATGCATGGGGAAGGGGATGTCGAGCGGATACTCCCCGGTCGGCGGGATAGCGTTCGGCGACGAGATAGCCGAGGCGTTCTACGGCGAAGCCTCGGCCGGGGTCCACTTCAACCACGGGCACACCTTCGGCGGGAACCCGGTGTCATCGGCCGCCGCCATAGCCAGCGTGAGCGAGACAGTCGAGAGGAAGCTCCCCGCCAGGGCCAGGGAGATGGGTGACGCCGTCCGCAGGAGGCTGCGGGAGATGGAGGGTGAGGGGGTGATAGGCGACGTCAGGGGGGCGGGGCTGCTCATCGGCGTGGAGTTCGTGAAAGACCCTGAGACCAAGGAGCAGTTCCCCGAGGGGGCGGCATTCGGGGCGAGGGTCGGGAGGAAGGCGTTGAAGAAGGGGCTCATCATCAGGAGCGACCCTCACTGGGTCGCCCTGGCGCCGCCGCTGGTGATAGAGAAGGGAGAGGTGGACACGATGATGGACATCTTCTCCGAGTGCGTCTCCGAGACGCTGAAGGAAGTCAGTTAGCGGCCAGCTTCTTCCTCAGGTGTATCAGCGAGTCTATCTGGCTGTGGAGGGAGAACCTGTATTGCATGAGGACCTCCTTCTCCACCCACTCCTTCTCCAGCCGCTCGATCACCACGTCAATCCTCGAGAGCGCGAGCCGGAAGGCAGAGATCGTCTGGTCTATGCTCCGCGCGACAAGCCTCTGCTTGTCCTCCTGCGCCTTCCACCACGAACCCTCCACAGCCCCGCTGGGCGCTTCCCTTATCGACTTCACCAGCCGGCGGACCTCCCGGGTGGACATCGGGTTCCTCTCCACCTCCTCTGCAAGCTTCCGCTGCTGGTCCGCTCCGAGCATGAACATCTCCTCGGCCAGGGCCGTGCCCTTTCGGCGCCGAAAGAGCGTCTCCAGGGCCTCGGGGTCGATGGAGAGCAGGCGCATCCTCTTGGAGATGTACGCCGGGCTCCGCCTTATCCGCCTGGACAGCTCGGCGGCCCCGCCCCAGCCGGCGCGAGAGACGTAGCGCTGGAAGGCCCTCGCCTCTTCCAGCGGGTCGAGGGTCCGCCTCTCGAGGTTCTCGGCCAGCGCCACCTCGAATGCCTCCTTCTCCGTCAGCTCGACCAGCTGGCAGGGTATCCTCCGCCACTTCAGCCTCCTGCACGCCTCGAACCTCCTGTTCCCGGCCACCACCTCGAAGCGCTCCCCCGCCGACCTGACTACGATCGGCTGGAGGAGCCCGACGTCCTCAATCGACCTGCACAGGGACTCTATGTCGCCGAGGTCCTGCCTGAGCGGGTCCTGTGACGGCTTGATCAGCCTGGCGCTTATCTCGTCGACAGGGAGGGCGAGCGACCTCAGGCTCAACCCTGGTCTCTCCTTCGCAGGTCTCTGGCCGCCACGCGCCCTTCCGCTCGCCCCCATGCGGAGAGGAGGCCTTCGACCAGTGCCTTGGCGCTCACGAAGTCTGCCGGGTCCCTCCCTATCCCGGACGACTCGACGGCCAGGTACCCGGCGTACCCAGACTCTCCGAGGGCGCCGAGGACAGAGCCCCAGTCTATCCGCCCCTCCCCGGGGGCCCAGTGGTGCTCTATCACGCCGTCGTTGTCGCTCAGGTGCACCGAGAAGATGCGGTCCCCGAGCTTCCAAACGGACACAGGCAGTATCTCTTTCATCACGAAGTGGTGCCCGGTGTCGAAGAGGGCGCCGAGGTTCCGGGACCCCACGTCGCGGATGAGCATCAGCAGCGCGTCGGTGTTCCCGACCATCTCCCTGGGCCTGGGCTCCACCGCCAGCTTCACCCCCTCCCCGGCAGCCATGTCGGCGAAGAGCCCGACCCTAGAGACGAAAGACTCCCACGCGTCCCTCCACCCCCTCTCCCCGTGGAAGGCGACCACGGCCGGCGGTCCCCCCGGGTATGGTCCGTCCCAGGAGAGCTCCGCCCCCGGGTAGGGGGGCGAGGTGAGGTTGACGACGGGCGCGCCGAACCTTCGCGCGGCGCCGAGGCAGAGGGCGAAGCCGTCCCGGGCCCGCGCCCAGGGCTCGCCCAGGAAGGAGGAGAAGACGAACGGGAAGGAGACGCTCGCGGCCTCGAAGCCAGGGGGCGCCCGGCCCAGGCGGCGGTCGGCGAGCAGCTTCTTCAGGTGGTTCCTGTTCAGGACCTCGAACTCCATCGCGTTGAACCCGACAGACCGGGCCCACGCGACTGCCTTCCCGAAGTCGGACGCCGAGGGGAACTTGGTGTAGACCCCCGCCTCGTACGTCGCATAGAATCTCGTGACATACGTCGAACCGCAGCATACTTGCAACGCGGTCGGGACTGCTCCTCCGATGCACACGATTTAAAGTCTCTCGCGGACGCCCGCAGCCGCATGGGCGCCAGGGTGTCTGACGAGTGGTCGCTGCGGGGATACAAGGCGGTCGTGTTGGAGAACGAGGAGGTCAGGGTCACGATCCTTCCGGAGCTCGGCGCGAAGATCCACGGGATACTCCACCTGCGGAAGGGGAGGGACGTGCTCTGGCACAACCCCCGGGTCCCGATAGGGAAGGTCCCCTTCGGGTCCAGGTTCGACGACGTCTGGTCGGGGGGGTGGGACGAGATATTCCCCAACGACGCCGAGTCTATTGTGGGAGGGGAGCGATATCCAGACATGGGGGAGGTCTGGTCGCTCCCTTGGGAGTCGTCTGTCGACGAGAAGAGGAACGAGGCGTCCGTGACTACGAAGGTCGCCTGCCCTATCAGCCCGGTCGAGATCTCAAGGAAGGTCACCATGAGGAGGGGGAAGCCCGGCTTCGACTGCGAGTACGAGTTCATCAACCTCGGAGGGGACGAGGAGAGGTTCCTCTGGAAGATCCACCCAGCGTTCGAGATCAACGAGAGGTGCGAGATCTCGGTCCCGGCCTCCACGGGGCTCGTCGACCAGAGGTACGCCTCCCGCTTCGCGGCGCCGAGGTACGCCTGGCCCAGGGCCCGGTACAGGGACGGCAGGGCGGTCGATGTGCAGAAGGTCGACCCGGACGCTCGCACGTGCACACTGCACTACCTGACAGGGCTGCAGGAGGGGGCGGCGGCTTTCACGGACAGGGAGAACGGAGTCAGGTCCACCATAAGGTTCCAGAAGGAGATCATGGACAACGTGTGGCTCTTTCTCGCCTACGGCGGATGGAGAGGGGTCAGGAACGCGGTCATAGAGCCGAGCACCAGCTACCCCTACGACCTCGCCGAGGCGATCAGACGCGGGCACGCCTCCAGGCTCGAGGGAGGGGGGAGGTTCCGGGCGAAGCTGTCGTTCCGGCTGGACGAGCTGAGGGCTTCGGAAAAGAAATAAGCGCAGGGCGGAGGAGCGGCTCGGGCATGCCCACCATAGAGTCTGAGCTTCTGGGCCTCGCCGGGAAGGCGGCGGTCGTCACCGGCGCGACGAGCGGGATAGGGAGGGAGACGGCGCGGCTCCTGGCGGGGCTCGGCGCCGAGGTCGTGGCCGTGGGGAGGAAGTTCAGGCAGGACACCCTCCCCGGGGGCGTGGTCAGGTTCGAGGCCGACGTCTCCGACCCCGGGAGGGCCGCCGACGCGGTCGCGGAGTGCGTGTCGAAGTTCGGGAAGGTGGACATCCTCGTGAACAACGCCGGGACGATAAAGGGAGGCTCGCTCCTCGACTTCAGGAAGGAGGACTGGGACCGGATAATGGACGTGAACCTCGGCGGGTACAGGAACTATGCGTCCGCCGCAGCCAAGGCGATGGTGGCCGCAGGGACCAGGGGGAGGATAGTGAACGTGGCGTCGGTCGACGGGATCTCGGCGGAGCCTGGGGTGCTCGCCTACTCCGCCTCGAAGGGGGCCATCATCATGTTCACCAAGTGCGCGGCGATCGAGCTGGCGCCGCACGGGATCAGGGTGAACGCGGTGGCGCCGGGGTGGGTGGACACGCCGATGGGGACCGGGCTCCTCGACGCCTCGTCGAGGAAGCTCGTGGACGGGAGGATCCCCCTCGGGTACATCGCGCCGCCGGAGGAGATAGCGAGGTCGGTGGCGTTCCTCGCGTCCGACATGGCCGCCTACATGACGGGCGAGGTCATGGTCGTGGACGGAGGGCTCACGGTGGACATCAGCATCCCTGGCCTGAAGTACGAGTAGGGGCCGCTCAGGGCTCGAAGAGGACCTTCATCCCTTCCCGGCTCTCCGCCCGGGCGAACCCCTCCTCCCAGCTCCGGAGGGGGAAGCGGTGGGTTATGAGCCTTGAGACGTCCACCTTCCCGTCCCTCAGCAAGGAGATCGCCCTCTCCCAGGCCGGCCAGGTGTGGCTGAACGAGCCCTGCACCATGATGTTCTTCCTTTCGATGAGCGAGAAGGTGAAGCTGGCTCTCTTCGTAGACTCGCCGACGTGGACTACCTGCCCGCGCGGCCTGCAATGCTTGAGAGCCGCTTCGAAAGCGTCCGGCTCCCCGGTGGCTATGACGACCGAGTCGAAGGCGCTTTCAAACCCTGGGCCTGCGGCCTCGTCGACAGTGAGGACGGCGTCCGCCCCCATGGACGCAGCGAGCTCGAGCCGCCTCCGGCTCCTCTCGGTCCCGACCACCGTCACTGCGCATCCGGCCAGCTTCGCCAGGAGCGCAGACAGCACCCCTATCGGCCCGGGGCCTATGACCAGGACGGACTCGCCCGGGGAGAGCCTGGCGTTGGCTGTGAGAGCGTTCACCACGACCGAAAGGGGCTCCAGCAGCGCCGCGTCTCGCATCCCCACGCTGTCGGGGAGCCTGTGCATTATAGCCTCCCTTACGACGACGTGCTTCGTGAAGGCGCCGTCGACGCCGTAGCCGTATCCGAGCCTCTCCTGGCAGAGGTTGTAGGCCCCCGACCTGCAGTAAGCGCACCGCCCGCAGACGTACGCGTGCGTCTCGCACGCGACCCTGTCCCCGACGGAGACAGACCTGACCCCGTCCCCCAGCGCCGCCACCTCGCCCGCGAACTCGTGCCCCATCACCACCGGGACCTTGTAGCCCGGGAAGCGGTCGTGGAGGATCATCAGGTCGCTGCCGCATATCCCTGCCGCGCCCACCCTCACGAGGGCTGCCCCCGCGGGCGGGCTCTTTTCGGGGACGTCTCGCAGCTCCACGTGCCCCTCTCCTTTCTCCGACTTCACTACCGCATCCAACGACCTCACTCCTGGCCCCCCCGATAGAAAAGCGTGACAGGCACGACGGTCCAAATCGTTAAAGCGGCGTGGGGCTCTGCGGCGTGCGTTGAAGCTCAAGATAACGGACGTGAAGGCGGCCACGGTCGAGGGGAACTACCAGTGGACCTTCGTGAAGGTCTACGCCGGCGACAAGTACGGCGTAGGCGAGGCGTTCCCTGCGCCCCAGCTGGAGAACGTCGTGAAGGAGTACGCCCCCCACGTGGTCGGAGAGGACGCATTCGAACTGAGGAAGCTCATGGACAAGCTCAGGTGGGCTTCGATCCCCTCCGGGGCGTGGGGGATAAGCTACCACGCGTTCTCCGCCATCGAGATAGCGGTGCTCGACCTCCTGGGCAAGGAGCTCAACATCCCGGTCTACGCCCTCCTCGGCGGGAAGTTCAGGGACAGGGTGAGGGTGTACGTGGACACCCATGCGGGGGCGTCCCTCGAGTCGATGAGCAGGGTCCTGCTCCCCACCACCCCGAGGTGGGCGAAGGAGGCCGGGGCGGAGGCACAGGAGGGGACAGGGGGGGCGCCTGTGCATGGCAGGGCCGCCGCCATGGAGTACACCGACGAGTACAGCCCCAGGTCGTACAAGTCCAGGGCGAAGGCGATGAAAGACGACGGGTTCACGGCGGTCAAGTTCGACCTCGACGTCCCCACGCCATACACCGCAGAGCACGCGCAGGAGGGGGGCTCCCTCACGAACAAAGAGGTGGGGCACCTGTCGGAGCTGGTCGAAGCCGCCAGGGAGGGGGTGGGCGAGGGGGCGGACGTCCTCTTCGATCTGCATTGGAAGTACGACGTGAGCAGCTCGATATCGCTCGCCAGGAAGATAGAGAGGTTCGGGGTGATGTGGCTCGAAGACCCCGTCCCGCCGGAGAACCCCCGCCTGCTCAGGGAGGTGGCCTCCGCCACGACGGTCCCCATCGCGAGCGGCGAGAACCACTACGGGAGGTACCAGCTCGGGGAGCTGCTCGACAGCGGGGTGAGGGTCATCACCCCGGACGCGCCGAAGGCGGGGGGGCTCCTCGAGTGCCTGCTGGTGGCACAGATGGCCGCCATGAGGGAGGTCACCGTGTCCCCGCACAACATCAGCAGCCCGGTCGGGACAATGGCCCAGGCCCACCTCGCCGCTGCTATACCGAACGCCGGTGTCCTCGAGTTCCACGGCCACGACGTCCCGCTCTGGCCGAGGCTCGCGAAGAGGGGGGAGAGCCTGATCAGGCGGGGCTACATCGAGATGACCGACAAACCAGGGCTGGGCATAGAGTTGGACGAGAAGACAGCAGCTCGATACGCCCTCGGGGAGTTCGAACTCTAGCCCGCCGACGGGCGGCGGCC
>JAJZIG010000145.1 GCA_021851265.1 archaeon | reverse complement strand
GCTGATACGGTCGCGGAGTTCTACGAAGGGAGGTGGACCCGCAACCCCATGGACCTGCTCCCGTTCGAAGGCGACTGGTTCACCCATGCGCTGGTCAGCGCCCACAAAAGGCCATAGACGAGCCGCCGTCCTCGCCGACGGACGCTGGGCCGGGGGGCTGACGGAGTTCGTCACGCGGGGGTGGACCCGAGGGCAGAAACCAGCCGGCGGTAGCGAGGTCTAGGCGTCCTGCCACATGCAGGTGCGGGGGAGCCGACCGCCGCCCCCTCTGGCTGGCGGAAACACCAGTTCAGTCCAGATCGAGCGAGAAGAAGACAGCGATATCGTGCGACGACTTTGGACGGTTAGACAACATGGGCAATAGTATCAAACAGCGCGTAGCTCGCTTTCAGGTTAATCCGCCGCCGGTGAAGGAGGATTCCGTGTTCGCCTCTGTGGCGCCCACAACTCCATGATGTTGCCCGCAGGGTCCGAGAAGTATGTGCTCCATGCCCGTTGAGAGCCGTGCCAGCCTCTCGAGTTTTCGTTCTTGGGACTGCACTTTACACCCTTGCGTTTCAGGAATCGAATGCACTCGTCTAACTTGTCAGGTTGGACTTCGAACGCCATGTGCAGAGGGACCTTGACCATTTCGTCCCCATGCCCGCTCATGAATCCTCTGTCTTCGTGGGCAAAGCCGAAATATTGTTCGCCTACGTCAGCGAAGTGAATGTGTTTCTTGTTCGGACGAACCGGAAAATCGAGCCCGATTTTTCGATAGAATTTGGCGCATTCCTCAGTCCTTGCGGTGAGGAATGCTATTTCGGCGACCCGCACCAGTGGTAGTTTCTTCATTCGAAGCGCCATTGCCTCACGGCTCCAGGCTTAATGGTTTGGCTCTTTCGCACGCCGTAATCGCGCGTTATCCGTCGGATTCCCAACTGGCCCGCTACCAATCAAACGTCGCCGGGGTTTCGAGGCTGGTCGAGAGATTGAAGATGGTTCTCGGCGAGAGTAGGACGCTCATCGAAGGTCACTGGCGCACAAACTCGACTCCCTGACGCACCCCTGCCTCAGGCGGCGAAGCCGAGATTCCTCGTCCATCCCTTCACCCAAAAGGATGGAAGACCGAACCGAGGCTTGCCTTCACGGCTCTGAGGTTGACTGTCTTGCCATACGACACCAACGCCTCCTTGCTCCCCAAGATTGCGCCCAAGGTCTCCTTCGTCAGAGCTTCCAAGCCTCTGGCCTTCGCGATCTGCCTGAGCTGTCCATAGTCCATCTTATCTCCGACGAGCCCGCCCCTCCCTCTCGGGTCCAACAGGGCGATTATGTCAGTGGCATCCTTCGCGACCTTCGTCCGGAGCCACACGAGCCGCTCCGGATTCATGGTCGCCCCCTTCGACCTTATGTCGTAGGACCTGTCCCTGTAGGCCTTGACCTTGAACATGGTCAGCAAGGCCTTGCTCGGGGCGTAGCAGACGCAGTCGCGCGCTATCTTCACCTCTCGCTTGTTGCCAGGTTCGTTGCACAGGGAGTATGGGAGCGTGAGGGAGCGATCCTCGTGGAATTCGCCCGCTCCCGGCTGCTCGAAGCTGCAGGCGTCAATCTCCATGTCTCCCACCTTCTTTCCTTCGGAGATGATCGGTTTGGACGCGATGGCTTCGACCCCAAACAAATCGGTCGGAGCGGTCTGATATCCGTGGGTGTGCTCGTATTCCTCGATGATTCGATAGAATTCTCCCTTGTAGCTTGGGCCGACGACGTCTATGTCGATCGACCCGAAGTATGGGTTGTAGAACCACACGGCCCACCCTCCGATTATCGTTGGAGTGCCGTGGTGGCGATAATGACGGATGAACGAGACGAGCTCGTCGTAAGACGCCTTGACGAGCGGCGAGCCCTGGATCTTCATGCCTAGCTCTTTCCTTCTGTGATCTGATGGTAGAGCTTGAGCGCGCCATCGCGGCCAGGCCCGCCCAGGCAGAACAAGTCGATCACGGCCTGAATCGGCTCGACGACGCGAACTCCTTCAAGTTCCCTTGCGTTGTGAAGTATCGCCTCGGAGTCGGGGCGCAGCACGTCTACCGCCACGTCCCCTCTTCCCGGTCTGATCCCCTTTGCGATGTCGCCTGGACGATCCGCGTAGACATGAATCGTCGGATACGTGATGTAGTATTGCGTGTACCTTGCGAGCGCCGAGAAGGCGGTGAGGGCGTAATCGCCAGCTGATCGCCCGTCCGCCATCGCGCGTTCCACGACGTGGACGTCGGACTGCTCTGTACGGATTCTGGCTAGCAGCAGTTTCGAGAGGGGCCGTTCGACCGAAAGAGCCTCGAGCAGCCTGAGGGGGTCTTTGAGCTCCAGGTGCCCGCGCGACTTCTGTTCGACGATGCCGGGGAATTCCAGTTCCTTCGTCACGTGGTTGACCAGATCCGCCGACGTGTTCAGTTCCCTTGCGATCTCAATCTGGGACGTGTCCGGGTGCGCCAACAGATAGGAGATCACCCTGTAGGTCTGTGGCGCAGTTAGCCTGACCAGTCGGTTACACCCACACGATGTTTGCGGGTGGCTATATAAATAATCAGATGTTTGTCGGATAATCCGATTGATATCAGATTACGTATGACGGCTCAAAACGGCAGCTTGAGGATCGCCCTGTCGTCGGAGAGAGAGGCCACGTACTCCCACCCATGCTGGATGTATCGCTCCACCTCCCCCGTGTGGATGACCTTCTGCCTCGACCCGTTGTTCGCCATGGCCCCGAGCAGCTTCTCTCGCACCATCTTCTGAAAGTCCTCGTCCTTGATGCTCGACAGGTCCAACTTGTCGACGTCCTTCACCCTGAGAGTGAGAAACTCTCCCACCCTCATCCCGCTCGATGCCAGCATGGTGACGAGGGCCTTTCCGCGCACGTCCGTGTGCGTGAGGACGCTCCTGAGCTCCTCCTGCGTAGGGACCCTGTCGGTGGTGACCGCGTGATACCGGGGGAGGTCCACCTTGACCCTCATCTTAGCGTTGTCAAGCTCGAAGTCATTTATGGCGAGGAACTGCTTCACGGCCGAGAGCCGGTTCCTGAGGGAGTTTGGCGCGAACTTGTCCTTGAGCATCCAGGCGACGTATCCGTCGAGGACCTTGTAGACGTCGTTCTTCCTCATGTGGGCAAGGGCGTCGTTGGGGAGCATCTCGAGGTAGCTGCAAAAGTCCATCATCCCGCCCGTGGCGTTCTCGACGCTCTTCTCGGAGCCGCGCCTCCCCCCTTCTCCAGGTAGAGCTTGAGCTGAGCGAGGACCTCGGCGCGGTGGTCCCTCCTCCACTCGTAGGCCTTGCGGTTTAGGACCTTCATGCAGGGCGGGAGGCTGGTCCCAACCCGCATTCAAGCCTTGACAGGTAGAAGTTAACTTCTAGATGTCGAAGTAGAGGTTGAACTCGTGGGGGTGCGGCCGCGCGGCCACGCTACGGTACGCCTCCATCTCGAGTTCGGTCATCACCTCGACCAGGTCCTTCGGGAAGATCCCGTCCAGGAAAGCAGAGTCGCTCTCGAGGCTCTCCACCGCCTCCTTCAGGCTCCCAGGGAGCTCCCCCACCTTGAGCGCCCTCCGCTTCTCCGGTGTGAGCTTGTAGATGTCCTCGTCGACCGGGTCTCCTGGGTCGATCTTGCTCCTTATCCCGTCCAAGCCGGCCGCAGTGATCGCCGCGAAGGCGAGGTAGGGGTTGCACGAGGGGTCCGGCGTCCTGAACTCCACCCTCTTCGCCCCCTCTGACCCCTTTTCGTAGGCCGGGATCCTGACGTTGGCGGACCTGTTCATCTTGCTCCAGGCGATGTACACGGGCGCCTCGTAGCCTGGGACCAGCCTGTGGTAGGAGTTGGTGGTCGGGTCGACGATGGCGCAGAGCGCCCTGCTGTGGGACATGATCCCCCCGATGTAGTACCTGGCGACCTGGCTCAGCTCGGCATACTCGTCTGCCGGGTCGAAGAAAGCGTTCTTCCCCTCCTTCCAGAGGCTGGAGTGGACGTGCATCCCGACGGCGTTGTCCCCGAA
>JAJZIG010000144.1:2635-4075 GCA_021851265.1 archaeon | reverse complement strand
ATGGAGTATTCAGGGATTCGTCTCTCTCGTCGACTGGATTGACAAAAAGGACACTTTGCAATGGAAACCGGTACACTTTATTCATCGCACCAGCATAGACACTACTGACCACCATTCGCTTGCCAGTTCATTATCAGCGATGTCGTCGGGGACGACGGCGTAGCCGCGCGAAGAAAATCTTTCTACAAGCGCCCGGTAGACGCCTTCCGGCATCTCGACATCTCCGATCTTGCTCTCGCTCGGAGGACCTCCTCCGTAGGAGGAAGTCTCAGGGTACAGGCGATACTTCGCCCTATTACGGTCGTCCCTGAAGATGGCCACCTCCACCAAACATGCGCCTGTCCTGAACCCCCCGAATGTAACTGTGGTTACATATATAACCCTGTCCCAGGCAAACAAGAAGTAGTTGGCCATCGCCTTTGTCATGCTGAATGTGGATGTCGGAAAAGAGGAGGAAGTTTTCGCCGAGCTGAGGAAAACGGAGGGCGTGACGGAATTGAACCAGCTCTTCGGTGTGTACGACGCCATCGTAATGCTCGAAGCGGAGAGCACGGAGGCGCTGAGGACCATACTACAGGCAAGAATGCGCAAACTCGACGGCGTCAGGAGTACGCTGATGCTGATGGCGGCCTCGGACGTTTCAACCGGACAGGCCAAGCCTGGAGCCGACGAGGAGAGTTCCGGGTACCAAACCATATCGAGCGCGAGCCAGGACAGGAGCAGTGCAGAGGCCTGAACGCTGATTTGAGGTTACAGGTGTCTAGGGTTGAGAAAGCTGTGTACATGAAGATACTCAGATACGGGGCGCTCGGAATAGACAACGAAACGCTGTGCGCTGAGATGGAGGAAGAAGGATGCCCGCCGGCCGCGGTCAAGGGTGCCGTGAAGAAGCTTCTGAAGCCGAAGCACGTTTCAGATACCCAGGGGACCTCAGCCTCCATCCGGTTCAAGGAGATTCCAGGCACAAGGAAGATGAGAGTCGAAGCCGAAGAAGTAGTGCCGGGGCACGCTGTCGTCTGGGTGGGCGGGAGGTGGAGAGCAAGGCTGCTGCCTGAGAATCATGTTGGACCCAAGGAACTGATAAAGAAGGGAATGAGGTTCAATGCGTTGTGTTCGCTCTACTATGACGAAGTGCTCATATGAATGTCAGGCAAGTGGTCCAAGCTTTGGCGCCAAGGATTTCTTCGTGAATTGTCCATCTTCGGTTTCACGCCGCCCATAGCTTCAGAAGACACCTTTCTGGCTTTGACGAGGACTCTGCCCCGAATGGAGCGATCGTTGCGTAGAATGCGAACGGCGTTCAGCCCACGGGTCCGAGCTCAGCCCTGTGCCACGCCTCATGAATGAAGGCAACTAAGGACGAGCACTCGGGGGCTGCACCTCCACCGCCTCTTGGGCTGCCTCGAAGATTTGTCTGTAGAGGTCCTGGCCGTAGCTCGT
>JAJZIG010000144.1:0-2625 GCA_021851265.1 archaeon | reverse complement strand
GTTGGGAGAGGCCCGCCCTCGACGATTCGGAACGTGCGCTGACCGTCTGGCCTTCGCTCTGCGCGGAGAAACAGGTGTTCTACTGCATCCTGGGATCGGAAGCGGTTAGCCAGTTCGAAAAGGTGGGTGACTAGGAAGACCCTGATGCCCGAGTCCAGCAGCGCCCGGATTACCTCCTCCCCAATCTCTGAGCCTTCCCTCTCGTTCGTTGAGGCAAAGGACTCATTGCACAGCAGGACGCTTCCCGGCCCGACATGGTCCACTATTTTGCTCATCCTGCCGAGCTCCTCGTCGAACTTGCCGCTCTTCATTGTCACGTCCTCCTCCCGCTTGTAGTGAGTGAACAGCCCGGAAGAGACTCCCACGGAGAACTGCTCTGCCGGCGCGAACATGCCCGCCTGGGTCATAAGGTATGCAAGACCTAGTCCACGCAGGAACGTAGACTTCCCTCCCTGGTTCGCGCCTGTAATGACTAGGAGGCTCTTGCCGTCGGCCTTCAGGTCGTTGCCCACAACCCTTTGGTCAAGCTTCAGGGTGAGGCAGACGTCGTACAACCCTCGAGCCGAGAGTGCGAAGCCGTTGGTTGCCGACGGGACAGGGAAGCAGGTAGGTTCGCCTTTGTTGAGGAGCGTCTCCCGCAGATTGAGGCAGCCGAGGTAGAACGCCAGTTCGGTCCTGAGAGCCGTGAAGAAGCCGAGCATGTGGTCGGTGGACTCCCTGAGGGCCCTGGCCACCATCCGGATCCCGTTGTCACGTATGTCTGAAAGCGCCCGGTGGCCGCTCTCGTCCTCAGGCGCGACCTCGAAGCTGAACTTGGACTTCCTTCGAAGGATGCGGTCAGCGAAGCTCTGCTTCCTGATGGGGAACCGACGGAGCACGTAGCCCTCCCCCTTGAGCCCTTTTCCAAGCTGGGCGCTCATCCGCTCCCCTTCTGGAAATTTCAGCTCCCCCAGGTGTTCCTTGATCTTCATGAGGTACGTGTCGTCCAGCTCGTGTTCGACCATCGCGAAGAGGCGGACGAAGCCCTCGGACCTAAACCGCCCCCCGTACGAATCTGCTGTCCGCCTGAGTTCCTTCAGGATATCGAAGAACAGGTCGAGCGTCTCGACGGAGCTGCGGAGGACAGAGTCCGGATAGTCGAAATGCCAACCCCAGATCTTATTCCTCCCCTCAATCGCCTCGACGGCGAGCCTGTACATCCCCCTTACCACCTCGGGATGTTCGATGCAGTCATTCAGGACGTGCTGTCGATAGGTGATCATTTCGGGGCTGTCCAGCCCGAGGAGAAGGGCATTCTTTGCGATGTCGAAGAGGAGCGCATCGCCCCGGGCCATCACGTTGCACACTATGTCGATCTCGAGATCCTGGGCCAGGGCATCTGTGTTCGGGGGAAGGGCCGCCTTGGGGTCGAAGTTCTTGTCCCGGTACATCAGAAGAACCTTCATCGCTCCAGCCGCCTCCTGATTGATTGCCGGGTCAGGCCGTACTTCTCCGCAATGGCCATAGCGTAGGCCCGTCCGTCGGCAGGCTTCCTCACAATCTTGAAGGTCCGCGAGGTTGGGTTTTCGGGGACGACGGTGCTCGCCATGCTCACAGTGGCCTCCCCGAGCTTCGACAGTTCGTCGATGAATGTCACGTACACACCCAGGCAGCCGAGGTCGACGACACGCTGCAGGATTTCTCTCCCGAGGAAGAGGGCGTCGCTGAGGGTGGTGGACGCGAACCCTTCGTTGATTATAACCATGCTGTTGCCTGTGGCCCTCTGGAGGACCTCGTGCATCCTGATGAGCTCGTCCTGGAGCTTGCCGCGGAGGCTCCCGACATGTTCCTCGCGCTCGAAGTGCGTGAAGATATCGTCTGGGAGAAAGAGCCGCGCTTCTGTCCCAGGGACGGGGTAGCCCAGGCGGGCCAGGTAGTGGAGCTGTCCGAAAGTCCGGGCAAAGGTCGTCTTTCCTCCCTGGTTCGGGCCCGAGACGACGAATATCCTCTCCTTGCCCTGTAGGTAGAAGTCGTTGTAGACTACTCTCTTGCTCTCGCGGGCCAGCACCAAGGCGAGTGCGAGGTCGAACGTCTCCTGTGCGCGGACTTCCTTCGTCTGGGCGTCGACCTGCGGGTAACAGAAGTTAAGCCCGGCTGACTTCAGGACGTCCATCTGCCGAAGGTAGGCCAGGTAGAATTGGACTTCCCTGTCGAACCTACGGATGGTCTGATCGAGGTAGCTGGTGTGGCGTGCGCAATACGCGGAGAGCTCGCTGAAGAAGTCCGGATACCGCTTGACCAGGAGGTCCAAGATTCGTTCTTCGACGCTATCCATGACAGGAGTGTCGTGGTGGGCCTGTCCCCTGATCGTGAACCCCTCGACCTCGCCCTCCTGGAATTTTCGGAAGGTCTCCCTGACTTCGGCGCTGTAGTCGGGCTCGCCGCCGTACTTGTCCACCGTCACTCGGAGGCCCTGTATGTGGATTCGATATTCGATCTCCGACAGCCTGTTCTTCAGCTCCTTCGTCTCAGAAAGCAGGGAGGCGAAACCGTCCGAAACGGCGTAGGACTCTAGGTACCCGCCAAAACCCCGTAGGCCCCGGGAGGCTGGACTCGCTCCCGAGAGCCCGTCACGCAGGTTTCTCA
>JAJZIG010000143.1 GCA_021851265.1 archaeon | reverse complement strand
TGGTCGGTCGATTGAGGTGGAGGACATTCGCACTCCCCCCATCTCCGTCCGTGGGAAGTCCAGCCGGCGGGCCCTAGAGGTCCGGGTGCTGGAGATCATCCGTGGGGCCGGCGGTGAACTCACCATGGGAGAGCTCATGGAGCGGGTCACCCGGGACCTGACGCAGAAGGGGGAGGCCCATCGAGCGGCAAGCTCCGTTCGGCGTCTCACGGTCCGGCTCGAGAAGCTCGGGCTCGTCGAGCGGCGGGTGACGTTGGGAGGGGAGGGAGGCACCCGGTCGATGATCTCTCTCCCGGGTCACCCTTCCCTACGGTGAAGGTGACCCGATGCGTGAATCAATCCAACACCGTGCAATGACTGGAGTGAGGGCAAACATGAAGGACTCCCGGAACGTCGTTCGAGACATGAAGCCAAGCTTCTGGGACGACCCCTTCAGGGGGGGAGACAGGAACGCCCTCGTCTATGTTTTCACTCGACGCCATGCCATTCTCCTCCTCCGTCACCTCGCGGTGACCGGGAAGTGGCACAGCCACTTCCGGCTAACTTGGGTCATGGGTGTCTCTTCCAAGAGGATGGTGGCAACGGTGAGGAGGCTGAAACGGCACGGGCTCATCAAGTTGCGGCCGCGCCGAAGGATGTGTTCCAATTGCCCGAAAGGTGTCCTTCGGCAACCCGCCCTCGAGATCACAGAGGGTGGCCAAGCCCTGCTCTTCCTTGTCGAGGAACTCCTCCACTCCATGCGACGTCACGTACGTCCGGGAGGTGTAGTCCGGCTCGAGACGTGGGGCCCCATCTTGGGTTGGATTCCAGGCAGTACGAAGGCCATCGGGCCACCCGTCACTACCGAGGTGGCCCGATGAGCGAGGCCGCGGAAAGCCATATAAGAAAGGAGGCGTTGAGAACATCGGAGACGATGGCCATGCGAGCTCACGACCGGAACGCTGAGATTGGCTTGCCCTCAGCCCGAGTGCTGGCCAAGCACGCTGGGGAGTGGGTGGCGGTCGTGAACCGCAAGATCATCGCCTTCGGGAAGGACTACCGGCAGGTGGTCACCGAGGCGGAACAGGCCTCCAAGGGCAAGGAGCCGAGCCTTCTCCACGTTCCTTCGAACGACATCCTTCTCTTGTAGGGTGGTCATCGTGTCCAAGCTGCAGAAGGGAGCACGCGGCTCAGGCGTGTTCGTATTCCCTTACCTCCGCAGGAGTCTCAGTCCTCTGACGGATGACCTTCCGGCTGTCCAGGTGCGTCTCTCTTGGAAAGGCCGGTCCAAGTTGATGTGGATGTTGGTGGACACGGGCTCCACGGTCTCCGTGCTTCCTCCTGGTGTATCGGAAGACCTCGGACTGGAGCTCGGCGCATGGCCACATCCCGTAAAGGGCCTTGGTGGGTCGGTGACCGTGCAAGCCGGGAGGGCCTATGCCCAATTGGTCAAGGCAGACACCTCAGGACGCCAGGGTGAGCCGTTGCTGTTGGATCCCCTCATGGTGGTAGCAGACGAACAGATCCTGCCAATCCCTATCCTTGGGAGAAGGCCCTTCCTCGAATACTTCGAGTTGACGCTTCGAGAGCATCAGAAGGAACTCGTTCTCCGCGCCTAGACACCCGGGCATGGCATGCCCGGAAAAGGTGCCGGACCCAGGGAGGGCTTCTTGAGTGCACCATCCGGTACACGCCACTTCCCTGGACTTACCCGTGCAACGCTGACAACCCCACAGGGACCTATAAACGTTTCCTTGGAGGCCCCGCTACTCCTCGGTGGGGGATCCTCACTATTGAGGTTTGACGAGTCGGCCGGAGGGGCCCACGTCTATTAGCACCATGAACCGTTTGTCACCACGTTTGGGCTATAGAGCCTCTGACCTCCTTTGGTTCTCCTTCCTTGGTTCCGGCAGTTCATCCTTCCCATCGTTACCGAAGCAGTAACTTCCGCTTGGGTCGCCTTTCGGGGAGGCCACCATGATCCCTGTGAGCTCTCCCTCGTAACCCCACACCCTCCAGTTGTCGGGGAAGTTATCGAGCCACTTCTTCAGCTCGGCGATTGTCCTCACTTTCTCTGGAGACATAGCAGGGTCACAAAACGATGTAGTCGCGCAGGTCAAATGAGCTTACCCTGCCTGTGAAAGTGCCGGACCCAGGGAGAGCTCTTTGTGTGCGCCATCCGGTAGGCACAGTTGAATCGTCTTGGGCTCGTGGAGCGGAGGGCGACGTCGGGAGGGGAGGGAGGCACCCGGTCGACCATCTCCCTCCCGGGTCACCCTTCCCGGCGGTGAGGGTGACCCGATACCACATAAGGTTAAAATAGTCGGATGGTCATATTTTATGATTGAGATGTCGCTTCTCACTGACGCGTTCGGTCAAGTGCTTGCCCACACGGAGGACCGCCAGGTCCTGACGTTCCTCTTGGCCTCGGAGGGCGAGGTGCGCTACGAGGCACTCCGCAAGGGGGTCCGCGAAGACTCCTCACAGTTGTTCAAGTATTGTGTAGATCGCCTCAGCAGAACGGCCCTCATCAAGCGGCGCCTTGTCGAGCGTGGCAAGCGCTACGAGAGCCATCTCTCTTTGACTCGGGCCGGAAAGGAGATTGCCGAGGCCCTGGTATCCCTGTCCCAGAAAGGGTCGGTCCCCCGGAGCCTCCCTGAGAGGGATCGTCTCGAGCTTCAGCACGCATTCATTCTTGAGGTTCCAGCAACCCAGTAAGGGGACACCATGCCGTCCGTCTTCCTCCTGGGCCCTGACCAGTGGGATGACACTGTGGAGGTTGCCCCGCCGGCGTGGGTCGCAACTCTACTTGGTCCGGGAGCCCACCCTTTCACTCCGCATGTGCTCCGAAAGGCGTTGGCGATCCACCTTGAACGTGAGTCCTCAGGCGAGTGGCACGGCCTTGTCATGGATCCCGTGGGTCAGAGACCCGGGGAGGACGACGCAGACTACTTTGAGCGGATCGAAGGTGAGAACAACCCCGTCGCGTACTTGTTCATCATCCCGGAGAAGGCGAAGATCATCGGGACGGTCTTCGAGGAAGGAATGCTTCGCCGCGACTTCAAATATGGGGTGAAGCCACGGATCATACTGTTCTTGGAGGAGGGAACGGCGCTGGCCCTTCAAGGGGGGGTCTACGAGTTCATCTCGAAGGGAAAACGGGCTCGCTACCTTCGTTCACTCGCCCGCAAGGCAGAGCATGTGGAGTTCTGGCGGACCTTCGATGAGCTCCGTGACGCTGTGCTCTGGCGGGTACTTGTAGGACTGACCTGACGGTCGGGAGGTCGACGATCTGCTCACCACCTCTTCCGAGGTGAGCAGATGGATACATCAGCACCAGAGACCGCAGGGCAGGCTGCCCCTGTGGTGAAGGAGAGCCCGCAGCCAGCGCCGAGAGAGAAGACCATCCTGGTCTGCCGACCAGGGGGCAAGTGGAGCGAGGAGGTGATCGCGTGAAGCTCCGGACGTTCACGGGGCTCGAGAAGGAGTGCACCTGCGCGTGCGGGTGCAACCAGAAGATCCTCGCCCGGCCCGACGTCCAGGTCGTGGTCGACATGGACAGCCCGAAATGGAAGAGGGATCGTTACCTTCCCGGGCACGTCGGAAACGGCTACGGGTCCGCTCCCTACGCCCAGCGGGCGAAGAAGGAGGAGGCCCCGAAGCAGGCCCCTGCTCCGGCGCCCGCCCCGCCAACGCCCACCGGCCCGACCCCACAGGGGCCCTCGCCAACGTCGCCCCAGCCCCAGGTCGAGCCCGCCCCCGTGCCGACCCCCAAGGTCACCACGGGGACCGCGCCGAGCCTCGCCGACAATCGCCCCTGGAAGATCCTTCAGGTCACGATCTCGGTCGGGGACTATACCTCCGTGAAGGCGGGGGTGGCGGACTTCGGTCGGGAGAACGAGTCTCTCGCCCAGCTGGGCAGCCGGCTGGCGGCGGAGCTCACCAACGACATCCGGACGGAGCTGGACGTGGTCCACCAGGTCCAGGCGGGCAAGACGCTGTCGACCCCAACTCAGGGGGTAGCCACCGCCGCCCCCGCAACCCCTTCCCCGGCTTCGGCCGGGGCCCCGCAAGGGGTGTCAGCCCAGGCGGGCAGCCAGCC
>JAJZIG010000142.1 GCA_021851265.1 archaeon | reverse complement strand
TTTGGCTTCGGGGCCTCGTACAGGAGATACTCCTGGCCGCCGACCGCTATCCTCTTCACCGTACAGGTGTTCCTCGCGGCCGCCAGCCTGTTGGCCTTCCCCCCTCCCTTCCGCGGGTCGATGGCCGTGTCTATGCCTATCTTGCTGATCACCCCGGGTCGCCCTGAGGCCACCTCCCTGAACCAGTATGCCGCCACCCCCATGGGCCAGCTGTATGCCTCCACGACGTTGTCACTCACGATCTTCTGAAGCCACGGGGAGAAGCCAAGGAAGGGGACGGAGATGCCGCGCATGAACCTGCCGTCCTCCCTCTGGGACAGGTCCTTGGCGACGACATCGAGGCCCCTGTCGGGGATTGCCGGAAGAGCGTCAGTGATGACAAAGAGGTTGTTCGGGTGGCCGGTCTTCAGGTACTGCCTGTGGAGCTCGAGTATCAGGTACTCCGGGGTGTTGGCCATGTTGAAGCCGGAGATGGCCACCACCGACCCGTCCTTCACCGTCGAGACCGCATCGGCTGCGGTGCAGACTCCCGCCCTGCGCCCTTCAGGCCCCCCAGCTGCCCTCGTCGAAGACACCATCCACGCCGGCTATGCCGACCCTGGCCGCATGTCTTGGACCGGCACGGCTGTCAGCCCTTCGCCCGCGCCAGGGAATACACGATGATGAAGAACCCTACCGCCTGGCAGTACGCCTGCACCGTGATCACCGTCCCGAGGTCTTGCGTCCCGAAGTTGTAGATCACCCCGGCGACCAGGGCGCCCAGCGTCACGAAGGCGAAGCCGATGGCCAGGAGGAGCATCGCGTGGCTCTTGGTCTTTCTGTAGGCCTTGCCCGCGTAGTAGACCACGACGCCGCCAAAGATCAGGATTAGCGCTTGCGCTAAGTCGAGATAGGCAAAATACATGATTAGTCAGTGTCACCTCCCGCGACCTTTAAAGGCTTGAAGTCGATTCTCAAGGCTGGAAATCAGTAATCCTCCCTCATGGTCAGCCAGAGGCGCTTCAGCTTATCCGCCACGTCTTCGTTGATCACCGCGTCCACCTTCATCACTCCGCCGTCGAAGGAGACGTCCACGGCCCTGTAGGCGCTCCTGAGGAGCTCGTACTTCTTCCCCTCTGGGGTGACTATGATCTTCTCCACCAAGAGGATCTGGGCGTCGAGGAGCTCGTGGACCCTCCTGTAGCAGGTGCTCAGGGGTATGTCGTTCTCTTTGCTGATGTCCTCGACTGACTTGCTCTTGGGGATGGTGGACAGGATTATCTTGCGCGAATATTCGTCAGCGAGCCCTTGAACCAGCGCCTGGATGCGAGACGGCTCGGTTATCTCCAACCTTCCAGAATTGCTGCGGCATCGTATTTGAGTTTAACCGGGTCTTTCGCGCTTAGGAAAAACTGGAGGGAAGCAGGACTCAGTCTGTCCTGCTTCGTATGAGATACCCTAGGCCGCCCAGGAGCGCGCCGATGGCCGCTAAGAGTATCAGTGCCCCGATGGGGTCGGTCAGGTGTCCGAGTATCTGGACGTGGATCTGTTCTGAAGTGAGGCCCTCTCCTCCTCCGGCGACTGGCGCGCTCGCCCAGCCTGCGAGGTAGCCGCCCCACATCATCAGGAACATGGAGCCGGCGACGCCCACGTTCATGAAGATGAGGTGCCCCCAGGCGAACGCGTTTGTGATCCCCTTGTATGGCTTGCCCTGCATCCCTTCGATGTAGAGGTAGAATATCGCGGTGACCGCCATGGCGACTACTCCAACCACCAGGAAGGAGATGTATCCGGTGAAGAACCAGGTCCCGGCTCCGTTGGCGGCTATGACTCTGGCGGGGGAGAAGTAGTCTGGCTTTCCTGTGATGTACTGGAGCGGGTCGAGGGTCAGCACGGTGGCGACCACCGCGAAGAAACCTTCGACCACCGCCGCCCAGATGAACCTGCCTGCCCACTTGCTCTTGAAGGTGAACTGCGGTTTGGTGTTTTCCATGGGTCCGCGTTCAGGTCTGGTGCTTATAATACGCTTAGACGTTTTTCGCGTATGATAATCAGTTCCAGGGGGAGCCTGGCCGCTCCGCGGTCCCGCATGGCTGACGGCGACCAACAGAGACCTCGGCTGTCATGCCGCGCCTTTCAGGCGCATAGGCGTTAGCCCCCGCCCGATGGCTGGGCGAGATTCCCAACGATGGGAATTGTAAGGACGGATTAAATAGTGAGGGCCGAAACTGGCGACGTAGGCCATGGCAGCCAATGACAAGGTGTTCCAGAACGTCGTCGTCGCCTTCGACGGGTCGAGCGACTCGGTGAAAGCCGTACAGCTGGCTTGCTCCATCGTGTCGAAGTTCGGGTCGGCGCTCACTGTTGTCCACGTCTACAGTTCGCCTGCGATGGTCTTCGCGGGGGGCCCGGGCATGCCCATCCCCAACTACAGCGAGCTGGAGGAAGCGGCCAAAGGCACAGCCGCGGCCACGCTCTCCAGGGGGGTCCAGACCGCTGGCCAGTACGGGGTGAAAGCCAAAGGGGAGGTGATCGAGGCTTCGTCTGTCGTGGAAGCGCTGGTGGGTTACGCGACGGACCAAGGCGTCGACCTCATCGTGACAGGGACCAGGGGAATGACGGGCTTCAAGAAGCTGATCATGGGGAGCGTCACTTCAGGACTGGTCAGCCACTCTCACTGCCCGGTCCTCGTAGTGAGATGAGAAGATGATCTACGTCAAGGACATCATGACAAGAAAGGTCAGGACCATAGACGCCGACGCATCCATCAAGGAAGCGGCGAAGGCGATGTCGAAGTGGCGGATAGGCGCACTAGTGATCATGGCAGGGTCTAAGCCGGTCGGAATAATCACAGAGGGGGACATCTCGAGGAGCGTGGCCAGGGGGCACGACCCCGACGCCACCGTGGGCTCGCTGAAGAAGAGCCTCATCACGGTCTCCCCAGCCGAGAAGGTGGAGGTAGCGGCCAGGATAATGTCGGAAGCAGGCATCAAGAAGCTCCCTGTGATGGAAAACCACAAGCTCGTGGGCATCGTGACCCAGACCGATATCGTCGGATCCAGCTTCTCCCTGGTCACCTCGCTCAAGGAGATGGTCCAGGCCCGATACAGGCCCCCCGACTTCGAGATGTGACCCCGGAAGCGCGGCGCCCGTCTCAGAACTGACTATAAGCACCTGCCTGGAGGGGCACTCACGGATTGAGCATCCCAGACTACACGGTGGTGGTCAACTACGTCAGCGAAGGGGAGGTGGCGAACCTCATCAGGGGATACGTCCAGGTGAAGGGAAAGAAGGTCAGATTCTCTGGCGTGGCCTACGGCCGCTTCGGCGGCCAGAACTTCTCCCCTCAGTTCACCAAAGGGGCGAAGTTGAAGCTTGCGGCCCTCACAGGCGACTTCCCGAAGTTCGAGGAGGACCTCCAGCTGCGCCTCGTGAGGGGGGATTTCGAGGCCAAGCCGGGGAAGAACGAACATCATCACCACCTTCACCTAGGCGGGCCAGAGGGGGCGCACGTGTGAACCTGCTCGTGGGCGGGACGGGCTTCGTAGGGGGGCACCTCGTGGAGTACCTGTTCCAACAGGGCGAGATCTCCAAGGGCGCCTTCAGGAAGGGGGCGCACCTGAAGACCATGGACACCAACGGGGTCCAGGGGGTCGAGGTCGACCTCGCAGACCACCACTCCCTCCACGAGGCGATGGAAAGCGTGGACGCGGTATACAATCTGGCGTCCCCCATGCCATACTCAGGGAGCGGTTTCATGGGTCCCAACACCGAGGGGATCCTCAACCTCCTGGAGGCGGCCACCGAGGCGAAGGCCAAGTGCTTCGTGCACCTGAGCACGCTCGATGTCTACGGGTTCGGCGCAGGGAAGGTGGACCAGTCTAGGCAGCTCAGGCCTGCAGGCGAATATCAGACCGCCAAGGCCGAAGCTGAGAGGCTCCTGCTGGAGTTCACGAAGCGGACGTCTTCACCCCGGGTCACGATAATCAGGGCGGCGAAGGCCTTCGGGTCGCGGGACCAATCCATCGCTGTCCCGCTGCTCAAGATGGTCGAGCAGGGGAGGGTGGTCGTACCCCGGGGAAGCAGCATGTCCTACACGCACCCGCGGGACA
>JAJZIG010000141.1 GCA_021851265.1 archaeon | reverse complement strand
GTCCCCGTGACCACCGAAGTCTGGCCGACGAGAGAGCCTGCCGGCCCTATCACCCAGACGTGCACCGTCAGGCCGCTGACGCAGCCCACCCCTCCGTCCGTGGCCGTCGCGCAGGCTCCTCCCGAGAAGTACAGGACGTTGTCCAGGGGCTGTCCCCCTATCGTCAGGGCGACGCCGTTGATGCCCCCTCCGTTGAACCCTCCTCCCGTAGTCAGCGAGAGGGGCGCCAGGCCTGAGGCGAACGCCAGGCCGACGACCATGACCAGGGCAGAGACCGCAGGAAGGATTTTCATCGTCGTCACACCGACCCGCTGACCCCCGTGACCACCCCGTCTGAGATGGTGAAGGTGACGCTGGCCGAGACCGCCGAGGCGGAGTAGGGGACCCCGGAGTCCGGGCCTCCGTGTGTGAAAGTGACTTGGCCGCTGCTCGAGAGCGACGCGGTCAGCGTGTATGTCCCCGACGAGAGCGAAGAGAAGTCAGAGAAGGGCACCGTCGCACTCGTCATCGGGCACTGCATGGGCGACGTGGACGCGGAGCCCGTCCCTGTCACCCCCTGGGAGGCCACGCTGACCCCTCCGGGAGAGTTGAACGAGACGGTCCCGGAGCAGCTGCCGCCTGTGATCGTGTCGCCGCTGAAGGTGACCGCCACGGAGGCGATGAAGCTGAAGGAGGTCGCGCCGCCCGTGCAGCCGTTGCAGGTCAGGGAAAGCGGGAGTATCGTATTGCTGATGAGCTTGTGCGTCCCGTCGGAGTAGTTCACGTAGACGGCCATGCTGGCGGAAGCCGGGTCGGAAGAGGACGGCGCCGGCTGCAGAGAGTGCCAGGCGAAGAGAAAGACCACCGCCAGCACGAACGCCGCAGCGAGCTTGCGGTCCCTCCGGGTCGGAGTCTGCTGGGACAAGACCATCCGCCCTACCTAGAAACAGAAACAGGGGGAAGAGAGCGACGCCCTCACGGGGCAGTCACTCTCCTGCTTTAGGTGCTGCCTTTGGCGCGATCCTGATGAGACCGAGATAGACGACGAAGTCCGAGACGATGATGACGAAGGTCTGCTCGAGCTGGTTGACGATGCCGAGGTTGGTGTAGACCATGACTCCCACGAAGGAGCCGAAGACGATGGCCAGGCCGAAGATCACGACCTGGACTGCGAGCTTCGAGAGGTTCAATGTGGCTATGCCGCGAGTTTCAGCGTGAATGAGCTGGCTGCCCCGGTGGTGGTGGCTGAAGGGTTCCACGAGCCCGAGTTGGCCTGGAAGTACCCTATGTCCGCGTAGATCTCCTGCTGTATGGTCATGGACTGAGAGCTCCCTGCGCTCAGGGTGCCCTTGCTGACAGCCAGGTTGAAGGAATAGACCCCGCCTATGTTGGCTGAGTTGATCGTCTGCATGGAGATGCCGCCTACGTTCGCCTCACCGTTGGAGATCCCGTCAGGGATGGGCGTTACCCAGTAGGTGTCGGACCCGCGCGTGTAGCTGGTCATGGCCCCTACCGTGACTGAGGACCCTGTCGTGGAGAACTCCAGGACGTCTCCCCAGCTGTGGCCGGTGAGCGGGTCCTGGGTGGTGAAGTAGCCTGTGTTGGCGACGGTGTTCCTGATGGTGACGGCGAAGTTTATGGTGGACTCACCGAGGCAGAAGTTGTTGGTCGGGCACTTGCCGGACTTCGTGAAGTTTCCGACGCTCGTGCCTGAGGTGTAGCTGTTGCCCTGGTCGTCGACCACCGAGATGCTGAAGGTGCCGAGCTTGGTGATGAATAAGTTGGACTGAGCCGCTGTCCCCTGGGCTTGGGCCGCCGGAGTCACTCCGGTGCTCTGGACCTGGAACCATTCGCTGACGTAGTTGGTGAGGGTGACTTCCACGTTGAGCATGGCCCCAACGGGGTATTCGAGATTCGTGGTGAAGGTCCCTGCAGAGGAGGCCGTCCCGGTGTCTGACTTTGTCAGGCCCGAGTACGTTATGCCGCCGATCTGCGTGCCCTTCTGTGGGTAGACGCTCACGGTGGCGGCCTGGCCGCCGCCCGCGAGGAGGTCCTGTATGTCGAACTGTATCTTGCCGGCCACGTTCCCGCTCGTGTTGGCTGGCGTCGATGGGCTGTGCTGGACGCTGAGGCTGAGATAGCCGCCCTGGTATGCGAAGGCAACCAGGACTATCAGGAGGAGTACGCCGAGGATTGTCGCATTGGATGCGCCGCGTCGCGTGTGCATTTTCAGCTGTGGATGGCCTGTGAGAGCACTTAACGGTGTGGCTCCGGATGCAACCAATCACCCACACCGTTAAACTCCGCAGCCCCGTGGTATAACTCGTGGGAGAAAGGCGCCGCGTCGTCTCGTTCCTCAAGGACGAATCCATCCAGCGCTTCCTCTCGGACGATTCGCTCCTGAAGCTCTTCAGGAGGAACTTCCGCGTCCTCAAGGTCCTGCACGTGGGGAGGTCCTCGCGGGCCATAGTCCTCGACGACTGGCAGGCACACATCCCCGACAAGACCCACCACGCCACCTTCTTCGCCGACGAGGCTCTCCTTGGGGCCCTCCTTCAGCGGGGGTTCTTCGCGGAGCAGTGCGTCGCCGTGTCGGTCTTCTTCGATGCCGGCGAGGCCGAGGACGTGAAGGAACAGATGGCCTCCCTTCCGCGGGTCAGCGTAGGAGCGATGATCTTCTCTTGAGGTCGTGGCTCGGGCGGGCGGCACCCCGTCCGTTCGTCGGGCTGGTGTTCGGCGTCCTGACCTTCGAGGCCCTCTACGTCCTGCTTCCCCTGGCCCTCGGCAGCCAAGGCGTCTCCTATTCCTCGGTCCCTTCCTGGCTCTCGCCCTTCCTCTCGTGGGGGCTCCCCCTGATAGCTGCGGCGTCCATCGCCTACTCGCTGGGCATCCCGTCCAGGAGGGCCATGGCCTCCGCTCGCAGGGCGAAGGAGGACAGGGAGCTCGCACTCCGCATGGAGGTCGACCAGCTGAAGGAGGAGCTAAGGAAGGTCAAGGCCGGCGACGTCTCCGACCCTGGAAAGGCGAGGGAGACGGGCCTGGTGCCCGAGCCTACGAGCGCCCAGAAGCGCGACTGGTACTCCGAGGGACGCAAGGTCTGGGAGAAGATCTGAGATGGCCAGCATCCCCGGCATGAGCAAGCAGGACGAGATCCAGATAGCGTCCATGGCGATGGGGATAGTCATCCTCGAGGTCGGACTCACGTACTTCCCGAAGTACTCCGGGGTCCTTCTCCCCGTCGTGTTCGTGCCCTTCGTCGCGTCCATGTTCGTCGTCGGGTGGTGGACCAAGATGAAGAGCGCGAGCGCAGGGGAGGCGACGAACGTCTGGAACTATCCGAGCCGCGAGCCGACCCTGCATCTCTTCCACGTCAAGCCGGACGAGCCCGTCCCCATCGACGGGAAGCCGGGGAAGCTGAGATACCCTGTGAGGTTCAAGGACGGGGAAGAGTTCACTCACCGCAGGTACGGTAAGAAGAAGAAGATCTACGTCGACGTGTGGGGGCTGTGGGAGGAAGTCGTCAAGCCCGACCTGGGGTTCACGACGTATCACGGGATCGAGACGGAGCACAACCATGTCGACAGGGTCGTCTACTACGAGAAGAGGCCGGTGGTGGAGGACGGCGAGATAATCCCGATCTACGACCTTGTGGTGGGCACCGGGAACGTCCGAGCCATCGACATTCTGGTCGACGCGGTCATGACGAAGGCCGGGAGGGACTACGACGGAGACGTCGTCGCGCTCCTGGAATCGTTGACGCCAAATCAAGGCCAGCAGGACGCCTCGAAAGGGGGAGAGGAGCTTGAGCGACAAACAGCGCAAGGAACGACAGCCTAAGCCCGCTCCCGAACAGGACCCGAGGACCCACTCCAGGGAGATATGGGGCAAGTTCCAGGAGAAGCTCGTCATACTGAAGGGGTTCCAGTCGGAGCTCAGCGGCAGGCTGCAGGGGGCGACCCGGGGCTCCTCCTATGCCAACCAGCTGGAGCTCGCCTACGACGAGCGGTTCGGGGGGGAGCAGGCGGTCAAGGACGCCCTCTTCTCCAGGCACTTCAGCTTCAAGCAGGCGATCCCCTTCGCCATCCTGGGGGCGGTCGCCCTGCTCTACTACACCCACGAGGGGGCC
>JAJZIG010000140.1 GCA_021851265.1 archaeon | reverse complement strand
CCCCAGGTTCGCCACCAGCTCGTTGTTCACCTTGCTCTTGAAGTCGTCCCACTTGAACTCCGTGTCCCGTGTCTCCGGGATGATGCCGATCAGATAGTACCTCCAGATGTCCGGGTCCAGGCCGGCCATGGGGATGCTCTCGCAGAACACCCCCCAGTTCTTGCTCTTGGAGATCTTGTCCCCCTCGTAGTTGCAGAACTGCAGCCCGACCACATCGTAGGGGAGGTTGAGCCCTCCGTGGGCGAAGAGCATGCCCGGCCAGAATATCGTGTGAAACGGTATGTTGTCCTTGCCCAGGAAGTTGTATATCCGCGTCCCCTCGTCCGTCCAAAACTTCTTCCAGGCCTCCGGGTCTCCCTTCGCGTCACCCCACTCCTTCGTGGCCGAGATGTAGCCGATGGGCGCGTCGAACCAGACGTAGAACACCTTGCTCCTGTACCCGTCGAGGGGGACCGGAACCCCCCACCTGAGGTCTCTGGTGATGGACCTCTTCTTGAGCCCCTCCTTCAGCCAGCCCATGGCGAGCGAGGTGACCTGGGCCTTCCAGACTTCGTTCGAGCCAATCCACGACTGGAGCACCGCATGCACCTTCCCAAGCTCCAGGAAGAGCTGCTTGCTGTCCTTGAAGACCGGGGGGCTCCCGTCTACCTTGCACCTGGGGTTGATCAGTTGGATCGGGTCGAGGAGGGTGGAGCACTTCTCGCACTGGTCCCCTCTGGCCAGCTCGTAGCCGCAGACAGGGCAGGTCCCCTCTACGTACCTGTCGGGGAGGAAGAGCCTGTCCTTCTCACAATAGGGGAGCCTGAGGACGCCTTCGCTTACGTATCCCTTCTCGTAGATCTTCAGGAAGAACTCCTGGGACGTCTTGTGGTGGGTGGGAGCGGATGTCCTGGAGAAGTTGTCGTAGGATATGCCGAACCACTGGTAGATGTCCCTGTGAACGCGATACAGGGTGTCGGTCAGCTCCTTGGGGGTCACCCCGAGCTCCAATGCCGCCACCTCGGTCGGCGTCCCGTTCTCGTCTGTCGCGCCGACGAAGAGCGTGTCCATGCCTTTCAGCCTGCAATAGCGGGCAAAAATGTCCGCCGGAAGGTGAGACCCGACAAGGTTGCCCACGTGCGGCACCGCGTTCGTGTATGGCAGGGCGCAGAGCACAAGCACCCGTTCCCTCCTGACCTCTTTCGGCACGGCTCGGAGGCGCGCCTCCGCTTTCGGTTTAAACCTTAGCTCAGATCTCCCAGCTCTGGGCGTACGCCTTCTGTTCCTTCGTCATGGCGCCTATCGAGATGCCCATCGACTTCAGCGCCGCCCTCGCCACCTCGTCTTCGAGCTCAGCTGGGACTCCGTAGACCCGCTTCTCCATCTTCGCGTGGTCGGCGTGGATTCGGATAGCCGCCATCATCTGGTTCGCAAAGGACATCTGCATCACCTCGGGCGGGTGCCCCTCCGCGGCGACCAGGTTCGCTATCCTCCCCTTCGCAATCAGGTACACCCTCTTGCCTGACGGGAGGGTCACCTCGTCCACGTTCGTCCTGACCTCCTTCATCTTCTTCGCCTTGGCCAGCAGAGTCTTCACGTCGATCTCGACGTCGAAGTGCCCCGCGTTGGACAGCATAGCCCCCTCCTTCATCTTCTCTATGGCCGTGTAGGGTATCACCCCTTTCATCCCGGTGGCGGTGACGAACAGGTCGCCCCCTGCCGCAGCGTCCTCGATGCTCGAAACGTCGAAGCCGTCCAGGTGCGCCTCCAGCGCCCTGACCGGGTCAACTTCCACGACCGTCACCCTCGCGCCCATCCCGCGGGCTCTCATGGCGACCCCCTTGCCGACCCAGCCGTAGCCCACCACGACCGTCCTGATTCCGGCAAGTAGGAGGGCCGTGGCCCTCATGATGCCGTCCAGTGTCGACTGCCCGGTCCCATATCTGTTGTCGAACATGAACTTGGTCTTGGCGTCGTTGACGGCGATGACCGGATAGGCCAGTCCCCCTTCGGCCTCCAGCGCCTTCAACCTGACCACCCCGGTCGTGGTCTCCTCTGACCCGCCGACAATGCCCCTCGCCTTCGAGCGGTGGGCCGCGATGTGCAGGTCCGAGCCGTCGTCTATGATCTGCTGCGGCCGGCTCCGGAGCACCTGGTCGATGCACCACGAGTACTCCTGCGCAGACTCTCCCCTCCAGGCCCACACCTCAGTCCTGGTGGACAGGTACGCCGCTATGTCGTCCTGGGTCGAGAGCGGGTTGGCCGCCGCCAGCTTCACCTCCGCTCCGGCGGAGAGCAGGGCGTCTATGAGCACAGACGTCTCCTTGGTTATGTGCAGGCAGACCCCTATCCTCACCCCTTCCAGGGGCTTCGACTTCGCATACTTCTCCTCTAGACTGGTGAGAGCCCCCATGTGGGCCTTGGCCCAGAGGAAGTTCCTCTCTCCTTCACTGCTCAGCTTTTGGTCTGTGACTTTCATGTTCGTATACCCCCTAGGGCCCCGAGGGCCCCCTCTATCAACTGTTTCACCAGACTCCCGGCTCCTTCCATCACCTTTGAGACCTCTTCGTGGCTCACCGCGGGCTGCAGCCCGGCCGCCCAATTGGTGGCCACCAGCACCGACGAGTACTCCATATGCTTCTCCTTCGCAAGCACTACCTCTGGTACGCCGGTCATCCCCACCACGTCGCCGCCGAGCGTCCTGTACATCCTGATCTCGGCAGCTGTCTCGAACCTCGGGCCCTCTACGCAGACGTACACGAGGCCCGGGCGCACCTCCAGTTTTAGCTTCTTCGCGGCGGCGGCCAGCGCTTCGTTCACCCGGCGACTGTAGGGGTTGGTCATGTCAGTGTGAACCACCTCGTCTTCGAAGAAGGTTCCCTCTCTATGCTTCGTGAAATCCAGGAACTGCGCCGCCAGGCCCAGGTCACCTACCTTGAACCCATCGTTCATAGAGCCCACGGCGCTGGTCGCGATCACCTCCCTCACGCCCAGGCTCTCCAGGGCCGCTATGTTCGCCCTGTAGTTGATGGCGTGGGGCGGGGTCCTGTGGCCAGGCCCGTGCCTCGGGATGACCACGAACTCTCCTGAAGGGTCCTCGTACACCGTCGTGCGGCCGTAGCTGGTCTTCACGCCCCTGGGACGACCCAGATCGAAGTGCTGCGTCACCCCGGTCCCCACTATGACCCCCACCGGGGACCTGTCCCTAGTCATACCTGGAGAGCGTGTAGACCTCGTATCCCGTCAGCTTCTCCCTCCCCTTCAGAAAGCTGAGCTCTGTCACAAAGGCGAGCCCGACTACCTTGCCTCCAAGCTTTTCGACCAGGGCAGCAGCAGCCTTTGACGTCCCTCCGGTCGCCAGAAGGTCGTCCACGATGAGCACCCTCTCTCCCTTGGAGACGGAGTTGGCATGCATCTCGAGCCCCTGGCGGCCGTATTCGAGCTCATAGTTCACACTCACCTTCTTCGCAGGCAGCTTCCCCACCTTCCTCGCGGGGACGAACCCTATCCCGAGGCGGTCGGCAAGGGGGGCGCCGACTATGAACCCCCTGGCCTCGACGCCGACTACCTTGTCGAGCTTCGCCTTCTTCCACCTCCTTTCCAAGGCGTCTGTGACCCGCCTGGTCAGTCTGCCGTCCTCCCAGAGCGTGGTGAGGTCCTTGAACGCTACCCCCTTCTTCGGGTAGTCCGGGATGTTCCGGATTGCCTTCTTGATGTCAGTCTCGAGCTTCTCCATCAGGCGCTCAGTCTCGCATGTTCGAGCGCCGAGCCGCAATCGCAGGTTCGCTCCCCGGGCACCCGCTTCACGATCTCTCCGATAAGTCGCGTCAGGTTCTCAAGGTTCCTGTTGAATACCCTGACCACTTCTTCGTGGGACACCGGCTTCATGCTCGGATCGCCCTCCAGGCCCGCGTCGTAGTCGGTCACCAGAGATATGTTGAGGTAGCACATCTCCTGTTCCCGCGCGAGCACGGCCTCGGGATACTGGGTCATGTTGATCACATCCCACCCCTGCCGCGAGAAGAACCTGCTCTCCGCCTTGGTAGAGAACCGGGGTCCCTGGATTACGACCACGGTCCCTGAGGGATGGTACTCGAGCCCCAGGGCATCAGCGGCCTCGACCGCCGCCTTCCTC
>JAJZIG010000139.1 GCA_021851265.1 archaeon | reverse complement strand
GCGTACTTCGCCTTCGGCGGGACGCTCATCCCCAGCCTTGGCCAGGAGCTGGTCCTAGGCTGGGTCCTGGGGGCGTCGACCTGCGGACTGGCGTTCTTGGCGTTCAGGGTGGGCGTCGCCATGTCCCGGTCCGACAGGCTGACCAGGGTGGTGCCCACGTGCCTCGCCGCGGCCGAGCTGGGACTGCTCCTCATCAACTCCGCAGACGCCGCGGCTACAGCGGGAGGAGACCCCGGCGCCGTGATTAGGAGCGCCCTTTCAGGGTACGTCTCCTTCGCCGCCTCCAACCCCGTCTACTTCGACTTCGCCGCATTGTACGTGGTGCTGCTCCTCTACGCGACCCTCGGATGGGACGCCGGGGGGAGGGTGGAGCCGAGGCAGATCGTTGTAGCCATAGTGGCGACGGCGGCAACGGCCGGGTGGGCGGTGGTCGCATCGCTCACAGGCCTCTATCCGCCGCTGATCCTGGCGCCGCCGGCGCTGGCCGTTGTCATCGCTTCGTGGGGGATAGGCGTTGCGAAGTAGCGCCGCGCTGGCCGTGGCCGCCCTGCTCCTCCTGGCCTTCGCCCCTCTCCCGTCTCACGCGGCGGCGTCGAACTCCATCCAGGGCCTCCTCGGCCTCGGATACGGGCCACTCAGCATCCAGCCGGCTTCCAGGGCGGTCCCCGTGTTCGCCCCGGGGGACAACCTCTGGGTCCAATCATACTCCAACAGCAGCGCGATGACGCTCATCCTCGCGCCCCCGAACGGCTCCGACCTTCCGGCCGTCGAGCTCCCCGCCGGCGCCCTGGCCAAGATCTACACCTTCCCGTCCAATGGGTCAGTGGGTGAGTGGACCCTGGACGCATACCTCGGGGACGGGGTCGCCCAGATAGGCTTCTCCGTGCGGAACGCCAGCGCCCTCCAGCCCCCCGCGCTGGAGTCGGTTGGGCTCTCGAAGGGCGACCTTGTGCTGGGCTACTCCGTGGCCAACACCACTGCCTACGGGATGCAGGCCTGCCTGATGGGGCCGGCGGCGGGAGGGACGTCTACGTTCCAGCTCCCTACTTCCGTCGGGGGCGCCCTGATCGTGTCGCTGAACGGCAGCTCAGTTAGCGCCTTCGCTCCCCAGGCCCAGCAGCCCGTCTCGGCCTGGTTCCAACTCTACACCCCGCGGACCTACTTGACAGCGACCGGGCTGGTCACCTACGACACCATGGCTGGCGAGACCCAGGCGGTCGCCGTGGGCGCAAGCACCGAGCCCGTGGTAGCCCCGATGACCACCTACCTCAGCCTGAGGAGCGGCCCCTACGATCTCAGGTCCTATGTCAGGACCCCCGCGGGGATATCAACCTACGATACCCAGTATCTCCTGGTCAACGGAAGGACCTGGGTCTCTCTGGGAGCATGCAACCAACTCACCCCGGTGTCGTCCGGGTCGTTCCAGCTGAGCGCCCCCCTCAACGGATCGGCCTCGTCGTGGCCGACCACACTGCTGATGACCTACAACGACGGAGGGATCGAGTCGTTCACCATTTCGAGCGCGCCTGCCTCGGAGACGCGGATCGACCTGGGCAACGCGACCCAGGCTGTGGCCCTGGGCAAGGTCGGGGTCACCGTGTCGGGGCCAGGGGTCGCCGACTTCGTGGCGTACAAGGGGAGCGCGTATATCATCGCCCGGTCATTCCCGGTCGCGGCGTCTGTGGCGCTCAACTTCGAGAACGTGACAACCGTCTCCTTCCCCGTCTCGGTCTCAGGCCCGCGTCAGGTCGAGAGCATCCAGCCATCGGTGGGGACGGTGGACGCCCTGGCGGGCTCCGTAGGCGTCCCCATCGAGAACGCCACGCTGACGGTGCAGAAGGTGGGCGCCCAGCCGGAACACCTGAAGACAGGCAGGGGAGGGTCCGTCTCACTGGTCCTCCCGCCGGGCGAGTACAACTTCACCATGACCTACGACGGCTCCACGGTCAGCCAGGTCGTGCAGGTGTCGTCGGGGCAGACCACCGACATCACGCTGAACCCGGCGGCCGCGAAGTTCCCCGTACTGACCGTGGCTCTGCTGGCGGTACTCGCAGCCGGGGCGGTGGCCGACGTGTTGGTGTGGCGGGCCTACCTCCTCAGGCGGAGGGCCCTCGGGTGAGTTGATGCGCTCGGTGGGTTTAAATCGCCAGGGGGCGCCTTGAGACAGGATGGCGGATTCTCCCGACACGGTTGAGCTCATCGCTGGCGTGCCTTTCTTCGACGGCCTCGACGGAAAGAGCAGGAAGGCAATCGTCAAAGAAGGGAAGGAGGTGTCCTTCAATGAAGGCGACAGGGTCGTGGGCGAGAAGGGGTCAGGAGTGGGATTCTATCTTATCATCGACGGGAAGGTGGAGGTCAGGAAGGGGCCGAAGCTGCTCGCGACCCTGGGGCGAGGGGAGTTCTTCGGCGAGATGTCCGTGATAGACGGGCAGCCGAGGTCGGCGGACGTTGTCGCCGTGGCTCAGACGAAGTGCTGGGTGCTTCCCGCGTGGGGGTTCGCGGGGCTCATAAAGGGGCACCCCGAGGTCGCGATTCCTATGCTCAAGGAGCTCGTGAAGAGGCTCCGAGCGGTCGAGGCATCCACAGGGTTCTGAGCGCGACCACTTGCAGGGAGAGAAGATGAAGGTAGGCATCAGCACCTGGTCTCTCCTAGGGCTGGACATCGGCGCGGCGGTGAAGGCAATCGGTGACTCGGGGGCGGACTACATCGAGCTCTGGGGCGAAGTCCCCCACGCGTACCCAGGCTGGTCCGACCGGAGGGAGGTCGAAGACGCGCTGTCGGCCTATAACATGACGGTGACAGCCCACGCGCCCTTCACCGACCTTAACCCTGCGAATCCCTTCCAGCCGGTGAAAGAGGCGGTAGCGAAGACCCTGGAGTCGTTTGTAGAGTTCTGTGCCTCCCTCGGAGTGCGCATAATCACCGTCCACCCGGGGAGCGTGCACAACGAGGCCATGGTCCAGCGATCAGAGGACGACGCAGTGTCGACCCTGACAAGGATGGTAAAGGTCGCGGGGGGGAGGCTCGGCATCAACGTTGAGAACCAGGCTGGGAGCTCGTCCGTGTACTGCTACCCCCTGGGGAGCACCACTGAGTCCCTCGCCTCCCTCATCAACAGGGTTCCAGGATGCGGATGCACCCTCGACAGCGGCCACGCCCATGCGAGCGGCCAGGACCCCAGCGCGATGGCGAAGGCGATGGGGGCTAAGCTCACCGAGATCCACCTGAGCGATAACTCCGGCGACCTCGACGATCATCTCATCCCGGGGAGGGGGACCGCTCCCCTCGCCAGGCTGATGGAGCAGGTAGCCGGGAGGGACATCCTCGTCTGTCTGGAGCTGAACCCCCACATGTACACCCCGGAGCAGGCGCTCGGGGCGTTCCCGACTATCAGGCAGGCGTACACGTGAAAGGATGCGGCAACATCTAAATAGACTTCCACGGCGCCGATGAAAGAAAATGCCCCAGTTCGCCAGGATCAAGCTAACGAGCACCAATCTCCCGGAACTTGAGAAGGTCGCCAACGACATCAGAGAGATTGCGGACAAGACAGGGGTGAAGGTGAGGGGCCCGCAGCCGCTCCCCACGAAGAAGCTCAAGATAACGACGCGCAAGGCGCCGACCGGCGAAGGGAGCCACACCTTTGACCACTGGCAGCTCAGGGTGCACAGAAGGATCCTCGACGTCCAGCCTGACGACAGGACCATGCGCCAGATCACGAAGCTGAGGATCCCCGAAGACGTGAAGGTAGAGCTGATACTCACCTCCTAGGCCCGTAACCCCCGCGCGACCGGGGCTCCGGCGTGTTCGGTTTTCAATAAGGATGGCTCCTCTTTAGGCCACCAGCCATCGGAGGCGCAAGCCTGCGCAGCCCACGGGCGCTTAGCTCTGTTTCTTGACCCAGTCGATGGTCCGCTGCAGGCCCTGCTCCAGGGTCAGCTCGTGGGTGTACCCTAGGAGATTCTGCACCTTCTTGATTGTCGGGTAGCTGATCTGCGGGTCCTTCTCGAGCTCGCTCCTCGGCGGCAGGAGCTTGAGCTCCGACTTCGAGCCTGTCAGCCTCTTCACTGTCTCGGCCAGCTCCCTGATGGAGACCGGGCCGAGGCCCCCGAAGTTGAAGGCC
>JAJZIG010000138.1 GCA_021851265.1 archaeon | reverse complement strand
GAAGGGGAAGAAGTGAAGGCGAGCGAGCTAGGGGCAGGGTCTCGGATACCCATAGTGCGGCATCTGCCCGCCATGGGGCTGGAGCTCTTGACCCAGCTCATGATCGCAGACTACCTGCCCGGGGCCAAGGCCACGGAAAGGGGAGTGGTCCTTGGAGGAGGCGAGTCGGTACAGGTTCCTGCGCGGGCGGCCGTTTCGCTGGACGCCGAGTTCGCGTGGTTCCTCGGGTTTTTCGTTGCGGAGGGGTACGTAGGCAAGGGCTTCGCGTCAATCTACAACAAGGACGCCGAGCTGGTCGACAGGGCAAGGGGGGTTGCCAAGAAGCTTGGTCTTTCTACCTCCGTGGGAGCTCAGAGGGGGCTGGCCGAGCTTCGTATCTTCAGCAAGGCCTTCGTCGGGTTCCTGTCGACCGTCACAGTCAGCAAGAGGACAGGGACTGGGAAGGGGTCGCAGGCGCGCTACAAGAAGGTCCCAGATTTTGTCTATCTGATGGAGGACGAATCCAAGGTCGCATTCCTCAAAGGCTTCTTTGACGGAGGCGGCGGAGAAGAGGGGTCGGAGGCCGTCCTGAGCACGTCGAGCAGGGAGTTGGCCAACGGCCTGACGATCCTGTGCGAGCAGTTGGGCATCTTTCCCACCCTCAGGATCAAGAGGACAGGGTCCCACTCCGTGGTGATCGCGAGGGACGGGGCATCGGCTCTTGGGATCGAGCTCAGCACCCCGGCTCCGGAGAGGAGCGGTTGGAGAGGCCGCGTCGAGAAGGTCAAAGTGACCCCCGAGATGATCGCAGCGGCGAAGGCCGCATACTCCCGGCTCCCGGCCGAGCTGAGGGGCGAGAGGCTCCACAGGCGGACGGTCTCAGCGCTTTACCCGTGCGGAAAGGACGTGGGGTTGAGCACGCTTGCCAAGGTCGCCCAGGACCTCAACTCAGAGGAGCTCCGGGAGCTCGCAGAAACGAACCTGCTCTGGGACTCCGTCCGGTCCGTGGAAGAAGTCCCCTACGACGGATGGGTCTACGACTTCCAGGTCCCAGGAAACGAGACGTTCGTTGCGGGGTTCGGCGGGGTGGCGACTCACAACACCCACATCGTGTACCTCGTCGCAAAGATGGCCGGCCTCCCCCTGTGGGAGATCAACTGCGGCCTCCAGACGTCGGTCTACGACCTCTTCGGCAGGTTCGTCGGCCTCGGCAAAGAGAACTGGATCGACGGCCTCATCGTGTCGTGGTGCAGGCATGGGGGGATACTCTATCTTGACGAGGCCAACATGATGAAGCAAGACATAGCCACCAGGCTCAACCCTATCCTCGACACCAGAGGCCACATGGTGCTCACGGAGAAGGACAACGAGATAATCCCGAGGCACCCTCAGGGCTACGTCATAATCAGCATGAACCCCTACTCTGCGGAGTTCGCAGGCACGAAGCCCCTCAACGCAGCCTTCAGGAGGAGGATGAGCGTCTGGGTCGACTTCGACTACCTGAGCGTCGGGCCGAAGACATCGAAGAGGGAGGTGGCCATGATAGCGGAGAGGGCGAACGTCCCCCTCACCACCACCGAGAGGATGGTCAGGGTGGCCGCGGACATGAGGAAGCGGTACAAGAACGGGGACCTCCCCTATGCCCCCTCTGTGGGGGACATCGTCAACTGGGCGACCCTCGTGGCGGACGGGCTGACCCCGAACGCGGCCGCGGAAGAGACGATAATCTCGGTCACCTCTGACGACGCCGAGGTGCAGGGGGCCGTGCGCCGGGTCGTGCAGATGGTCTTCGGGACGGGGACGGAGAAGCAGGCATGAACGTGCTCGACTACTCCTGGAACCTCGTCACCAGCGTCGGCAAGAGGGACTACGACACGTTCAGGCTGATACTCCAGAAGGACCTGCGGTCCCCTGCCCTGACCGCGGACAAGGCGGGGATGGTGTTGAAGCTCCCCGTCCCCAGGATGGACGAGAAGGGGTTCTACAACCTCCACGGGCTCTACTTCGACGCCGACGAGCACGCCTGGACGAGCCTCTGGCGGCTGTACCGCGCTTCTCTCTACCACGGGGCCCTCCACGCGGCGCACTCCGACTTCAAGCAGTACGCGGCCTGGGCGAAGGACAAGGACCTCAAGACGGCCACGTACATCGTGTCCCTGCTGGAGGACTTCCGGGTCACGAAGAAGGCCGCGGACGAGTGGCCCGGGATAATGCCTGACATCGCCTACGCCAACTTCATCTCGGGGATGAGGATCAAGAGCGCGGACGACATAGTGGGCCCCGAGAGGATGGCCACGAAGGTGCTGCTCGAGCTCTGGGGGGTGAACCACGGCCTCAGAGGGGACGAGGAGGAGGACAGGGAGGTCAGGCGGCTCGCGACCCTGGCCAGGGGCGCGGTGGACGCGTCTGTGAAGGCGAGCGCCGGGTTCCCGAAGGAGCTTTTCGAGGCGGCGGACGAGATCTACGGCAGGCTCACGAAGGGGAGCGGTATCAGGGAGGTGCCTTCGTTCCCTCACACCGAGTCCCATGGGGAGTCGAACATCTTCGAGGGGCAGGTGGTGGAGTCGGAGGACCCGAAGGGCCTTGAGGCCTCCGCGCTCGCGGCGGTCGGGCTGGGAGAGGAGCAGGCGCCCCAGGACGACTCGGAAGCCAGGGACATATACAACGCGCTGAAGGCGTCCGATTCCAAGCTCCAGAAGATCAAGGAAAGGTACGAGAAGTACGTTTCAGGCACGAGGCTGGACGGGATAGAGTACCCCAGCGGGGACTACGCCAACTTCATGCGCATCAGGTCGACTCTCTCAGGGCCTATACGCAACATCCGCGACCAGCTCCGACAGGTGAAGAACGTCCTCGACGAGACGGGGGGGCACGAGAGCGGCCAGGTAGACACCCAGGCCGCGATGCAGGTTGTCGCTTCCGGGGAGATGCGCTCTGACGTGTTCCTCAGGGATGAGCCGATCCACAAGAACGAGGCCTGGGCGATCCTCCTTGACGCCAGCAAGAGCACTTCGGGGTTCTCCCACGAAGTGAGGGGGATCAGCACCTGCCTTGCGGAGGTCGTGAAGGACCTCATCCCCGTCCAGAGCCAGTGGGGGATATTCTCGTTCAACAACTCCATCCAGATCATCAAGGACTTCGACGAGGGGTACACCTCGGAGACCAAGGCCAGGATAGGGGGGATCCAGCAGAGGAACGTCACCCTCCTCCCGGACGCCATCAAGGTGGCCCAGAGCGCCCTTTCGCAGCAGCCGGTGGACACGAAGGTGCTGGTCGTGGCGTCGGACGGGGTCCCCACCGGGTACAACGGGATCGAGGACGAGCTCGTCTCGACGGTGAAGGCGGTGTCCAACTCCGGGACCTTCCTTATGGGGCTCGGCATCGACAGCCGCGCCATCGAGGAGTACTTCACGGTGAACTGCGTGGTGAGCACCCCGGCGCAGATGATGAAGTCTTTCGTGAAGTCGTACCTCGAGCTGTCGTCGTTGTTCTGACCACCCGGATGCGGATAATCAAAAGAATTCATTTACAACCTAGTTATTCCTGACGATGCTCAAGGATTTCTTGAAACACGCCGGGCGGATCGCGGACGCGACCGGCGATGCGGTCGTGGAGTGGATGACGCGTCTCCACCCTGGTGTCTTCGAGAACCTCCTCACGGACAACGGGCGGCAGTTCTGCAGGATGAACTCCGCCATGAGGAGGTACTGCGAGAGCCGGATCACATGGAAGCACATCTGGTCGTCGGTCCACCACCACCAGACGCTGGGGAAGCTGTCCGCGTTCCAGAAGGGGCTGAAGGCGTTCGTTCCTCATCCACAGGCTGGGGAGGAGCACCGACAGGGGTTCGATCGACGAGTGCGTCCGCACCTACGTCCACTGGCACAACAACGGGTTGAGGGTCAGGACCATCGGGTGCAGCCCGGAGGAGAGATACTCCGGCGGGAGGGACCCTTCGTGGTACGAGAGGCTCGTAAAGGCTCTTAAGCTCGACTGGGCGCTCCCCCTCCCTGCGCACGGGGGATGACACATCCTCCTTGGTTCTCCACCATAAGACGTATTACTAGCATAGGGACGCTTATAAGACGAGGCACATGGTAAGGGTGATGAGAGCCACGCCGTCCTTCGGGCTGACGATTCCGACAGCGAATCTTGACCTTGCGGCTTTACTGGTTCG
>JAJZIG010000137.1 GCA_021851265.1 archaeon | reverse complement strand
GACAAGCACGGCAACGTCGCCGAACGCGGGGAGATGGTCCTCTGCACGGTGACGAGCAAGAGGGAGTTCTTCGAGACGACGGAGCAGGAGTTCATGAAGCGCGGCTGGCTCGCCAACATCCCCCAGACGCTCCCCGAGCAGAGGTGGAGCGCGGCGTCTATCAGGAGCTACGTCGAAGGGACCTCGCAGGCCCCCGACCTGTGGGCGCTCTACCAGGCCCTTAGGTCGAAGTTCGAGTGGTACATCGACTTTGACAACGAGGCCCACGGCCCCACAATCTGCGCGGTCTACGCCCTGGCGTCCTACTTCTTCTTCCTCTTCGAGTACTTCCCGTACCTTAAGCTGGGCGGCGAGAAGGGGGTCGGCAAGACGAAGACGGGCTCTGTCTTCGAGTGCCTCTGCTTCAACGCGGAGATCTTCGCCGAGACGTCCGCCGCCGCGATCTACCGGACCACCCAGGACACCAGGGGGACCATGGTCATAGACGAGGGGGAGGGCCTGGCCGACAAGAACGACGAGCAAATCGCCTACTTCTCCGTCCTCAACTCGGGCTGGCAGAAGAACGGCAAGGCGACCAAGGTCTCCCAGGACGGCGACAAGCTCCGCGTCACCAAGTTCTCCACCTACTGCCCCAAGGTGATATGCTCCATCAACGGGCTCGAGGAGGTCCTCGGCGACCGCGCCTTCGAGATCATCCTCTTCAGGACCCTGGACAGAGAGAAGGCGAACCGGGAGGTCTCCGAGGACTCGGCGGAGTGGAAGGCCATCCGCGACCAGGAGTACCTCTCCCTCTTCGGGCACTGGGACGAGCTCAGGGACCTCATCCCCACAGTGACCAACCCATTCGACTTCTCAGGCAGGATCTGGAACCTGGCCAAGCCCCTGGTCTCCGTCGCCAGGCTCGTCGACGCCCACAGGCCGGCCGGCTCGCCGAGCGTCGAGCAGGAGGTCGCGGCCTTCATCGAGCAGCAGGCGAAGGAGAAGGAGGCCAAGGGCGCGGAGTCCTTCGGGACGACCGTCCTCCTCATGCTGAAGCAGATCGTGGACACCGAAGGCCGCAGCACCCTCACGGCGCCGTCGCTGGACCACTCTCTGAGGATAGACCTGAACGCCCTGACGTCCAAGGTCAGAGAGGCCGAGGGGAGCGAGAAGCTCAGCCACAAGGAGGTCGCCAAGGCGCTCCGCAACATGCGCCTGTACAACGAACCGCGCAGGGACGGTCCCCAGGGAGGGACGAGGTTCGGGGTGACACAGGCGCAGCTGGAGGCGGCCACGACGAGAGCCTTCGGGAGAAGGTTCCCGACTGAAGGAACTGAAGCAACTGAAGGAACTGAAGGACAGAAGGAGGGCCTGTGCGAACTCTGTGGGAAGCCGGGGACGTTGTCGAAGTCCCCCGCCGGAGACTTTGCGTGTACGGTCTGTCTGAAAGATCTAGGCGGTGAGGGTTTGGACCCATCATCCCAAACCAGAGCACCAGCGATGCCTAACTCGGAGACCGTGCCCGGGCCTGAGCAGCACGACTCCAGGTCCGGCTCCGAGCAGGGCGAAAAACGAGGCGTTGACAGCCAAGGGACGCCTACACCGCCGGCAACCAAGCTCCTCCCCTGGAGGTGCTACAAGTGCGGGGACGAGATGGTCGACGCCAAGGGAGAGGCCGACTTCTCCTACAACGTCTTCCTCAAGGGGAAGGGCCACCTCTGCCGCAAGTGCCCTGCGGAGATCTCCAGGGCGCCCAGGGACGACGACGACTTCCACAGGCCGGACGGCTCGGAGGCAGAGACGGCTTGACCCTCCGCTTCTCCCGCACCCAGAAGGACATAATCGCCTTCCTGAAGGTCCCAGGGACTTCGCCGGAGAAGTACGCAGATCTCCATGGCATCGCCCTGTCGACCGTCCTGGTGCAGCTGGCCAGGGCGAGGCACAAGGACCGCGACGCCAGGGTCTTCCACGCGACCTACAACGGACTGATGGGTGCCAACCCCAACCTGCGCCAGTGGCTCAAGGTCCAGGAGCCGGCCTATCCTGTGCCCCTCACCCAGGGGGAGAGGAGCGAGGTCGACCGTCGTTTACAAGATTTGGTGGTTAGACAAGTTCCTGTAGCCAGACGCCCCCGAAAAGGGAAGCGAAGGAACCATGCCTCCACCGGGCATCAGACACGGAAAGGGACTGAACGGAGGAATGTAAAACGACGGTAGAGCGCCGGCCGAGCCTCCGGAAGGGCCTGACCGTCAGGGCCTTCAAGAAGAAGTATGGGATAACCCAGGCGAGGCTGAACGAGCTCGCCGAGGCGGGCCACGTCCAGGTGGTCCAGAGCGGGTACGTCGGCCACAGCCTCGCGCACCCGCGGCTTGTGCAGTTCTCGCCCCGCCACCTCGAGAAGGTCCTCGAGCTCGACCGGGAAGAGCCGGGCTGGAAGTACAGGTGCCTTGGAAGCTTCCTGTCATACAGCAGGTCATCGAAGAAGATCAGCTATTGCGGACAGCCCTTCCAGACCAAGGGGGAACTCGTCAAGCACCAGGAGGCGTCGGGCCACACAGAGTGGGAGGCCTCGGTCGAGGCCGAGGACCTTTCGAAGAAGATGAGGCGGTTGAGCAAGCTCTCTTCGGCAGCCAGGAAGGGCGGCTGCTGGTCGGACGTCAACATGAGGAAGAGGGCGAGAGTGAGGGAGGAGGCCGCCACAGTTTGACCTTCTCCCTGAGGCTCCAGCTGAAGGCGTCCTCCCAGCTCTCGGACTTCCGGGAGGTCCCCGGCCGCGTCCTGCGGTGCGACTTCTGCGGCGCCTACGTCACCCCCGACGTCGACCCCCACGGTCACATGATCTGCCCCGTCTGCGGACTCTGCATGAACAACCCGCTCCCAGAGGTATCACGCTGATGAACGAAACGCACCCGGCGGAAAGAAAATCGCCATGGGTGGTAGCCATAGTGGCCGTAGTCGCGGCCATCCTCGCCCTGAGCTTCGCAGCCTACGTCATCCAGAACCAGCAGACTTCCACACCGATCATAATCCTCCTCCCGCAGCCAGAGACCCTCAGCTTCGCCCCCATGTCCTCGAGCCTCGGCTCGGCGACGTTCTCCATGGTGCAGATCCAGGGATCCACCATGACCTTCATGGACGGCAACGGCCACCAGGTCGCCAAGGTCCAGGGCTCAGGTACCCCTCTCACCATCAGCATCGCCAAGGGCGCCCAGAACCTCACAGTCACCCCCGCGTCGCTGCCTACGATCCCCACGGGGAGCGTCACCATCACCTACTTCGGCCCCTTCAGCGTCACCACGCCAGCCGCAACGGTCCAGTTCCACAGCGGCAACCTCTTCGTCCTCCTGAACGCGAACGGCACCGTCTCGACTTCCTACAAGGTCAGTTAGACATGGCTACCACTTCCCCCTTTTTCTCAAGGTTCACGCAGTCTCCCTTCGCCTGGTTCTTCCGAGCGCCCTCGAGGCGCGGCTTCTTCCTGGTCCGGGCCACGGAGTACGCCATCCTCGTCTGCATGGTCTTCACCCTGGCCGTCGTCATAGTAAACTTCAACCTGGGGATGGGCCTGGCGCTGACGCTCCTAGGGTCGGGGCAGATGGTCCAAGCCTCCTCGGTCGGCATCGAGGCCATCAACCCGAGCGCCATCGACCCGTCCACAGGGTCCTCCCTCGCTTCGGCCGTCGCCGGCCCGGCCTCCGTCATGGCCATCGCCCAGCTCCGGGAGGTCTTCGACGCCGTGATGGGCGCCATGCTGGTCCTCCTCTCAGCCTGGACGGTGGCGAAGTCCAGGAACGACGGCGCCCAGGTCAGGGACAAGTCCAGGATGCTCCTCCGCGCGGTGGCCAGGCACCCCCACGGGCCGGGCGCAGGGTCCCTACTGCTAACCGAGGTCACCGCTCTCCTCTGGGGTACTTCGGCCGTCGCCGGCGTCCTCCTCTCCCTCCTGGTGGTCCTTCCTACGATGCAGGCGACCGCGGACCCTACTCTGTTCGCCTTCATGTTTCAACAGATTCCAGAGCAGGCGTGGGAGCTCCTCGCCCTGGTGGTGGGGCTCTCGGTCCTGGCGTCCTGGAGGAGGATCCTCTGATGGCCCCCATAGTCAGCCCGCTGACCCTGGACAAGATCAGGAGGGTCCTCGAGCCGGTGGAGGTCACAGCACATGGACGCTACACCCGAAGGGTCAAGCTCCCCAAGG
>JAJZIG010000136.1:2700-4179 GCA_021851265.1 archaeon | reverse complement strand
CGGAGAGGTGTTCGTGTCTCCGGTGGAGACAGCCGTCCGGGGGGACGTCTACTTCGACCTGCCGGTGTTGTATCAGGGGCGCGAGATCAGGGGGGCCCAGCTGTCCTTCCGGTCCGGCCGCGTCGTGGAGTCGAGCGCGGAGGAGGGAGGAGACACCCTGAAGGACCTGCTCGAGGTCGACCAGGGGGCGAAGAGGCTAGGCGAGCTGGGGATAGGGATGAACCGCGGGATAGACAGGTTCACCAGGAACATCCTCTTCGACGAGAAGATGGGGGACACGATCCACATGGCAGTCGGGAGGGCCTACCCCGAGACGGGCGGGACCAACAAGAGCGCGATTCACATCGACATGATAAAGTCCATGAAGGAGAAAGGGACGATCTACTTGGACGGCGAGGCAGTCTACGAGAAGGGGAGGTTCGTATGGGAGGAAGAGCAAAGGCGCAAAGGCCTGGGATCAGCCGCGCAGCGAAGCCAGGCTGGCCGCACCCGGAGCCCCGGCTTGACCTCCAGGCGCCCGAGCGACTAGGCCTTTTCGTTCAGCCACGTGTAGATCTTCGCAAGGTCTTCGGGGGTGTACTTCTCCCTCGCCTTCAGCACCGACTCGAGGACATCCATCCTGGTAAGAGAGGCGTCCTTGGGCGCACTCGCCCAGGCCCTCGTCTTCTTCTTACTGTCGTCCCGATACGCCCCTAGTGCCAAGGACATGTAGACGACCCAGGTGACGATCCCGAACACGAAGAGCAGAAATGCGGCGCCCGGCTGCCCCGTGTATCCCGCCGCGACCGACAGCACAAAGAGCGCGGCCGCCATGCTCGCCACGTGGGTGAGGCTCCCAGTGACGCTTACGCCTAGGCCCGGGGTGCCCACAGGGATTCGCTCCTGTCATATGGTTGGACGGAAGGAATTGATAAGGGTGCGGCCGGATCCACGCTGGGTCTTGCCACGGCTGCCTGTGCGTTGCTCGCGAAACTTACTGGCCGGAGGCATCGCGCCGCACTGGTCAGGAGTGGCCCCGGGAGACGCACCGCTTGCTTCCCTCCTCTCTGGGTAGACGTACGCAGTCATGCTCCGTGAAGGCATCGGCCCCAGTCGGCAGGGCAGGCGCACTGGCACGCCGGGCTGTCAGCGTGACGAGCGGGGTCACTTGCGCGACAGGTCGGCCCTTCGAGCCCAGGGGCTCCACGGCTCATGCCTTTCATGGCGGAAGGGGATCACCGCGCAGAGCCTGATGCGGGGAGGAGGGGGCGCGCTCGAGCACGAGGACTCACTCGCGCCACGCAGACAGCGGGGAACTCTGGGTCGTGAAGAACCGACGTTCTCAACGTCGGACGCGAGGGACGAGCTATAGGTGCTCCAGTCGATGTGGAACTGCTGCTGGAAGCCTGCAGGCGTGGCCGTAGTGGTAGTAGTAATCAGTGCAGTTTCGTCACGGCCCCCATCTATCAGATTTTATGTCTTTTGCGGTCGAAAAACATA
>JAJZIG010000136.1:0-2690 GCA_021851265.1 archaeon | reverse complement strand
TAATAGTACCAAGCACGGTGGTTACAACGTGGAATCGGAACGACCACGACGGCCGAAGGAGGACAGGATCAACTCGCTCAAGTTGCCGTTCGGCGTTGGCGGAGCTGGTCGTGGGTTCACAGAAGGTTGTCATTCAGGCGAAAGAACATCGCAACGAGTTCTCGAATCCGAAGGTTCTCGATTCCGATGACGGACTTGAACCCAAACAGGTCTAAGAACCGGCCACCGCAGTTAAGATTTGAACGCAGTTAGGGACTATGAAAGACGGCTTGCTCCTGCCAGCTTTTCTGAGCAGTTGCAGTAGCGCTCCTTGACTGATTGAGCGGCGAGGGTCCCTCGCCTGTGTACGACCAGTCAAGCAGGAACCGCGGCTTGGGCCAACTGTTTGAGGACTCCCTTCTTCCTCAGGCCCCAGACTTCGATCCCCATCACTTCGCCTTTCCTGTCGAGCTCCACAACCACCTCGTCCTCCACCTCCCTCACGCTTTCCGCCGGGCCGTCCTTGAAGTGGAAGTATAGTATGTCGACTTCGGGGTCGTAGGTGAGCTTCATTCTTTTGTCCAGACTCCTCTTCCGAGCTTCCGCCTAATAAGCCTGTCAACGTCTGACGCGTGATAGACTGTGACCACCCGGTTCGCCTCCTCTCGAGGGACATAGATCACGACGGGGTACCTGTGATTGGTCTTCCTCACGGCTACCAGGGATGAAGATTCGGCGTCCTTGAACAAGATATCGGGTCTTTGGACGGCTTCAGCCACCTGTTTCCTTGTCACCCGCCTTTGGCGAAGCCTCTCCCGGGCGTGAATACTGAATTCCAGCGACGTCAAAGAGCCCCTGCGTCATCGCCGGGGCGGGTCGGGATTTTAAGAAAGGGTAGGCGGTAGTCACGTGGTCTGCATCGGGGCTACGCCGCCTTCATGACGACGTCTTGAGGGCGCTGGGCACGGAGACCCCGCCCGAGCATTTCCCTGTCGGAAAGGTCCGCCTTTGCGAACTGTTCTAGGACCTTGTCCCCCCGGAGCTGCCTTTCGAAGTCCTTCGGGGCGACCCTGCCCCAGTCCATTTTCTGGCCCCATGGAGGTTTGAGCCAGGGCATTCGATTGGTACATTGACAGCAGTTTCTGGTGCCATCTTGGCCGCTGGCGCTCGCTTAGGAAACCGCTGCACTGGCCGCAAGCCAGGGGACCAGGTCGACCTTCGTCTCCCTCCCCACCACCGAGACCCCCTCCGACGGCTCTTTCTCCAGGACGAGGAGGAGCAGCTTGTATTCCTGGTAGTCCACCACAACGAAGTCCCCGTTCACGACGGGAGTCCCTGAAAGCGCTTCTGCTGCGAACCTGCTCTCCACCGGCTCCTCGGCGTCCCGCCAGTGCTCGACGAAGTAATTCGTGGTCTCGGAGCGCTCGCCGAGAGGGGTGAGGAGGACCCTGCGCGCCGCCGAGGCGGGAGTCTTCCTGACCTCGACCGGGTCTCCCGTGGACACCCCGGCGTTGCTCCTCAACAGCGCGTCCATCCTGCTGATGCCGTGCCCCCAGTCTGAGGGGTAGAGCGGGAGGCACTTGGCGGCCGTCGTGCTCCGCCCCCTGATCTCGATGATCTCCCCAGCGGAGAGGTCGAGCTCCTCGATCGACTTGGGGTCCAGCCTTGCGATCCCCCTTCCCACGTCGCGGGTGTACGCCTCGACCGCCGTCGCCCTGACTGCTCCCTTCATGCCTGTTCCCCTCCCGCGTGAAGCCTTGCCTTCTTGACCCCTTCCGCCGTGAGCCAGAACCTCCTGGGGATGGCGCTGTCATGGGCCACCAGGGAGAACTTGCTCCCCAGCACCGACGACGCGACCATGCTGACTGTCCGCGAGACCACACCCTCGCTGCGCGAGACGAAGAGACTCCCTGCTTCAGGGAGGTCCCTCATCGCTCCCACGATCTTCTCAGAGGTCGCAGCGGTCCTCTTCTCGGTCGCCCCCAGCTTGTAGAGCGCCGCGATGATCCAGTTGTTCATCCGGTTCAGGCTCGATTTCGCCTCGTCGAGCAGTTCCCCTGTGGGGTGAGGTGCGGCCTGTCCCGGGGGTCCCATGGACACCTTGTGGTATCCCCTCTCTCCGAGGGTTTTCAGGAGGCCCGAGGCCTCCTCCAGGGTGCCCACCAACACTCTCACTTCGTACAAGCGCTAATCCTCACCATTTCGATGCATTACGTATTGTAATGCCTAGTAATGAATCTTGTGAACCGCCTTCGCTGCGACCGTTCTGTCAGGTGCAGAACTTCGTGTCGTTCCGTGCAGAAGTGAACGTCGCTAGAAAAGTGCAGAGGTCTTGACGTCGGGGCAGCGGAAAGATGGTTGCGACAGGAGGGCCGACGAAGACGCTGCGCACGGGCAACCGGATATTCCATTATGGATCAGCATTGTGTAAATGAAGGTCAGCTTCATCATAATATTAAATAGTATGATGATGTTCACCTAAGCCATGAGCTGGAAGACGAGATATGCCGAGGGACTGAAGAGAGAGTTCGGCGATCGGCCTTTCACCACCGAGGATGCAAGAGAGCGGAGCAGCTACACCCCTGACGTCACCAACCGGCTGCTGGGGGACCTGGTGAAAGAGAACCTGGTCGTCCGAATTGGCAGGGGGGTCTACGTCATAGACGGGCAACACAAGATGAGATACGAACCTTCCGAAGCCACCCTCTCTC
>JAJZIG010000017.1:20665-23351 GCA_021851265.1 archaeon | reverse complement strand
CGTCCACGCCGACCGGCTGCGGATCATCCTCCAGCCCTATGTCCACGGCTCTTTCAGGTGGCTGAACCACACCACCGACATCGACCTTTCTTCCCGGGTGGTCAGCATCGACCTGAGGGCTCTCACGGGGGATCTCTTCACCCCTGTCATGCTCCTCTTGCTCGACTTCATCCTCACGGAGTGCCGGAGGGACTACGAGAGGAAGCTCGTGGTCGTGGACGAGGCCTGGCACTTGATGGACCGGGAGGCTGCGGCGGTTGCCCTCGCCAACATGACCCGGCACTCCCGGCACTACCACGCGGGCATCACCCTCATCTCCCAGTCGGCGGCGGACTTCCTCGACAATGAGCACGGCCGGGTCGCGATGACGAACTCGGCGATGATCACCCTCATGCGCCACCGGTCGGTCTCCGCGGCCATGCGGGACTACTTCGCCATGACCCCCGCAGAGGTGAGCTACGTGAAGCACACCAAGACCGGGAAGGACGTCGGGTATGCGACCGGGCTCCTCATCACCGGGACCACCCACACTCCCCTCCGCATCGTCTCCAGCGAGGTCGAGCATGAGATCATCACGACCAATCCAGAGGAACTGCGGGAACGGGTTGCGCAGGAGGCCTGATGCCCTACCATCGTGTTCTCCACCACCAACCTGTCCCCGCCCAACGGCGAGAGAGGGTACCCCCCGAAGTCCACCTTCTGCTCAAGAGCCCAATCACTGAGGGGGGAGTGGAGATCCACCTGCATCCCGATGGCCGCATCGACTGGCTGCTCTCAGCCCCATCCGTGCAGGCCCTCTCCCTCTTTGCCAGTTCTGTTGAGCGAACCTTCCCCGGCGCCGGGGTGTATCCCGAGCCTGTTCCTTGTGCCCTGCCCGGTCATCCGGCCGATCACTGGACCTTCGCCTGGGCAAGACAGCGGACGAGACACTGGACGCCACTGGACATCGCACGGGAGCATGACTATGCCGACTCTCTCGTTACGGCTCTTTCCTCGCCGCTGGCCAGGGGCCATGAGGTCGTGGTCCAGATCCTCTTTCGGGCCACGGGGGCCTGGGAGGAGAACCTGCACCTCTTCACCGCCCCCAGGGAGAAGCTACTCCTCTATCATCAGGGACTCGACGTCTCCATGACGGGCTCCTACACCAAGAGGATACCGACCCAGTGGGACCAAGAGCAGCACCGGACGCTCTCCCAACGCCTGAACGAGCCCCCATACCACCTGGAGGTAAGGGCGGCGGCCTATGGGCCCGAGGCGAAGACGATCCTGACTCATTGTGTGGGAGAGGCCTACCTGAAACAGTTCCTCTCCGGGAGGTGGCGGAGCCTTGAGTTCGTCAAGGAGGGGAAGAAGGTCGAGTTCGACCAAGCCTTCCGTTCCCACAGCTTCGGTGCCTTCGTCAATGGCAGGGAGCGCCGGGATATCTCTCGAAGCGAACTGGCCTCCGTCATCTGTCCGCCATGGTCCCGCCCGAACGCGGCGCTCCAGTACTATGTCGAAGATCAGGAGATCACCACCCTACGCGATGTGCTCTCCTCGCGGGGAACTGCTTCCAGTTCCACTCCCTCGTCTGCGAGTCTGGCCAGCCTTGGGCCAGGAAGCGTTGATGGGGGCGGACCCCCCAGGCGCCCGGAGGTGTCTTCCACCACGGCACGGCCACTGACCATCCCCAAGTTCCAGCCATCGAACTTGAAGGAGGCCAGCCGCCAGTGGGTAGCGCTCGGAAAGACCTACCAGGGCGACCCGGTCTTCCTCTCGGAGACCCCGCTGTGGCACCACGCCGCCGTCCTGGGGGCGACGGGGACAGGAAAGTCCACCCTCCTCCTCCAGTGGGCTATGGAGGTCCTCCTCAAGAAACCCACATGGAACGTAATCCTGATCGATCCTCACGGGACCCTGGCAGAGGCACTCAAGGGGCTCCTTCCTCCAGAGATCGCCTCGGACACGATCGAGCTCGACCCTTCTCGGCTCACCTACCGAGAGAACGGGGTTGAGATGGTGGGCCTCCCGCTGAACATACTCGCTCTGCCCGACCGGGAAACCATGGACATTGCCGACCTCACGACGGCCCGCGACGTGATCGTGGACAACCTCGTCTACTTCGTGAAGACCATCTGGGGTCCCGATGTCTTCGGCCCTCAGATGGACCACAACATCTCGTCCCTGGCCTCCGGCCTGCTCGAGATCCCCGGGACCAACCTGGTCGACATGTACTACATCCTGACGAACCCTCAGGCCCGGTTGCGATTCGCCGAGCTGGTCCACACCGAAGGGATCCGGCAGTTCGTGCTGAACGAGCTCCCCCGTCTCACGAACGTTCGCTACTCGCAGGACCGAGTCTCTTCCACCCTCAATCGATTGGGGAAGATCACCAACAACAACCTCCTCCGCCTGACCCTCTGCCAGCGGGCGAGCCCTGTCGACTTCCGCACGCTCCTCAACCATCGTCTGGTCATCGTCAACCTCTCGAAGACCAAGATCGGGAACGAAGCCTCTCGCTTCCTGGGGGCGATGGCCTTCGCTCGCCTCTGGCTGGCCGTCCTCCAACGGGGGGTGACGGGCAGGCACACCGCGCTGTTCGTGGATGAGTTCCAGAACTTCGTGACCCCCAGCATCGCCCATGTCCTGACGGAGGCCCGCAAGTTCGGCCTGCATCTCATCATGGCCAACCAGTACCTTGAGCAGA
>JAJZIG010000017.1:0-20655 GCA_021851265.1 archaeon | reverse complement strand
AGATCCCGGACGAGATCCGGTCGGCGGTCATCGCCAACACCGACGCCTGGGTCTTCTTCCGGATGGGAGTGGAGGATTCCCGGAGGGCAGCCGATATCACCCGTCCGGGTCGCAGGGGATGGACAGAGGAGACCCTACGCGCCCTCCCTCCTTACCGGGCGCTCTTCGTCCAGGGGAATCGTTTGGAGATGCTGACCACCTTCCCTCCTGCGAAACCGGAACAGGACGTTGCAGAGGTCGATGCCATCGTGACTGCATCGACAAGACGTTACGCTGCGGAGGAGACCTCAGGAGCATCCCCCTTCCTGGTAGGCGATGAGCAATGCCTTGCCGTCCTCAAGGCCCTTCAGGATGACCCAAGGACCCGGGTGGAACTGAGCCAGAACGTTCCTCTCCATCCCAACGAAATATGGGATGCGATTCTTCGATGTCGACAGCTGGGGTACCTCGACTTCGACCGGGAGAACCAGACGAACGTGCTTACCGAGAAGGGTCGCCAGCATCTGGGCAAGGGAGGATGGAAGGGGGGTGGGGGTCCAAACCACGATGGATTGAAGGCACAGGTCGTGGTCTTCGTGACGTCTCAGGGCTTCGGCCAAGCCCAGGAACCCGCGCAAGGCTCAAACCTGGAAGCGCCGGACCTCACCCACTTCGAGCACGGGGTCCTCATCAATGACGAAATCGAGACCACGGGTGAGAACGTCACTCAGGTCGTCAAGAATCTGGAGAAGGCGAAGGGGGCCCCCGTGTACTTTTTCGTCCCGGACCTGAAGGTGGCACGGAATGTGTTCAAGCACCTGAACGGCAGGACTGGCTACTCGGTGTTCGTCTGGACCGGCCTGAACTCCTTCCGTCGGGCCTCCCGAGAGGAGGCAAGCGAGGGAGAGCACGGTGTGGTGGGAGAGGCCGAGGAAGCACCCCCATCAGTTGTCGACACCATGGATACCCCTCTCGAGGGGGGTCCCGCCTCCCCGTCCGCCTCCGTACCTGTCGATAACGAGCATCCTGAGTCCCAGGGGCTGATGGCAGCAGGTGGCATGGCGGAGGAGAAGCCGAGCGGACTCGCCTACATGAGAGACGAAGTGCTCTCATCTTGCGAGAAGCTGAAGCAGCTGGGGAAGGGAGTCGAGGTCGACGGCCGGACGGCAATCCCACTCAAGGATCTTGTGGTGTTCTACGAGGGGTGGGATGAGTCCAAGCTGGGGACTCTTCTGAAGCTCCTTGGGATCAAGACCGGAAGACTGACGTCGGGCAATCGCTGGTCGGTTTGCTTCCCGTGGGCAACATGATGGGGGGGTGGCGACCGAAAGCTTTTTAGTAGAACAGGCCCATTTAGCAGATGCTAAAAGCATGCTATCCAGTGAAAGACCCCCAGTCACCCAAGCGGAGACACTCCGCTACATCCTCGATGCACTGCCGGAGGTGATCCCCTCTCTCCGGATCGAGGACATCCGACGAGAGGTCATGCTGGGGCCGGGATTAAGGGTCGACGCCCTGGCCAACGCAAAGGTGGGGGGAAGGACCCAGGAACTCGTGCTCGAGGTGAAGTCCCTTGGGGAACCCCGATTGGTTGAACAAGCCATCACGCAACTCCGACAGGTTGTACGGACCCGCCCCCGAGCGTACCCTGTCGTCGCCGCTCCCTATCTCAGTGAACGCTCCCGTGGGATCTGCAAAGCGGAGGGAGTCGGATATGTAGACCTTGCAGGAGATGCCTACCTGGAATTCGGCTCAGTCCTAGTGGACCGGATAGGAGCCGAGGGGAGGGCGCTTGAGAAGCGCGGGCTAAGAACCCTGTTCGCCCCCAAGGCAACTCGAGTACTAAGGACGCTCCTACAGCAGCCCAGTGAGCCAACCACGATCACCAAGCTTGCGAAGACCTGTTCGATGAGTCCGGCTGGGGCATACCTTGTCGTCGATCTCTTGGACAAGAAGGGACTCGTGACCCGTGGAGGGGACCGGAGCATTGTCTTGGCAGAACCGGACCGGCTCCTGCGAGAGTGGGCAAAGAACTGGACCTGGGAGAAGAGCCCACTGAGCTACTACTTTTCCTTCGACAAGACTGCGGATCAGATCATGGCCAGGGTCTCTGAGACCACCAAGCGCTTGGGGATCGAATACGCCCTCACCGGCATGGCCGGGGCGTCTCTGATCGCTCCCTTTGTACGTTTCACGGACGTTTCATTCTACTTGCGGAGCGGGAAGGAGACGCTGGTCAAGGAGATGGATCTTCGACCCGTCTCCAGCGGGGCCAACGTCGTTATCTTGGACCCGTACGACGAGGGTGTCTTTGCGGGTGTCCGGGAGATTCGTGGGTCTCGTGTGGTGAGCGACATCCAGCTCTTCGTCGACCTCTTCAACTACCCCGCCAGGGGGCAGGAGCAGGCCGAGGCGCTCTTTGAGCAGGCAATCAAGTTCCCGAGGGCTACATGAATCCCAGGCTCGCGGCAGACTTCGATCCGGCTCTCATTCGAGCATCCCGGTCAGCCCTCCTGGAACTGGCCCGGACCCTCAAGCACTACTCCGAAGCCCTGGTCTTGGTTGGAGGTTGGGTTCCCTACCTGCTGATCGAGAATCACCCGCGTCCCGGAATCCCCTTCACGCATGTTGGCTCCATCGACATCGACCTGGTCGTCGACCCCGGCAAGGTGGGGGAGGAGGAATACGCGACCATCGTGGAGATGATTGGCGAGGTGGGCTGGAAGGGGATAGGAGGGAAGCGATTCAGCTTCTTCCGCACTGTCCCTTGCGAAGACGGTATCCGTAGGGACATCCAGGTGGACTTCCTGACCTCCCAGGTCAAGGTGACAGGAAGGGAACACCGACACCGGCCCATTCAACCGGATCTGCAGGCGCGTACTATGCGTGGGGCCGAGCTAGCCCTGGACCATCGTGGGGTCCGCAAGCTTTCCGGAACCCTACCTGGAGGGGCCGAGACCACAGTGGAGTTCCTGATGCTCGACGTTGCGGGCTGCCTGGGAACCAAGGGCATCGCACTGGGGGAGCGGTTCAAGCACAAGGATGCCTACGACATCGTCTCGATCCTGGATGACTACGGTAGCGGCATCCCTGAGATCGCACGCCTCATCAAACCCTTCAGACATGACCCTCTCATGGAGGAAGCCATCCGGGTCCTGGCCGACAAGTTCCGGACGGAGCGTTCAGAGGGACCTGCCTGGTACTCAGAGTTCCTTGGTGGGGATGGAGTGGCTCGAGAGGCCAGTGCCCAGCGAGCTCTCCAACTCGCCAGTGAGTTCTTGCGACTCCTCCAGTGACGGACCCCCCCCTCAAGGACCCCAAGGTGGGTTGGACAGGGGGGTGTCGGCTGACCTCAATGCCCGTCAGGGGGGTGTCCGAATCGGACAGGGGGGTGTCCAAGCACGATCGAGCCATCCTTACGGCGTAGAATCGAACTCGTCAGGCCCTTGGGAAAGAAGAAAGGAGCGGACAGGGGGGTGTCCGTTCCCAATAAGATATCGATGTTTTCAGGGTGCCGCCCAGGTCCGACAGGGGGGTGTCCGCCAGGGGGTAGGTGGCGCGCCGAACTCGACGAAGCGGAGCGAGGCGACAGCCTGCATGCGGGAGGGGCCCACTGTCCCGAGCGGACCTGTCAGCCTGACACAGGTCCTGCGAAGGGGCAGTGGGAGGGCCCCGCATCCAGGGGAGACCCCGAATGGCCGCCATGTGTGCCGATGCTCGCGAAGCGGCGAGGCACCTTACGTGCCCTTCGGGGTCGACCACTGTTCCAGGTCAGCGATCAATCTTGCCGGGGAGGGAGGACCTCACCGCCCGCGCCCGACTCAGGCCGGTCAGCACTCTCTCGGGTTCTTGCAGCCGCAACCGGGGGCCATGAGACTCACCTCGTTCACTTCAAGGATTGAAGCGGTACAAGCGTCCGCTCCGTACGGGAGTAGTAAGATGCCAGAGAGGGAACGACTCTATTGCCCCTGCCCGCCCACCGGAATGGTCGACGTTGTCGGGAAGAAGTGGGCCCTCTGTGTCGTCACGCTCTTGGGGAGGAACGGGACGCTCCGCTACGCCCCGATCCAGCGGGCCCTGCCCCGGGTGAGCCCGGCCACGCTCACCCACACGCTCCGCGCACTGGAGGCGAACGGGCTGGTGACCCGGGCACCCGTGACGGGGGATGCGCGGGCCGCGGGGGCATACGCGCTCACGGCCCAGGGGGAGGCACTCTACCGCTCCCTGCTCCCGCTGACCTCGTGGTTGCGAAAGGCCACTCCATGGTGACCGAATCTCATGGGTCGACAATTTCCACCAAATCCTGAATCCCGAAGGGGAAGACACCTTTATGGCCGTAGGGGGCATGTTACGGTTGGTCACTGAAGCGGGGACCGGGTTCTGATCCCAGGAGGTTGCGAACCCCCGCCTGACGCCGGATGGTCCACCTAGGCCGAGTCCGGCGCTAGGCTGCCTCTCCGGAGGCAGTCCCCGCATCGGGAGCCGTGCTCCCTCAGATTCGTAGGGAGCACGGCAGGATCCCCCGTTCAGACCTCCGCTTCCGACCCGGGTAGGACCGCCACGGCGCGTTGCGCCTCCTCGTCCACCCAGTCCGGCCCGGAGGGAACGTCCGGGAACCGACCGCGGAGGGCGTCCGCGAGTTCCTCCCACTCAAGCCCCTGCACGTCCACGTCCGGGACCCCGTGGCGCACCTGCGCTTCCGTGACCCCATGGATGGCGTAGAACACTCGCGCCTTCTCCCGGTCCGTGGCAAGCGTCTGTGCGATGCTCGCGTCCGCGCCGATGAGCGCCCGGACCGCCTTCACCCGGCTCCGCAGGTCGCGCAGGTGCCGTTCGACCTTGCGCTCATCGGCTGCCCGGTCGTCGTCTGCCAGGTTGGCCGTGATGTCTTGGACTTTCCAGCCGTGCTCTTGGAGGAAGACGGCCGCCCGCTCCTGTGGGGAGGCTTTGACGGGTGCTTCCTTGCGGGCACGGATCCCGGGTTTGCGCACAGGCGCCTTGGGGGAGGGGAGTTCATGGGCCTTCTCGACGAAGGCCTCCCGGAACCGGTCCAGCGGGTGACCCTCGGGAACGACTGCGAGGGGGTGAAGGCCCTCCGCCTCCATCTGCGGGAAGACCTCCACGGGCACAACCCCAGACCACGCGTGGGTGTGGGGCATCCACTTCATCCCGACCGCACGGAGCCGCTCCCGCAGCTCGAACGTCCGTTTGCTCCCGCGGACGAGCACAGGGACCAGCCCGTTCCGGTCCAAGCCTGGGAGGAAGGTAGGGTAGGGGGTTCGTTCGGCTACACGCTCTGCTCCGGTTGTCACGCCTATCGCTGACATACCCGGGTTCAGGGCCGAGGCGGCCTCGCCCAGAGGGGGGACCGCAAAGCGGTGGGTGTGTCCCTCTCCAGAGGCCGCCCTTGCTCCCCATCATGGCCGCCACGGGGGCCCCCGAAGGGGCACCGTGGGAATCGACCGAGCCGGAGGGGTCAGCCGCTGCGGCTTGATGAGCGAGGACGTTCCTTCAGGGAACGAGCGAAGCGGTCCGAGCCATCATGCCCGGCGGCTCCCGGAGGCGAGGGAGGCGGCCTTGATGTGGGAGTCGGCTGAAGTGCCCATGTCAGCGATAGGCCCGTCCACAACAAGGAGCAGAGCACACGGGACGAACGAGCCTCGAGGTCATCCTCCCCAGCATGTGAACGTTGAGGGGAGGGGGCATCGCTCACTCCTGCTGGTCCCCATCGCGCTTATCCCCCATGCGAACGCTCGCTTGGAATCGAGGGCGAGAGAGATGACAAAGCGTCGTACCCAGTCAGCAGAGAAGTGGGTCGTGCTCTGGGCCACCTCCCCCACCTCGAACTACATGGCCTTGCCACGGGTTGTGGCCAAGATATTGGGGTGCACCCGGGAGGACCTGGCCAAGCTTGGGCGTCCCCAGCGGGGAATAGCCTTCTTGGCGCGTCCCGAACGCGTTGTTCGAGTAGTCGGGATGCACCGTCACGCCGACTTGGTGGCTCAGGCCCTCCGCCAGAACGAGGTCGTAGGAATCGCCAAAGTGACTCCGACCAAGGTCACATTCAACATCCCGGATGCCGTTGAGGAGCACCTGGGCCTGCAGACGTATCTGCGTCCGGGCAAGAAGTATGCTGTCACCGGAAGGGACGACACTCTGGCTTGGATCATGCCGGCCAGCGAGTACTACCCCTTCCGAAGGGCAGAGAGGGAAGGGGAACCGTGGACCCACCCAGAAGGAGGAGCCCACATCTACCTCCGGAGGTCCCTGTTCTTGAAACTATAGTGTGTCCCTCTCAGGCTATCAGGTTCAGCCCCTCCACTCACAATAGGTATAGCTAGCGGAGGCACCTAACCCTGCCTGTCGATTTCTCCTCGATAGAATGCTTCAGTGAATTGCAGGGGACTTCCTCTTCGCTTCCTCATTCCTTGCGCGCAAATCACTCATGTGTTCAAGAAACTCCTCCAGAGGGATTCCCGGGTTGGTGACGGCATACTCATCCACAAGCTCGAAGAAGTACTTCGAACTCCATGCTTGAGGGGGATCCGTGAACCTTCGCAAGGCTAGCCGCGCAAGTTCGATCAAGTCGGGTACCGAGGTCTCACCAGACGGGGTACCGCCGTGGACCAGGTCGTTGCGTTCACCTACAGCTTTCTTGAGCATGGTATAGATGCCGCGTCTCCCGCCAAGAGGTCCTGCAAGAAGTACCGCCCCCCTCACCGCCAGCCGGAATGATTGTTCTCCTCGTGAGCCGCGTAGGAGAAGGGACTCAAGACAGATGATGGCATCAACTAGCTTCTCCTCTCGCTCGTCGTGTGAGTAGGTGTCGTTGAATCGAGAGATGGCTGTCGAAAGGTCTCCAAAGGTGCCGCTCTTGGACTGATGAGGGTATTTCGAGTAGAAGGTAAGGAAGTCTGCCAACTCGCTCGAGGTCAGGGTCAAGGGAGACCATGTGGGGTCCGCCCTCCTGGGGGAATCTACAAAGCCATCCCAGGACAGTCGGGCACGCCAGGGTTCCCTCCATACCCTCATCCCGGCCAAAGAAACCCAGCCTTTCTTGAACAACCGAAGAGCGTGAATGACCTGATAGAACAATCGACTGTCGAATATCGGCCGGGGTATGTAGAACCTTTCCCCTTGCCACGGCTGGAGTTGAGCCTTTCCCTCTAGTGTCCACTGAATCCACTTAATCCGTTCTACAGAAAGTGGAACCTGGTCAGACCTCGGTGCTATCACCGGGTCGGCGAGCTGTGTTCTCTCTTCCGAAGCCAGTTTCCGAAGCACGAGGCCGTTACCCAAGTCAATTGGCCCCTCGGACTCACAGTCGAACGCTTCTACAGGCGCGCTCACTGAAAGCTCGTTAAGCGGGATTGTGCTGGCCTTCTGGTAGTTGGTCGTCTCCGCGGCAACGAAGTCACCAAGAGATACTCCACGGTGTACAGCGAGTATTCCTTGAGTGACTAGAATCTTGGCCTGCTTGAGCGACAGCCTCTGGTCGTCTGGCACGGTGAGTCCCGGAAGGGATCTTCGTAGAAAGTCAGAAAGCTCGCCGAAACTGTGAAGCTCCGTAAGCCCGAATGGTCCCTGCCCGAAGTCGAGATCCTCACCGAAGAAGGGGAGTGACCGAGTTCGCCAAGACACCTGACACCCTGTTCCAAACCCCTTAAACTGATGCTCTGTTTCAACTGAGGTCGGCACCTTCAGTTCCTTGCCATACTCTCCCCCGACGACTTGAAGAACCTCCTCCATCACTTTCTTCAGTCTCTCCCCAAACTCCTCAGGGTCAGGGGAGGGACGCGGCGAGTTCTCTGCCATTCTCCTACCTTCCTTGTTGTGGGATAGGTCAGTGATACTTCACTCCACCCGTGCCAGCGGGATAAGAATGCGCAGTTGGGCAGCGAAGTCCTCCAGAGGCTCGCTGTCGGGCAGGGACTCAATTGCCTTCCTGAACGGGTGGTCAGCCTCCAGTTCCCTTCTGACGAAACCCTTGAGTGGTCGCAGGTCCACCGTCTTTGGGTGAGTCATGCTTCCACCCCCTCAGGCGGGGACCTCCTCCCCACCCTCCCCGGCGCCCTCCAAGAGGAGGGCCCGGGCCGCAGCACGCTCGAACTGCCGCTCGCGCTGGGGATTCACCAATCCGGCAACCTCCCTTGTCAAATAGGACGTTGCGAGCTGGTAGAGGTCCCAGCGCGACTCGCGGCCCCACAAGGTCGACCCGAAGTACTCCGGGAGCTGCTGGGCCATCCGGTCCACGTGCCGAGCCGGGATGCCTGCGCCCGTCAGCGAGGGCACGAAGTCTGCGATCGGCATGTTCTCGTGCATGGCGGTCACGTAGGTGTCCAGGGCGTCCTCGAAGTGATCAAGGATCTCGTGCGTCGCCGCCTGCAACTGGCCGAGCAAGTCGTCCGCGGATGCCAGGTGGAGCTCCCGGAACTCCAGGAATGACCTTGCCGAGGCATGCAACTGGTTGAGACATGCGACCCGAATTGAGTACGCCTCCAACCGGACGGCGGTCGCCCCATCGATCGAGTTGAGAAGACGAACCGCTGGAAAGAAGGTGTTCTCCCCGTCGACCTTGAACTTCTTCCCGATAACGAGCTTCATCTCCATCCGTCGTCCGTTCGAGTAGAGCTTGATGCTCTCCCGGGTGAAGTGGGCGCTCGCCGCTAGCTCCCTGTCCGGGGTCTCGGGCTTGTCCAGCGCCTCCCCCACCACGTGCAACGCCTTGACCAGGTCCGCGTGCTGCACCAGGCCGTATCTTGGAGACATCACGCTGACGATCTCTTTCGTGTCCTGCCGCTGGACGCCCCGGTACGCTTCGAGGATCTCCCCTTCGGGCCCCCTCACGGGGACCAGGCTGTAGAGCGGGACCTCCTCAGGGCTCCGTATCGTCTCCGTTCGACTGTCGCGCGTGGCTCCAGATTCCATGTCTTGGTTCATGGTCTTGACCTCGGTGGAGAGGGTCAAGACCATCCGGACCATCCTTGAGCGCAGAACTCATGCTGTCACAATGCTACCGAGAGGTCAGAAAGTCGTGGGAAAGTCAAGATGAGGAGGGACACAACGTGGAACCGGGTCGCTCGCGAAGCTCTTGAGAACGCGAGACGATACCACCGAGAAGCACGGGGCCTCCTTCGCCAGCGTTCGTGGGGGCACGCCTTGGCACTCGACAGACTCGCGTTGGAAGAGATGGCCAAGGCGATAGTCTACGCAAGGGCTCGTGACGGCTTGGTTACGTTCTCATCGAGCCAACAAGCGCGCCTACCGTTTGTTGACCGCGGTTCACTTTCTAAGCACAGCGTGAAGTGGGTTCAGATGTCACAAGCGGTTGCAGGGGGGGTCCTCTTCCTCAGATACGCTCAACTCTATGCTTTGGCGGCCCGTAGGGGACGGAGCCACGGGTCGGCAATGAAGTCCGCTCGGCGTCGTCTTGTTCGAGAGGCAGAAGATCCCCGGTCCATGTTCAATCGACAACTCACGCGCCTCAACTGGACGTTTCACATCGTTTCCAAGTACCAGAACGTCGCTTTGTACGTTGACGTACGAGAAGGAGAGGTAATAGGTCCTCGAACCATCCGTGCTGACGATTCCCGCTTCGTGCACGAAAGGGTACGTCGTTGGCTCGCTGCCTTCGGCCCCTTTGTAAGCCCTGGACTACCGAAGGGACTGATGACAGAGCTCAAGGATACGACGTTTCTACTTCGCCAGACCCAGCGAATCCTTTCCCGCCAAAGGCGAGGTACGTCGCCCGTCTGATATTCCAGAATGGTCGACTTGGCCGCAGAATCCTAGAGCGAAGTCGAGTAGTCTAATTCCTTAGCCTCTACCGAAACTACGCCGGCATTGATAGCATCGAACTGCACCAACAACCCCCTCAGCGGCTCCAAGTCCGTAGGGAGGACCTGGTCGAAGGACTCGTACCCGTGGGACCTGAGCCACTGCTTCGCCGCGTGCCGCTTCTTCACTGTCCGGACAGCAGATACGTCGCATTCCAACTCCACGATGACCTGCTTGCGAGCCTCCGCCATCTCGGGGCCGACTACCCCCTTGGGAGGGGCCCCGGCCGAAGCCGGGGAAGGGGTTGAGGGGGTGGAGACCACCCCCTGTGTTCCGATGGAAAGGGGCTTGCCCGTCTGGACCTGGTGGACCACATCCAACTCGGTTTTGACGTCCTTGGTCAGCTCCGAGACCAGCCGGGTGCCCAGCTGCTCCAGGGATTCACCCTCCTTGCCGAAGTCTGCCACGCCCGCCTGCACGGAAGTGTAGTCGCCGACCGAGATCGTGACCTTCAGGATCTTCCAGGGACGATTGTCCGAGAGGCTCGGCGTGTTCGTCGTCTCGACCTTCGGGTGGGGGATCGGGCTCGGGTCCACCTGCGGTTGAGGTGTCGCTGGCACTGGCCCGACTGGTACAGGTCCTGCGGGAGCGGGACTCGCCGGCGTTGGGGTGGAGGGGGCCTTCGCCTCCTCCTTCTGCGCCCCAGGCTTGCATCCCGGGTGGTAGCGCTTGCGAGGCCATCCCTCCATGTCCACAACCACCTTGACGTCTGGGCGTGCGAGGATGACCTTGCCGCACCCTGCGCAGGAGCACTCCTTGTCGAGGCCCGTGAACGTCCGGAGCTTCACGCGACCACCTCCAAGCTCCACTTGCCCCCCGGTCGGCAGACCAGGATGGTCTTCTCGTTCGGCGTAGGCTGCTTCTCCTCGACCCGGACAGGGGCAACCGCGCCCTGACCGGTGGTGTTTGATGTCATCGCATCCACCTCGGAAGAGGTGGGGGATGCGATGGTTGGCGGCCTGGTGCAGGGGAAACCCTCTTTCCCCCTATGATAATGAACCAATACGTCAAGAGATGCCGTCCACCCTCAGAACTCTTAGCGCCCGAAGACCCCGGATCCGCTGGGGGAAGGTGCTCGACGCTCTGGATCACTACTACGAGGTTGGAAGCTGGCGGGAGCCTGTCCTCCGAGACAGGGGTGCCTCCCCCTTCTTGGTCATGGTCTCCACGATGCTCTCGCATCGAACGAGGGACGAAGTGACTCTACGCGCTACCAAGCGCTTATTGGCCGAATATCCAAGCCCTGAGAAGCTGGCGAAGGTGAGTACCACTCAGATCATGGCGATCATCAGGGGGGTTGGCTTGTCCGAACTGAAGGCGCGAGGGCTTCGTGACGCTGCACGCTGGCTGGTCGAGAATCACAGTGGAAGGATACCAGAGTCAGAGGAGGAGCTGCTTAGGATCCCTCGAGTTGGCCCAAAGACAGCTCATGCCATAATGGTCTTCGGATTCCGGCAACCCGGGCTCCCTATCGACACTCACATCCTGCGGGTTGCCCAGCGACTCGGGGTGGTAGACGGAACCACGATCTCCCAAGCTCAGGACGAGCTGATGCGGGTAGTTCCACGTCGTTACTGGGGGCTCTTGAATCCCACCTTGGTTCGGCATGGCATGAACATCTGCACGGCGAGAGCGCCACAGTGCGGCAAGTGCCCCATTCACCACTGGTGCGCCCGAGTGGGAGTTGGCTTGCATCTCGGTTCACACCGAACAGTTAATTCCGAGAGACGTTCTCCATGACGTCATGTCCGCTCGTGCGTTTCCTCCCCCCCTCTCTGAGCTGGACCCTTCGAGGCCTGGGTCGATAGAGGCATTTGGTCAGAAAGCGGTAGGGAAAACCGCCCGCCAGATCATCATCGCTCGCGACGCTGCCCATCCGATGCTTCGTGTAGGTCGGAAGGCCACGAAGGGCGACCTCGGGGATGCGATGGAACTCTACTATGGCATCAAGAAGAACAGTCGGTCCGACCCGGATTTCCCTTTGGCGGGGGTCGAGCTGAAGACGCTACCACTGAAGCGCGTGAGGGGCGAGGGCCTCACCGTGAAGGAACCGACGTCGATATCCATGATCCATTACCCCACCTTACCCACGGAGGTCTGGAGCGGGGCGTCGGTGCGCAACAAGCTCTCCCGCGTACTCTTCGCAGTCTTCACGATCGAACCTGATGACGTACTGTCTTCGACGCTCAAGGCCCTCTTTCTCTGGGAACCGACGCTCAAGGACTGGAACCTTTTTGGAGGGGATTGGGAGGACACAAGGCGCATCGTCGCTGCATCGAAGGCAGAGACCCTGAGCGAGCGAACTGCCCAGGTCCTAGCGGCCCGTCGCAAGGGACGCGGGGGTTCCAAGGACCATGGCACTCCGCAGTACAACCCTCGAAACGATCCTGCGGTTCCCAACGCCCCTTCGCGAGCTTGGGCGCTGAAGATGGACTTCACCCGCCAGCTCTACAATGAACGCGTACTGAGTCCTCCAGGCACGTACACCTCAATCTACGATGTCGTTCCTCCGGGACCTGCAGGACGGATACTTGAGCCGGCAGAGCATAGGATTCTGGAGGGACTTCGTCCCTTTGAGGGTCAGCCTCTCCGAGAGATGGTCGCGGCCAGAGAGCTCGGAGCGGGAGAAGGAAAGGACTTGGCCGCTCGGATGGTTCACAAGGCACTTGGGGTCAAGCCACGGAAACGCATTCGCGAGTTCGAGCAAGTGGGCTATCGCATCAGAACGCTCAATCTGCGAAGCTCTGATGGATACCCCTTCGAAGCTGTGTCGCTCCCCGTAATGGACCTCGAAGAGTTCGCCAGCGAAGAATGGGAGGGAAAGGTTGTCGTTGACGATACGGACAGGGAAATTGGCGATGTTCCGGAGAGCAGACTGGCCCGCGATCTGAGGCGAATTCTCTTCGTCCCCACTTATTCCCCTGTGAGATCCACTCCACAACTTGATCGAGTCCTGGGAAGACCATTCTTCTGGAGCCCATCCGAGACTGAGCTTCAGGGAATCCGGAGCGAGTGGGAGAGCTATCAGAGAGAGGTAAGAGAGGGAAAGGCTGCCTATCTTTCGGTCCCTGGCAAGAACCAGCGGATGAATTCGCTAACACGACCCAAGCCCGAGGGTTACATCCACATGCGCCCTCATGCGCAAGACTCCAGAGATGTGTATAAGCACGGCCCGTTCGCCGGAATAACCAAGTACTGCTTCTGGCTCAACAAGGAGTTCGTCTATCGGCTTGTCAAGGAGAACAATGCCCTCCCACCAGGTGCGGTCCCCAAAGAGAAAGCCTCCTAGCAGGGGAAGACCCTACCTCCGTGACGGCCGCGCCCCCATTCCGGCACGCGAGGCAACTTCGCGAGTCATGAGCGCGAACCGTGGTCGGGACACCGGACCTGAGATTGCGCTGAGGCAGGCACTATGGGAGATGGGCATCCGTGGATACCGACTCCACCTAGGGGGGGTGCCCGGGAGACCCGACATCACTTTCACGAGGGAGAAGACCGTCGTTTTCGTACACGGCTGCTTCTGGCATCGCTGCCCCCACTGTAGGCTCCCACTCCCAAAGACCCACACCGATTGGTGGAGAGCGAAGTTCGAGGCTAATCAGCGGAGGGACAAGGAGAAGGCTCGCTTGCTCCGTGAGGCCGGTTGGCAGGTCCTGACCCTATGGGAATGCGAGGTCAAGAGGTCGGAAACCTCCTCTGCGAGCAGGGTGAAGGAGTTACTGAACCAGGTCAGGCAAGGTCAAGGGCTACGGGTCGACGCCGTCCCTTAGACCCCGCGCTGGCCTGCATGGCGTCCGTGACCATGAAACCGGCTCTTGGCAGCTCACTCGGAGGGTGAACCTCCTCAATGATGTGTCCGCTCTGGAGAGAAAACTCCTCCAGCCCCCTCCTTCCCAACGTTGAGCCTGGTGCCCTCTTGTTGACCACTTCCGTGGCAAATCGGGCGGCGAGGAGAAAGACGGCCGTTCGAATCGGCATCTCGTCCCTGCCAGTCTTGGGGAATGCTGGCGCTATCGGCCCCACTTCCCTCTCGAACTTTTCGGGGGGGAAATACCAGTCGACCAGCTCCGCAAGTTTCCAGAGCATGTCTTGCGGGCCCAGGTCCCTTCGGACGATCTTCCCTGCCCAGGCGGCTTGCAAGGTCGTCGCATCAGGCAGGATGGGGGCGATATTCTTCTCAAGGTCCATTGCGAACCTCTCTGCACGTTTCCGTTGATCCGCGGTGACCATACAAGAGGCCATTTGATTGACCGTCTGCTCGAAGGTCGGGACTATACTTGAGAGATGTTTCCCAGAACCGATGTACAGACGTGCGGTCCACGTCTTGAAGTGAGACCTTCCCGACGGGCGTTTCTTGTCTCCTGCGCGGATGGGGTCCAGAGTGGAATTGTCAATGTCCACTCTGACGCCTCGGTATCGTGACCCAGGGAGATGATCACGGAACTTCCGATTCACAGGGAACCTTCGAGCGTTGAACCCATCCCTTCTTCGGGCGACAACGACCGGGTGGGGCAGGTCGGGATTACGCCTTGAGACAAGGGGGGTGTCGGGTACAGATGCCCCTGCCTTGGTTGCGATGGCCCTGGCCACGGCGGCGGCCAACACCGGTGGGACCGCGTTCCCCACTTGTTTGTACCTGGTTTCGGCAGACTTTCCCCAGAACTGGAATGTGACGGGGAACGTCTGGAAAGTGGCGGCCTCCCGAATCGTCGGGCGCCGATAGACCTTTTTTCCGTTCTTCTGCCACTCTAGGACGAGGGTCTCCCTAGAAACGCCCGTCTGGGTGGCCATCACGGTCCTTGCTGGTCGGTTGGTGTGGTCAGGGAAGGCCATCCGCCCGTACCATGAGTGGTCCATCTTGGACTTCCGATTGATCTGAACCTCTTCTTGGGTGAGGACCGTGTCCATGAAGTGGTCCGAGAGCTCGTCCACGGGGATCTTGAACCCATAGTTCGGATCTGTCACTTCCGTTCCCGAGTTTGGTCTCCGAAGCGGGTCAGGCAGGATGGACAGTACGTCTTGAGCCGTCATCCAGGGAAGGCCGCCCTCGAATGTGTCTAGTGCGCCCGGCCCGTAGTGTGTCGGTGAGGGGATTGGGAAATGGCCGGAGAACAGGCGAAGCCTTTTCTGAGGTGCACCATAGTCTGCCGAGTTCAGAATCTTGCGAACAGGGATTTCCAGGAAACCGTCCTCCTTTAGGCCGAGCCGTCGCAGATGGACCTTGGGAGGAAGGGTCTGGAGCAGTCGGGGGACGTTCTCCATTGCCCAGTAGCGGGGCTTGAGGTCATGGACGAACCTGAGGAAACGAAGGACGAGCTTCATCCCTAGATCGAGATTGCCAGCGCCACCCTTGTTCGCGTAGGAGAACTGTGTGCAAGGAGGGCTTCCCACCAGGACGTCCACGTCGGGCAGTTCTGATGGCTCGAACTCGAGGATGTCGGCGTGGAACATCTCAGTGCTCGGGAAGTTCCTCAAATGAGTATCCGCTGCCGGACCCCAGTTATCTAGCGAGGCCAGCACCTCATAACCCGCTTGGTGGAACCCCTCGGTCAGTCCTCCCGCTCCAGAGAAGAGGTCTACCGAGGTCAGATGCTTCATCGCATGACCCCATGGACGCTTGTGATAAATAGGTTTTGATCGCCTCTCCGGTCCAAGCCAGTCGGGACAATACAAACATGGGGTCTCAGCAAAACCTTATTGTCCTCAGTGGTAATGCGAACACGCTTGGTAAATTAGGATGAGAGCTCAAGGTGGAAATGTGTCAAGTTCGCCGCCTCCAGAACCCATAGATTTCCTAGCCGAACCGAGCGATATTCGGCTAAGAAAGGAGATTCAAAACATCAGGGACAGCTACTCTCATCCATGGGACCTTCTAGCTGAGCTCCTACAGAATTCGGTGGATGCAATACGCAGAAGTGATTCTGAGCACCACGGAAACAACCACAGGATTCAGCTCACTGTGGACTGCAAGAACAAGACCCTGCATGTTGTGGACGATGGGGTCGGATTTCCGCTTTCGAGGCTGAAAGACCTGTTGGCACCTCATGGGACAGATAAGGCTGATCGAGATAACGAAATAGGACAGAAGGGAATCGGCCTCAAGTTCGCGATCTTCTCATGTGACGACTTCTCTCTCCAATCGATGGGTCCCGACGGTTTTGTATGCGGCTCGGTGAGAAACGCATCGAGTTGGGTGAGCGGGAGAACTGGTCAAAGACCCTTGTTCGTCCAATCTCACACAGCTCACCCTCTAGATACCGAAAGAAGGACTGAGCTCCATCTGGCACAAATCGATGAGAGTACTGATGGGGGTCCATCCATCTTTGATTTGAGCCGAACCCAACTGGAATATCTACTGAGGACTAGGACTGCAATAGGAAACTCCCGGGCACTCTTCGGATTAGAAGATCCGCGGATTACGGTGTTGCTAACTCACGTAGTGCCTTCGAGTGGCCAATCGGTGAGCGAGGTCCCATACAGTTACTTGCCTCCAACCGATTTGCTGCAGGCCAAGGACAGGGTTCGACTTCGCGACTACCTTGCGCAAGCGGCTAACCTTTCTGACGGTCAGAAAGCTGCCAGACTGAAGGACAAGACCATATGGGATACCGGAGAGTACCCCGTCAACAATCGGACAGTCAGATGGTACGCGTGCCTTGTCCCTTCACGTCACAACTGGGCGAAAATGAAGTCTTCGGCAGGGCTGTCTACCGACAGTGCCGAGGGCACTAGCGATGATGGGTTGGCTGGGACACTATTGAGGGAAGGGATATACCTCTCCACTCGTGGCATGCCCACGGGAGTTGAGCTGGTCCATCCCGAAGTCGGGAACAGCATCCTCTGGGGTCGAGCGCTCTTCCTACTCGAGGATGATTCTTTGGAGTTCGATCTCGGACGTAAGTCTGTGCCTGGAAGGACACAGTGGTTGTTGAAGCGCATTGCCGGTGAGAAGTTCAAGGAATTCGTTAAACCTGCGCTTCTGGCTGCGGGAGAATCCGAAACCAGGGCTGGCCCACCCGCCGTTTACAACATGGAAAAACAGAGTGCGTTCACTGAAATGGAACACCTTACCGACCTTGGGCTGCCCTCGATTTCCTTTCAAAAGTACCCGGATAGACAGGAAGCAGCTGTAGTTGCCATCTTCCATGAGCTTGTTGGGGCAGGGTTTCTACGAAACTACAAGAGCTTGAGGCAGAGCTACAAGGCTACCTACGATCTTTGGGGAAAGTATAGGGTTGTACCTTCCGATATTGGCTCCTCTGTTCGCGGAAGTCGCACCGATGAGTACGAGATTCCCATAGTAATCGAGTTCAAGTTCGAAGCGGCTGATGTGATTGATGACGTCACCGACCGGAGGAAGTTCTTTGAAGACATTGACCTTGTCGTCTGTTGGGACATCGACGAACATCGATTCGCCAGAGAGCACATCCAAGTGCGCCCGCTTCCTCCTGATGAAGTCTTTTTCAAAGGCTCCAACTATGAACTTGAGTGGCCGGGGGCGTACAACCTGGGAACGGCAGGTAGGAAGCCAGTCCTCGCTCTGCGGAAGTATGTTGAGGAACTCCGAACACACTCCACTCCATAGGTCGCCCATCCTTGAACTGATCTTGACTCTTCGGCCATTCATACCTGTTGGGGCAGAGGTAGAATGACCCGATTTGAACAATGGTTGGATCAAATCCATCCGGGAGCATCTCCTTAGTCAAACAGCTCCTAGCGAAAGCGCGGATTCTGAATTTTTGTAGATTGGGTGAGAGAAAGACATAGTTTGCCGGTCCCTCGATGGAGGAGCTCTTGCCCTGTGCCAGTGGTACGAGAACCTCGGACGGGGCTCTCCGCAGAAGGAGGGCCTAAACAGAATTGCTCTTTGGACTGGTGGGACATCAATCTTACCCTAAACGCCACCCTTCTTGCGACACCGGCACAAGCATGAGTGAGTATCGCGTACGGTTCACGGACACAGCCATCAGGGGGGGTGTATGAAACACGACGATGCGCAAGCTTCAACGCAAGCTATCGCAGCCCGTTTTAAACCTCAGGTCTGAAAATTTCACATCAATTAGCTTGAATTGGCCACAATAACTTGACTAAATGCACTGTGTGCTGAAGACGAAAAGTCTTATGACTTCAATTTGGATGGCTCGCCAGCTATGCACAAAACCCATTTAGTAGCTTAGCGCTATGAGCGTCCTCCGCGTTGTTCACCTCTCTGATATCCATCTGAAGAGTTCGACCGATTTTGAGACGGGAAATTATCTTCATGACCTAGTTCAAGATTTGGGACGCAGGCTCGAGAAGTTGGATGAAGATGGACCTGCGTCACGACCTATTGTGGTGATAAGTGGGGATCTTACTTACCACGGGCTCCCCAATGAATTTGACGACTTCGAAAAGTTCCTTTCACTATTGAGAGAGCGTACCAATCCGATGATAGTGTCGTTAGCTCCAGGAAACCACGACCTAAATTGGGCAGAAGGTCACTTGGAAGCAAGCACCTTGATGGAGGATATCTTGCAGAACCCGGCCTCGGGACTTGCTCGCGCAGAACAACGCTTCACTAGGAAGATTGACACAGATTTGCTTCGTAGCGGGATGAGCAATTACTACAGCATGCTCGAACATCTGTCAATCCCATACACCGATTACTTGTACTCGATTCAGACAATTGTGTTTGATGGCTTTAAAGTGAATATCGTTGCCCTAAATTCTGCATACCTGTTCTTCCCTAAAGACAAACTCTGGGGTTACATCGGCCAGCATCAGATAGAGCGAGCACTGGCGGAAGCTGATTCGTTGACCAATTTCCCTAACGGCACGGCGGTGATAAACATCGTCACGTTCCACCATCCGTTTACCGCAATTGCGCCAGCCAGTTCAGAATTGACCAAGCAGATTATATCTCTGCATTCCGACCTGATTCTCGCAGGACATATTCACCAGTCCGGTATCTCGATTGACTTAACCAGTCAACCAGAAAGGAGCGCCACAACAAGAGGTCAGCCGGTGATTAGCATCTCGCGTTGCGTTTGGGATGAGAGCAATGATCCAAGCGTTGTTCCTGGCTATTCTATAATTGACTTATTTATTGAGGAAAAAAGGCTGAGGAAGGCCAACCTTTACGAGACTAGGTATCTTAAGAATGCGAGTAGGTGGTGGCCTGATCTTAATGAGTTCAAACCAAGGACGTTACCCCTTCCCGTTACCTCTTCGGAGCCAATCAACATTGCACGTGTGCACGTAGCCGACTCTACGGTACTTGGTTCTTGGGGGTGGGACGTTGCAAGAATGGTTCGTGACACCATGCGTCTCGATTATGAATCGCTTCAAAACCTTGAGGTTAAGGATGAGGGGGAGTCACCCCAGTGGGCAGAGATCGTAACGACTCATCCGAATAGTTGGAGAGTCCTATATGAGTACCCTGGGAGCATTATTGGATACTGGCACTTTGTGCCATTGTTTCCCGAAGAGTTTGAAGTCGCCAAGGCAGGAAAATTGCTCGATGGGGCCATAACTATAGACAAGATTCCCGAATTCGAAATACCGGGAAGGTATCGCCTTTACTTCATGAGTATGGTTCTCCAGAGTCAATATCGAGGGACCGGTGCAGTTCGATTGATATACCAGTCGTTTCTCGATGTGATGGAAAAGCTTGCAGAGACTGGAGTCTTCTTCGATGAGATATGCGCAAACGCATGGAGTCCGGCAGGTGAGGCGATTTGCCGCACCTTCCAGATGAATCACTTGGCAGATCATATTTCGAAGGGGAGAATATTTTATCGGAAGTTCTTTCCGCTACCGTCTTTGGGAATTGTCAAGACTCATCCACGCCTTGCCCAACTGTATGCGCAAGAGTTTGACACCGGCTAGTGGCCGTGGCAACGGCAAGAGTCGGTCGCTCAGTGAAACAGGTCATATGGGGATTCAGGGCCCGAAGGGGCGGTGGGGAGATATATATCGTGTGTACAAAGATGAGCTGAGGAAGTGTGTTTGTGGAGGACAACTCAATGCCCTTGGATAAACGCAGAAGTTACCCAACGACGTCCTGGATCCACCCCTCTCTTGAGGTAAGACAATCTCGTATTCACGGTCTCGGTCTCCATGCTACTGCTCCCATCAAAATTGGAATGGTGGTTGTCAAAATGGGTGGGGTGGTCATCACACAAGCCGAAATCGAGCAGGGGCACTTCAAACCTCATTCCATCACAGGGATTGGAGAGGGGTTGTGGTTGGGAGATTTGCCGTCTTCAGCGGATTCTCCCGATAACTACATTAATCATTCTTGCGACCCATCATTGTGGATGGAGGATGAAGTGACCCTCTCGACAAGACGTGCACTTGGCGTCGGGGACGAAGCCACGATTGACTATGCAATGTGGATTCCCAACCCTCATTGGAAACTGAATGGGGACTGCAACTGTGGCACAGGCATGTGTAGGCGAAGAGTAACCGGATTAGATTGGCGTCTCCCCGAGTTAGCGGCAAGATATGGTCGGCACTTTTCTCCATTTATCTACGAACGATTGAATCACCTAAAAGATCACTCGCCCTTGGTATAGGCTTTCTCGGTTTGGAGCGAGTTCCTGGGCAACTCGCTGGTGGCGGGTATGTGATTTGGGGCGGAGATTAACAGAGGCCTGTAGTGACACAAGAACCGGGGAGTGATGTGCGTGAAGCGGTTCTGGCAGGGACCCGACCGCTGTGGCGAGGGAAGTGGTTGGGGTGAGTGAATACCCTTCCCTGAACTGTGAAAGGGAACAGTGAAACGAACTGGACCTGTTGGACGATAACATCACGATATCATTCATAAGAAACAAGGGCAATATTTTATAATGACTTCGC
>JAJZIG010000016.1 GCA_021851265.1 archaeon | reverse complement strand
CGTTCGGAGGAGACGAGCTGCGCGCCCGGGTCTTCTACGAGAAGTATGCTCTGAGAGACGCGATGGGGCAACAGATGGAGAATGTCCCGGCCGACATGTGGCGCAGGGTAGCGAAGGAGCTCGCTTCGCCCGAGAAGGACGAAGAGAAGAAGAGAGAATGGGCCAACAAGTTCTATTGGCTCCTTGAGAACTATCGCTTCGTCCCCGGAGGCCGGGTCCTATTCGGCGCAGGGCAGATGAGGAAGTCCACGCTCCTGAACTGCTACTTCTTCAAGATCAAAGAAGACTCGATTGAAGCCATATTCGACTGGTGCAAGGAAGCCGCCCGAACCTACAGCTTCGGCGGAGGGGTGGGGACGGACATCTCAATCCTGAGGCCGAGGGGTGCGCCGGTGAATAACTCAGCCATCTACAGTTCTGGCTCGGTTTCTTTCATGGAACTTCTCTCGACGACGACTGGGACCATCGGCCAGGCGGGGAGGCGCGGAGCGCTCATGATCACCATCAGGATAGACCACCCCGACGTGATGGATTTCATCGGCGTGAAACGGGACCTCAAGAGGGTCAACTACGCCAACATCTCGGTAAAGATCACCGATGACTTCATGAGGGCCGTCGAGACCGACGGAGACTTCCTACTCCACTTCAAGAACGAGAAGGTTGAGGTGAACCGCACAGTGAGGGCCAGGGAGGTTTGGAAGTCCTTGGTCAAGGGCGCCTGGCAGTCTGCGGAACCAGGGGTACTCTTCTGGGATGCCATCAAGCGCGAGTCAACCACCGAGTACAATGGTATGGAGGTGCAGGGGGTCAATCCTTGCAGCGAGCAGACCCTTGAAAGCTATGGATGCTGCTGCCTGGGTTCGGTTAACCTAAGCGCCTTTGTGAAGGACCCATTCACCGAACGCGCGAGCATCGATTGGGACCAGCTCACCAGAGCCACCCAATATGGGGTGAGGTTCTTGGACAACGTCCTTGACTATAATGCAGAAAGGCACCCGCTCCCGCAGCAGAAGGAGGCGTCCCTCTGGAGCAGGAGAATCGGAATGGGGATTACCGGCCTGGGGGACATGCTCATCAAGCTGGGGCTGAAGTACGACGAAGACTCGACCATCGGGTTCGTAGACCACCTGTTCGAGAGGGTCAAGAACGTGATCTATGACTACTCGTCCGAGCTTGCGAAGGAGAAGGGGAGCTTCCCCGCGTTCGATGCCGACAAGCACCTGGCCCAGCCGTTCATTTCAAGACTGGGTGAGAAGGTGAAGGAGAAAATCAAGGCCCAGGGCATCAGGAACGCCGCCGTCACCACAATCCCGCCGGTGGGCTCCGGATCGATCCTCGCTGGGACCAGCAGTGGAGTCGAGCCTGTCTTCGCACTCTATTACACACGGAGGAGCAAGTCGCTGAGCGAAGGAGAGTTCAAAGTGTTCCACCCGCTCGTGAAGGAGTACATGACAGCCACAGGAGCAAGAGACGAGGGTCAACTCCCCAACTACTTCGTCACCGCCCACCAAATCAAACCGGAGATGAGGGTGAAGATGCAGGCGACCATCCAGAAGCACATCGACACTGCCATCTCCAGCACTGTGAACCTCCCGGAGGAGATAACATCTGAAGAGGTCGAAAAGATCTACCTACTCGCCTGGAGGATGGGGTGCAAGGGCATCACGGTCTACAGGGAGGGGAGCAGGGAAGGAATCCTTGAAACGGAGAAGGTCGCCAAGAAACCCGAGGCTCCGAAGTCTGCGGCAGCCTTCGAGCGACCCAAAGTGATGGAAGGGAGGACCCTCAAACTCAAACTCCCCCAGGGTAGCATCTACCTCACAGCGAACCTGGTCGAAGGAGCGATCAAGGAGGTCTTCGTGACACTGGGCAAATCTGGAGCCGACGAGAACGCAGACGCAGCTGCACTCGGCAGGCTGATTAGTCTGTACCTCCAGCACGGAGGGGACATCAAGAACGTCATCTCCACCCTGAAAGGAATCAAAGGGAAGTACGTATCCTGGGACGAGGGGACCCAGCTGCAGTCCATTCCGGACGCCATCGCGAAAGCCCTGGAACTCCTGACCCTCAACCACGTGGTCAAGGAGTCAGGCTTCGTGAGCGAATACAAGGGGAAGCAGGCGTCCAGAGGAGGGACAGGCACATGCCCCGACTGCCATGAGAGCACTCTGGTGTTCGAGAACGGGTGCTACCACTGTAACACGTGTGGCTACTCAAAGTGCGAGTAGGAGACCAGGCCGGAGCGTCATCCGGCCCTCGCCTTGGGTATGGGTCTGAAATGTTCAACTCATGAGCGCGGGGCACACGAGCGGAGGGCACAAGTGAGGCCAATCACCGTCGTCGGGAGTTACAACGCCAGCGAGACCATACGGGTGTCGCGCCTCCCCAGACCAGGCGAGACAATCATGGGCACAGGCTATTCCAAGGGGCCTGGAGGGAAGGGATCGAATCAGGCTGTCGCGGCGCGGCGGCTTGATGGCGAAGTGCGATTCATAGGCTGCGTGGGAAGGGATGGAAATGGGGATGAGGCAGCCCTGCTCTGGGAGTCGGAGAAGGTCGCGTCAGAAGGAGTCAGGCAGGTGTCAAGGCACACGGGTACGGCGCTGATAGTCGTTAGCGAAGGCACAGGTGCCAACATCATAACCATAGCCCCGGGCGCCAACCTCGACCTCTCCCCGGCCCACATCTTGGAGTCCAGGGCAGCCATCACTGGCTGTGGAGTGGTGCTCACGCAGCTCGAAATCCCAGTCAAAACAGCGATGGCAGCTGCCAGGGTCGGGAGGGAAGAGGGAGCGTTGGTGATCCTGAATCCGGCTCCCGCGGTATCTGCGTCGGAACTCGACCTGTCGCAGGTGGACGTGATCACGCCCAACGAACAGGAGTTCGGTTTGCTTTCAGGAAGCGACAGCCTCGAAGCCGGCACGGTAGCCATACTGAAGAAGGGACCCCGAACAGTGATCGTCACTCTTGGTGAAGGAGGGGCGTACGTGGCCACCGAAAAGAGATCATACAGGGTTCCTGCGCCCCGGGTGAAGTCGGTGGACGAGACAGGGGCAGGGGACGCCTTCAACGGTGCCCTCGCGGTAGCGCTTTCAAAGGGGGAAGAAATGGAAGAGGCCATTCGGTTCGCCAACGCCGCGGGGGCCCTGACGGTCACCAAAGAGGAGGTTATCCCCGCCCTCCCTCGCAAAGCAGAAGTCGAGGCGCTTAGGCGGTCGGCAATCCTGTCCTGACGCCTCACTGACCCATCATGGAAAGCTGATTCCCAGGATGCCCCAGGTCTGAAGCTCCAGCTCCAGGGCCTGGAGTGACCATAATCGAGGTGCCGAGAAAACCTGTAGGCCTCGGCAGTAATCGAACCTGCCGGGCTGGTCAGGATGTGAGCTTCAGGATTGCCCGGGCGACCTCACCGTCTGACTGGTCGAGGGCTGCCACAGCTTTCTCCCGGGAGGCTCCGGTCTGCTGCTGTACTAGCAGGATGTCCTCTTCGCTGAACGTCTTCCGCTCTACTTCCACTTCCTCAACGTCTCCCGCGACCTGGAACATCCTCTGCCCCTGGGCGTTGACTTCTGAAACTGACGCATTGGTGATATGCATCTCTACTTCAGGCGTCTTGATCACAACCTCCTGGACGTTGGGAATCTCTTTCATGTTGATTCCAAGGCGATCCATCATCCTTCTCGCGTTCCTGTTGTCCATTTTCATGCTGCTACACCTGATCTGACCTTCACTGCCGTCCCGGACTTAAATTGTTCCATGTGCGCCCCATTGAGCACCGCCATTCCCACACCAAGGACTTTCCAGTTCCCGTCTACTACTGCCACTTCGCTCTTGGGGTAGATGTTCTTCCCTGACCAGGTGACAAACTTGCAGAACACAGACCTCCCGCCCCGTACGAATCGGGAAACGTCGTCAGATACCTGCACGCAGCTATCCTTGAACCTGGGGCTCCGGGAGAGGGTCTGGGCTCCGAAGACTGACAGGGCCATGGCCCCGTTCGGCTTTACGGTGGCGAAGAGTCTCCCGTCGAGATGAATCAGCTTCACCCTCCCGGATCTTCTGGACCGGAAGAGCCGATAGCCGCTCTTCGGCAGGGCCCTGCTCACGCCTTTCCCGAACAGGTAGTCGACCATCAGGGCCACCTGCCTGCGGTCCGAGTGAAGGGTCATCGCCGAGAGCCGCCAATGTGGGGGGCGATAAAGCTGCGCTGGGACATGATGCCACTATTCATCTACCGGGGGCGGAGGAGGCCGGACGAAAGGAGTTGAGTGTGAAGAGCATCAGGGTGCTTAGACTAGGGCAGAGATACGTGAGGGATGAAAGGACGCTCACACATCTTTGCCTGGTTTCTAGGGCGTTGGGGGCAGAGTGTATCTATCTCGAAGATGCGGAGAATGACGTCACGGCCACACTCGATGAAGTGAATAAGACGTGGGGCGGGGATTTCCACGCCATACTAGGCGCACCGTGGAGGGGGGTGATAAGAGAGGCGAAGAAAGAGGGAAGGAGCGTCGTCCACCTTACCATGTATGGTATGCCCATCCAAGATGTGATTCATGACCTTCGAAGCCTGGAGAAATACCTTATTGTCATAGGCGGGCCGAAGGTTCCAGGAAAGGTATACCACGAGGCTGACTTCAACGTCGCGGTTACCTCGCAGCCTCACTCGGAGGTGGCCGCCCTTGCTATCATGCTTCACGAGGTCCAGGGCGGGGAAGAGCTTAAGAGGACGTTCAGCCAAAGTAGACTTAGAATCTTGCCTTCCGCCCGGGGCAAGAGAGTTGTAGAAAATTGAAGATTGAATACGAAGATACCTTTGTGAAGGTCGCCGGACTCATAGGCGGGCCCGACTACGTCAGGGTGGCAAGGGCGCTCCTAAACAATGAGAACGCCACAGACGAGGAGATTGCGTCCGCCACAGGGCTCAAGATAAAGACGGTCAGAAAGGCCCTCTACGATCTGTTCGGCCGGAGCCTCATAACCGGGGTCAGGGTCAGAGATCCCAAGAGAGGCTGGTTCGTCTACAGGTGGAAGGCCCAGAGAGACCAGACGGATGGGTTCATTCAGACCCAGCGGAAGAAAGTTCTGAACAGGCTGAGGCAGCGACTCGAGTATGAAGACATGCACGAGTTCTACCACTGCGGGACCCCAACCTGCCTGACCAGGACATTCGAAGACGCCATGGAGAACTTCTTCAAGTGCCCAGTCTGCGGCAAGTCCCTGAACCGCCTTGACAACGCAGAGCTGAAAGATGCCCTGCACTCGAAGATCAAGCAGCTGGAAGAGGAACTCGCCAAGTGATCACTTCCGAAGGAGAAGCGGAGGCGCTCCATCGGAAGTACGGCAGCGATGAAGGAATCGTCCTGCACTGCAGGACTGTGACCAAGGTCGCGTTGGTCCTAGCTGAAGAGTTCAGGAGACGTGGGTATGCGATAGACGACAAAGCGGTGCGTGTCGCAGCCATGCTCCACGACATCGGGAGGTCGAGAATCCAGACTGTCAAGCATGGTGTAGAGGGGGCAGGGATTGCGGAGAGGGAAGGAGCAGGGAAGAAGGTCGCTGGGATAATCCAGAGGCATGTAGGAGCTGGGATTTCTCCCGAGGAGGCAAAGTCGCTCGGGTTGCCAGACCTGGACTACATACCCCGGACTCTGGAAGAAAGGGTCGTCTGCTTCGCAGATAAGATGGTCGACGGAGACAAGGTCAGGCCCTTCGAGGAAGAGGTGCGCAGGTTCACGGCCAAGAAGCACGATGTGGCACGCCTCCTAGGCCTCAAAGAGAGGCTCTGGGAAGAGCTCGGTGAGGACCCTGAAAAAGTCGTCTTCGACAATGTGAAATAGTTGCGGCCCCGGCGACCTAACCATGGCATCCTGCATCTGTAAGGTCTGCAGGCACAAGGACTACGAAAGTTGCTCGAACTGCACCTGCTGCAGATACCAGCGGGCGGCATGCATGCAGGTCCCTGGGCGCTGATGACTGAAGCGTCAGAAGCCCCGGATGACTAGCTTGACGAGAACCCCGAAGCATATAAGAGCTAACTCATCCGAGCCCATCGAAGCGAGGTGGGGAAGCCAGACCCCCCGTGGGGGTAAGGATCATCCCGGCGGGCTCATAACCCGCAGAGCGGAGATCGGGCGAAAAACCCGACCGTGCGTTCAAATCCTCCCCTCGCTACTTCTGCAACAGGATGCATAACTCCATGTAGCAACAGCAAGTGTGAATCACGCAGTCGTGTGGCTTCGCATCTGACTGTGAACCGCGGCTCGATTGGTGGCGCCAGAGAACAGGCGCGAGTTTTATATCGGATTGTGATGTCCTGCAAGATGCGCTAGAGGAACTTGAGCGAGATAAAGGCAATACACGTGGTGCATGCGACGTGGTGCCCACACTGCCACCCGACCACGGTAGAACCGATGAAAGCAAAGGCCGCGGAGCTAGGGGTGGACTTCTACGATTACGATATAGACAACCCTGAGCAAGCGAACAAGGCGGACGACCTCGTTAGAGGCCACGGCGACTGGGCGGAAGACTATCTGATACCCCAGGTGTTCCTGGAGATGAGGGACGGGACGCTACGTCACGTCCTAAGCGGCTACTCTGAAGGAGTAGAACTCACCAAACGCGGGGTCGAGAATCTGCTGAAAAGCCCTTACTTTGACGGTGATACATCTGCAAGATAGCATAGTAGAGATAGCGCGCTCGTTCCTGGCGACCACGGTGAAGTGTCAGCATTGTGGCGGCCAGGCTGCAATGGAGTACGTTGGGGATGGCTCGATTGGGCTGCACGTCTGCCCGGAGAGATATGTCTCGAGGATAATCGGGTATGGAAGCCAGTTTGACACGGGCCGCTTCATGGGGTTCGTGCAGAAGGCCATCCAGGGAGCGCAGGAAGTCGAGGCGGGAGACATCAGGGTCGCGAGTCGTTACGCCTGGGATCTGGGGCTCGCCAGAGAGAGCAACGACCCGATTCTCAAGGAGATGTACTGGACACAGAACTATCGCAGAACGAGGAGCGAAGACCCCGACGGGGTGGGGGTCTTTTTCTGTGCCAATGGGGATTCCTTCTTCATCCAGCCGCTAAAGAACGATGAAAGACTCTGTGGTAAGTGCAGAACGTCATAGGAAAGGCATAGCACTGCACCAGCCGTCGACCGGCTTCGCCTCCCCATAGACCTCGAGGCCGTATCTGATGAGAGGCTTGGTCAGATGCCTGTTAGCCCTGGGGGACGAGATGTATACCCCTGTCTCCAGCCTGCCCTGGGTGCATCTCACCTCCAGTTTCTCCAGGTTGAGGACTTTCGGGTGGCGGGCCGTGGCCCTCCGTACCCCCCCGGATACACGGACAGTGTCACCTTTACCCAGCAGCTTGGCCGAACGTCTGAGGTCTCCTGTGGGTTCGTAGGCGGCGACCGACCGCCTTCGCCCCCTATCGATGATTGTGATGTAAACGTGCCCGCCTTCGCCAACGCTCACCTGATCGACAGTCCCGTCGACCCAGCCCGACGAGTAGACTTTCCAGTCCAGCGCCCTCTGAACGTGAGCATCGGTGTGCTGGTTGGATATGTACACCATGTACCCTTCCAAGGGTTCGTCATATCTCAGCATGCCGAAGCCCCTGATTACGCTGGACGGAGAGTCGCCCCGGATTCCGACGAACACGGGGTCAGGCCCGTGGGGGGCGACCAGGACCTTCCTCTTCTGATAGTCGTAGCTGTTGAAGGCGTGAGGGAACAGCCTAGCGTCCATCTTCTTGACCGAAGAGCTGTCGATGAGACGCTTGGTGCCCCAGTTCTCCCTACGCCTGTAGCCTATCAGTTCGTAGGTGTGGTCGGAGTGGCAGTCGAAGCCCAGGGACGCGGCAGCCCCGACTATACCCATCCCGTTCCCAAGCTCAAGGGTCCTTCCCCCAAGCCCCTCGATGAGCTTTCGAACCCTGTGGGGACTGACTACTGCAGCTAGTGCGTCCTGATAGAGGCCCCTGAAGCCCTCGGCTTTGGAGGGGTCGTCAAGGAAGACCATCCCTGAGTTAGCCCCGCCGCTGACGTCTGACAATTCCTTGACCTTCTCAGAGAGGGACTGGAAGACCGTGTCCGGGTTGTCTCCCTCAAGCGTCAGACACACCGCTGCGTTCCCTCGTGTTTTGAACGGGATGTTTGGGTTAAGCCTGACCAGACGAGGGTAGGCACACACTCTGACTTCTGGGTCCAAGTCAGAAGCGATCCGGTAGGCAAGGTACGTTGTGCAGTAACCCCGTGAGGAGTCGGTGTCGTCAACACCCACGAGGAAGCGCATGAGAAGAGACGCTGGCCTAGGATGTTTTAAGCGTGGGATGACCTACGCGTCGACAACGATCATGGTGAGGGTGCTCCTCACCTTGTCGAGGCGCCTGATGTTCCAGGTGATGGTCTCCTTGACCTTCTCCATGGTGTCCGCTTCTACCCTTGCCACTATGTCATACACGCCATAGACGACATAGACTTCCTTGACGTTGGCAATCTCTCTCAGCTTCTTGAGAAGATCCTCTTCAGCGCCGAGGTCAGCATTGACTAGTACGAACGCCTGTGGCATGGCCACCCAATAGCCCCCTGTTTCCAACGGATATTTACGACGAGTATTAATCCTTGCGCCCAGATTCTCCAAGTCTAGCCGCAGCGACTGACCCGGAGATGGTTGCTTGACCAAGGCTGTGGTGGCGAGGGTTTCCCGACAGCCAGGCTTCTGTTCAAACTGAGTCTGCCGCAGCTTGCGGTCGACCAGCTTCAAGAGGGCCTGGACAGGGTGCGTCTTTGGAGCCAGTGTCGTCGGCTGCACCGACACCACCTTAAGTGAGCCCGAGCCGGCCCCGAACTGAAGCCGCATGCTAGGAGTGTTCGCCCTCGAGATGGGACAGGATGACCCAACCAAGTGCACCGCGCGGAAGATGGTCAATATGGACCTGGCCAAGGGTGTGAGCAGGAAGTTCCATGCCTCTGACAAGGTGGTAGTCCTGAATCCCTGGGCGCATCGGGTCCTCTCTTCTCCGGATAAGGGCGCGAAGGCGGTCCTCGTTGTCGACGCTTCATGGAACCAGGCGCAGGAGGTGTTCTTCAGGAAGCTAGGAGGGAAGCATAGGAGGCTCCCCGTCCTTTTGGCGGCGAACCCCACCAATTACTCCAAAGCAGGAGTGCTCAGCTCGTTGGAAGCAGTCTCGGCCACGATGTACATACTCGGCGAAGTCGAAGAGGCTGAGAGATACCTCAGCATATACAAGTGGGGCCCGACCTTTCTTACCCTCAACCAGGAACCGCTGGAAGCCTACCGCCGGGCAAGGACGGAAGGGAAGGTGCGGCAAGTTGAGAGAGAGTTTTTCCCTCACCTCTTCGCGTCTGACTCCCTCCAGCGCGAAGAATGATGCATCTCCAGGGTACGGTTCGCGAAGCACTCCCACCAGGAACTCGGAGAGCGCACAGCGGCCTTTCTGGGGCGTAGGCGCACGCTCTCATAGCGGCCCTCCTCACCTCTGGATCGTCTGCGGCCCTTGCCCTTTCAACTTGTTGGGAGCCCTCCATCCGAGTCGTTGGGCCACTTCGCGAGAGAGCGGACTGTGTATCGACCGTTTAAGTCACCCCTTGCGTGAAGTTGGTTCTATGAAAGCGCATAGGCGTCTTCCGGCAATGAACGGGGCGAATGGGTAGACCGAGGATAACCTTCTCTCCTGACTGCGCTGAGATACGTCACATTCTCGGCCAGACGCCCGGTGCCGAGCTTGGCCATATCCGAGAGGGACTCTCCCAACTGAGAGATGCGGCCTGGCTACTGTTCCTGCTAAACCCCCTTTCGCCCTTCAGTAACGGTTAACTGAGGGCGGTCTGTAATGCGTGGCCGACGCGAGCCGGTGGACGGGCCACGGGGATCTCCTGGGGAAGTTCCTCCCTCGCTGCAGGACGCACGGCGCCAGGAGGCGCGACCGGAGACGGTCGGCTCCAGAACAGAAACGGAACCCGACCCACCACGAGCGGTGATGGGGCGACCTTGAGGTCGGTGGGATGCGGGATGAAACGGCTGACCCGTGCGGAGCAAGGCCAAATGTGGCCGATGAAGTGCCTGCGACAGGCCAAGGTAGGCCGCTGAGCGGAATCCCGTCTAGAACAGAAGGAGGACTACGGCCGGCACGAGTCGAATTCCTCGGCGGAGGGGAGACCCCCCGCCGGGGCTGATTCACTCCCCATTCACTCTTGGGCGCACCCGCGAGGTGACGGACTGTCTGGCGGGCGTGGAGCTGTATGGGTTGGCGTCCAGAAGAGTGATAAGCGGTATAGTCGATCGGCGCCGCGTGGAGAGAATCAGGTCAGACGTCGAAGGCCTCGATGAGGTCTTGAGGGGCGGATTCATACCAGGTAGTTGCGTCGTCATTTCAGGCGGGCCGGGGAGTGGGAAATCCACGCTCTGTTCGCAGTTTCTCTTCAACGGGTACAAGAATCACGGAGAGGGCGGAATCTACGTCACATGTACCGAGAGTCCGGAGGAAGTCAAGAACAATTTCAGGGACCATGGATGGGATGTTGATAGTGCCATCAAAAATGGAAAGATGAAAGTCATTGATATGAGACCTGTGGTCGCCACCGAGTCAGGACTGATTACCCGCAACGAAGCCGTCTTCCAAGGCGAAAAGATGCCATTCAGTGTTGTCGCGAAGGCCACCCTCGACGAGATAAAGCGTGCCCATGCGAAGAGGGTGGTCATCGACTCGTTGACCACTGTAGAGATGCAATACAAGGACCAGTTCGAGGTCAGACAGGGCCTGCTCGGGCTGATCCAGGGGCTCTCATCCGAGGACTGCGTCAGTCTCTTGATTGTCGAGTCGATAGGGCCTCATAGAGGGATTCCTGTGGAGTGGGCGCTGTCCCACGGAGCGATTCAGCTGAACTATTCGAATGAAAACTCCGAAGTCGTGAGGTCGATACAAGTGGTGAAGATGAGGAGGACGGCCCACGACCAGACGGTCTATGGGATGGAGATTACGAATGAAGGAATCGTAGTTCACACTGACGTTCGAGTCTGAAACTCAGTAGAGCCTGGCCATCCTGAACAGCACTTTTTTCCCAGCCCTGGCGCGAGTCAGGGCGCCGAGCCTCACGAGTTGGTTGAGATAGATGGTCTCGACACTCCTGTTCCTCTCTGTCTTCTTGCTTACCGTGGTGGCGTCAGCTTCGCCGAGGGCCTGCATGGCTCGCAGAGTCCGGGCGAGCGAAGTGGGGAGATTGTCGAACCGGTAACCAGACGCTTCGGTCATCGGCGAACCTGATAGTGCATCTGCACCTGACCTAAAGGACACTTCGAGGTCGCTCATACGCTTCTCGAGCATCATCAGTCTCTTCACTATCTCTTCTTGGCCACTCATGTTAGACAAGTAGTCCTTCCTCCGCGGGAACTGTTCAACAATTAAACCCTTCTGCAGATTGCGCATCCCTAACAGTTAAACCGAAGGGGCGTCATGACTGCGTTGTGGATTTGGAGGGAGGGCGACCAACCGTCGCCAACAGTGCGAGCGCTCGGAAGGAAGACCAACGGTCCGCAAGGGTTCTTACTGGCCATCCGGTTCTCGACAGCATACTGAACGTCTACGAAGGGACGTCGATACTGATGCTGGACGAGACGTATTCTGAGGCCAGAAACGTCATGCAACTCATCGCAGAACAGTACAATTCAGGGCTGAAGTTCACAGAGATAACTGACAGGGCGTCCCTAGCCAATACTGAGCATGTGGAGGTGTTGACCGGAGAGTCGCTGGCTGACAAGGTGGTCAGGGTGAACGCGATACGAAGGAAGCATAGGGACGAGGTGATTATCCACTCCTATCTGCCTTCCCTGTTGATCAGCCAGTCTCAGGAAAACGTCCTGAAATATGTGGATTCTTGGAAGAACGCAGCAAAGGAGTTCGGAACGGTCGAAGTATACCTGATGCCGTCCAACTCGTTCAAGGATGCGGAACGGAAAATGATTGCCATCTTGGACTGCAGGATTGAGTTCAGCGTCTCCAGAAAAGAGGAGCGGATGGTCAAGAACTTCGTAGTATCCGGCTGCTGTAGGCCTGAGTTCAACCTCAGGGAGTTCGAGTACCTGGTGGAAGATGGAAGACTACTCATCAAGTGGGACGGGCAACTCACCGACAGGCCGTCTATTGTATCCGAGGACCTCGTAGAAACCAGGTTCGTGGAACTGAAGGAAAAGCCTGCGACGTTCATCCTCAGGAAGGGGTTCAACGCATCTCGCGGGGGCATCTCCGTGGTGGACTACGCCTTAGTCTCCCAGTTGGAAGGAAGGTCCCTTGAGGAGGCGGTCCAGCTCTACCCGGAGAAGGCGAAAGAGCTGCTGCAGCAGTTCGCACGCTGGGAACAAGCCGGAGTCGTCGAGTTTGACCGGGACTACGCGAGAAACAACAAGCCAGTAGAAGACATGGAACCAGATGGATATTCCCCCCTCAACTTCTTTCGCCTGCTCTTGCCTGACAGGATAGTGGCGTGGAGCTACCAGCTGGGGACGCAATCAGTTCCCCTCCAGTACTTCGCGGCCAACAGGGACGCCTTCGCTATAGTGATTGATATGCTGATGGAGCGCTCGGGAATTAAGAACAAGCAAGAGTACCTGAAGTCGATGTACGAGGTTGAGAAGTCGGTGTTTGAGATGAGCGCAAGGAAGGCAGCCTTGGCGGAGGTCCCGCGACATCACGAATCCACCGCAGCGGCGGCCGCCAAGAAGTACATCCCGAAGGTGGTGCGGGTGGCTCTCCTGAGCGCATTCATACTCAGGTCTAACGTAAAGAGAATCACGGGCAGCGAATACCATGTCGTTGTCGAAGACTGCTATCTTTGCAAAGACCACGAGTCCAAGGACCCCATGTGCGCGAGCATATCTGGTGCACTCGAAGGGATATCGGGGACGGTGTTCAAGCTCAAGGCGACCTGTGAAGAGGTCAGATGCCGTGCGACGGGGGACAGCGATTGTGAGTTCAGGCTCAAGCTTTCCTGACTCCGAAAAGTGCATAAGCTGATATTGGCCTGAGGTCTTGAGTTGCACAAGCTCGCTCACCTGGCAGACGCTCACCTTGGAGCGCACAGGGAACCGCGCCTCCAGAAGCTTGAGTTGCAGACCTTCGACTCGGCGATGAAGAAGTGCGTTGAACTTGGTGTGGATTTCGTCCTCATTTCCGGGGATTTATTCCACGTGGGCATCCCAGACCTGGGAGTCGTAGACGCCGCACTCAGGAGCATGGTCGAGGTACAGCGGCACGGGATTCCAATCTATGCCATATATGGGAGCCATGACTATACCCCTAACGGCACTTCAATCATTGACATACTCAACACGGTTGGAGTCCTCACCAATGTGTTCAAGCCGACCTTCTACGGCGACAGCCTCAGACTGGGAGTTACTGTCGACGAGAAGACAGGGGCAAAGATAGCTGGCATCTCGGCGCGAAAGATAGGCCTCGAGAGCCGGTACTTCGAGGCACTTGACAGAGGGGCGCTGGAGGCCGAGCGGGGGTTCAAGATATTCGCGTTTCACAGTGGACTGACTGAGCTGAAACCAGAGCATCTAAGCGCCATGGAGACGGTGGAATCCTCCATGCTCCCAAAGGGGTTCGATTATTATGCGGGGGGGCACATCCACGAAAGAGGCGAGTTTACACTGCCGGGGATGGGGAACATAGTCTTCCCCGGCCCGCTGTTCACAGGCTACGGACATGACCTCGAAGCTACAGCGAAGGGGGAGATGCGCGGATTCTATGTGGTGGAGTTCGACGAGCACGTAAGAAGCAAGACGTTCATACCGATGAAATCGTTCGAGAGCGTATTCAGAGAGTACGATTTGACGGGGCGTAACGCCCCCGACGCAGGGTCTATGATAGAGGAAGACTTCAGGGGCGTGGACGTATCCGGTAAGCTGGTAGTCATCAAAGCCTTCGGCGAGATAGCCGGGGGGAGAGTATCAGAGGTGGGATTGGCCGATCTGCGCGCTAGCCTTTCCGAGCGGGGAGCTACCCACGTCTACCTCAACAGGAGCGGCCTGAAGTCTAAGGAGACTACGGGCTCTATCTTCTCCGGAGAAGAGCCTTCTTCCATCGAGAGGAAACTCTTCGAAGGTGAGGTGGGCAAGATCCAAGTGACTGAAGGGCACCTTCAGGGGGGGCGTGGCGTAGAAGTTGCCGTCGAATTGCTCAGGCTCTGGCGGCAGGCGCCCAAGCTTGGAGAAACGAAGAAAGATTACACCGGGAGGATGGTAAGGGATGGGGTTCAGGCGCTGGAGAAGAAGGAAGCAAGTTGATAGTCAAAGAGCTCGAGCTCACGAACATCAGAAGCCACGCACACTCTCTGATCAAGTTCCCCCTCGGCAGGACCTTGTTGGAAGGAGACATAGGCTCGGGAAAATCTAGCGTCTTGATGGGTATCGAGTTTGCCCTCTTCGGCCTGGGATCTGGCTCTGGCAGCTCGGTCCTGAGCCTGGGGAAGGATAGCGGCGAGGTGAGGATGGCCTTCGAGGTCGACGGATCGGAGTACCAGGTCACGAGAAGACTCCAGAGGAAGGCAGGGAAGGTCCAGCAGATTGACGGGGAGCTGAAGACCCCCAGCGAGACACTTCTGTTGTCGCCGAGCGAACTGAAGGAGAGGGTGCTCGAGACACTGGAGTTCAACGAGGCTCCGGACCCCAAGGCCCAGAGCTGGATCTATCGCTACGCAGTCTACACCCCCCAGGAGGAGATGAAGAGCATCTTGGCGCTCGTTCCGGAGCAGAGGCTCCAGATACTGAGGCGGGCATTCAGGGTCGAAGACTACAAGATTGCCGTCACTAATGCGGACGAAGCAGTAAGGAGCATTAGAGGAGAGGCACAGAAACAGGACGGCATAGCCACAGGCATGGAGGAACTCCGTTCGCAGGTGCAGAGGCTGCAAGTGGATGAGCAGAAGCACAGGGCTGAGCTGACCAAGTTGGAGGACATGGAGACGGCTCAGGAGGAACAGGTGCGCCGTCTAAAGGTGGAGCGGGAAGACTTGCAGAAGCGCGAGGTCAGCCTTCAGAACACCAAGGCTGAAACGGAGTACTACGAACGGCTCGGAACTGATGCCGCTAAGGATGCGAATGAGTTGGGCGACGAAATCACCGGACTGAACGGAAGCCTCAGAGAGCTAGAAGCCGCTCTAGCCCGGGCCGATGTCGAGCGACCCTCCTCAGTCAATACCCTCTCCGAACTGAAGAGGCGAGAGAAGACACTCGAGGCGAAGGCGAAGAAGCTCATCGAGCTCAAGGCTGCCACCGAAGCTAAGCTCTTAGACTACGAGTCAATAATGAAGAACGGCGTCTGCCCTGTCTGCGATCGGGCGGCTGAGGCCCACGACTTCGAAGGCAAGAGGGCGAGGAAGGATGCGGAGAAGAATCACCTGGCCGAGGAGCTAGCATCGCTCGATGGAGAGGCCGAAGCTCTGAAAGTGAAGATTGAGCAGGGGGAATCCTACAAGGAGGCGGTGAAGGAAGCGGCCCATCAGCGGATGGAAAGGTCGAAGTTGAAGGCTGAGATTGAGAAGAAGGAGCAGTCTAAACGCAAGTTCGAAAAGAGGGCTGCCTTCGCAAAAAACACCCTCCAGCGGCTTGGAAAACAGCTAGGGGAACTGAGTGGGCTCGCCAAGGAAAAGGAGACGACCGACAAGAAGCTGACCGGAGCGGAGGAGAGCCTGAGGACAACCCGGGATAAGCTCGCTAGGACCAGGGGCCTACTCGAGTCGGTCCAGAAGAGGCAGACGGAGATTGCTATCGAAATAGTCGCCAAAGAAGAGGCATTTAACAAGAGCAAGAGGCTCAGAGAGCGAGAAATCTGGCTAGAGGACTACTTCGTCCCCACCGTCAGGGTCATCGAGAAGTCGGTACTGGCCACCATCAACCAAGAGTTCGACTCGCTGTTCAAGAGGTGGTTTGGCATGCTCGTAAGCGGACCAGACAAGGAGGTCAGTGTGGACGAAGACTTCACCCCAGTGGTTACGCAGGGAGGGTACGAGCAGGACGTGCGATACCTGAGCGGAGGCGAGAGGACGAGCGTCGCGCTCGCCTACCGCCTCGCGCTGAACGTTCTCTCCCAGAGAGCGTCAATTGGGATGAAATCCAACCTCCTGATACTCGACGAGCCCACAGACGGGTTCAGCAGAGAACAACTGGGGATGGTGAGGGAGGTCCTCGACGATGTGGGTTGCCCGCAGGTCATAGTCGTGTCGCACGACAAGGAACTCGAGAGTTTCGCCGATCAGATCTTCAGGGTAGAAAAGTCTGGGAGCGAGTCTGCTGTCAGGGTCCCCTAGGCGCCTACCGAGGCCGCGCCGAGTTTAAGAGGCAAATCCCCCCGGTCGAATCGTGCCCCGGCGTATCACCTGGCTCTCGAATGTGATGGCTGCCTCGGTCACCGGGCTCGAGGAGGAGGCGGCCAGGTCCATCGAAGTCGTGGAAACCCCGCCAGCGTGGATGTGCCTCGCGTGCCGTGGGTCCAAGCTCCTTTGTGGCAAGCCGAGATGCCCCGTCATAGTGAAAGCCCAGGCAATGGCGAAACTGAGTCCGTCCCTGGCCACTAACGAAATAGCAGGTTCCTCCCCTCCCGGGGTCTTCGTAGGAAGACTCGGATATCCGAAGGTGTCCATAGGACCCATGGTCCCCCCGAGTTTTGGAGACACCTCCGTCCTGGACACGCCGGAGGAGTGGCTGGGCAGGCCGATAGACCAGATAGTCGACTACAGATACTCCCTTGTCAGAGGGAACTCCAAGGCGAGCGTCGAGGACGCGCGCGACCCTGGGCGAATTCTCTCCTCCCTCCAGGAGCTCGCGATGGCGGCCAGGCCTGTGGACACAGAGCTGAAGCTCACGAAGGCGCCGAGACGCATGTTGACCTTGAGCGAAGACGCACAACCCTACGGCCCCTCTGGACCCCTCGACAAGTTCAGGATTGACAACCCTTCTGTCGATAGGAGGGTACAGACAGCGTACTATGATAGAGACCTTGGGGCTGCCGGCGCGGTAGGTGAGTTGTACAGGAAGGGCGTGCTGGTCACAAGAATCCAGAAGGCATTCTCCCTGGGCATGTTCGGCATCGGTGCGAGGAGGAGAATTGTGCCCACTAGGTGGAGCATCACAGCCGTTGACAGCTCCATCAGCCTTGAGCTCATCGAGAAGCTAAAGCGGTACCCAACCATCGACGAGTATCGGGTATACAGTTTCGCGGTCTACGACAACCAGTACGTAGCCATATTGATGCCGGAACCCTGGAGATTCGAGTGGATCGAAGCCTGGTTCCCAAACACCACGTGGAACCAGTTCACCAGTGAGCCGTATATGATTGGCGATTACGAAGAATACTTCGGGAGGACAAAGTACGCCCGAGTAGGAGGATGTTACTACTCCACCAGGCTAGCTGTGGGAGAAGCGCTGGAGAGGGAGAGGAGGCAGGCAGCGGCGATCGTCCTGCGCGAGACTTACCCAGGATTCATCATACCGCTGGGCGTATGGAATGTGAGAGAGAGCATAAGGACGCTCTTCAGGCAGCAGTTCCAGAAGCATGATACGTTCAGGGGTGCGATGGACTCTGCGCTGTCGAAGATGAGAATTTCGAAGGCCAGATGGAGGAGGGAAAGCGTGCTGATTTCTAGAGAGCTGACTCAGACGAAAATCAGCGCGTACTGATATCCGTAGAATGTTAAATCTGGGAATGTCGGAGGAGGGTGGTTTGACCAGGCGGATTTTCTGGGATGACGCATATGTAAGGGAATTCGATGCTGAAGTTGTATCCGTAGACGGGAACAGGGTCGTGCTGGATCAGACGGCTTTCAATCCACGGGGAGGAGGGCTGGTATCTGATACCGGGACTCTTGGGGGGTCGAGGGTAGTCGAAGCCGTGAAGGAAGGCGAGGAGATATTTCATGTCCTGGAAATGGCGTCCGGACTAGCCCCGGGCGACAGGATTCACGGAGTCCTTGACTGGGAGAGGCGCCTCCGAGTCATGCGGATGCACACAAGCGCCCATATACTCAGTTCGGTGGTCAACAGGGAGACCGGCGCGCTCATCACGGGGAACCAGATTAACCCGGATGGCTCCCGGGTCGACTTTAACATGGAGAACTTTGACAAGGAGAAGATGTCGTACTACATCGACAGGGTTAACGAGGCGGCGGAGCGGGCACTGGAAGTCAAGTCGTTCTTCATGAGACGGGAGGAAGCGCTGGCCAACCCGGGTTTCGTCAAGCTCGCCAACGCGATGCCACCTTCGCTGGACGTGCTACGGATCGTCCAGATAGGTGACGTGGACATCCAAGCGGACGGCGGAGTCCACGTGAAGAACACCAGAGAGATAGGGAAGGTCGTCGGAGAGAAGACCGAGAACAAGGGCAGGAGCAATAGGCGGCTTTACTTCACAGTAGAGTAGCAGGAATTCTTTAACCATGCAGAATCGTTCAAAGAAGTCCTGTCGGCCGTACCTCTGTCATGCCTACAAATTGGGAAGAGACTGGGAAGACGAAGGCGCCTATTTTGAAAGGCATGGGGTCTTACGCGCACCCTGAGAACCTCGCCGAAGTGCACCCCAACTTCGTGAAGGAGGCAAAAGCCCTCGGCAACGAAGGTGGAGTCATCAGGATTGAGCAGCAAGCAGCCATCCTTCGACGAAGTGACCAAGACCGTCCACTTACACTGTAGGGAGACGGCAAGGAGAGCAAGACGACCATGACCCTCAAGTCGCGGATGGAACTGAGGCAAAGTACTCAGCGAATAATGGAGATGGGAACGTTGGGCCTCTTCGCGGAAGGGATCCACCAGGGGACGACTCAAGAGGACCGTTGACGAGGACATGGCCGCCATGGGTGAGCTCTGACTGTCTTTCGACTAGCGCGTCCCCGCGGTCAGGACAGCCTCGAGCATCCAGGAATGCAATTGGCCCGGTAGACTCCACATCTAGACTTTACAGTAGGTTGTCCGCGCTGGAAGACGTTTTGTGGTCTTACCTTCGCCGAGCTACCCACATGGGCATCCGCTTAGCCGTACAGTTGCCGCAATAGGTCTTCATAGCCCTGCTTCCCTCGTCAAAGATTGTAGTGGAGTGCGACATACACACCAATGCTTGGCATTCCGCGCACGATGCAACCGCGTGACCCTTGCATACCGAACATCTTGCCATTCGTTCACCCCCAATTTCTCTGCGTCCAACTTGCACGGTCCTGGCTTCAGAACAGGAGTTCCTTTCGAAGCATAGGGCAGACGCAGGCTGGCCGCAAAATCTTCTGACCCTTGACTGGTTAATAAATAGGACGCTCAGATTGGGAGCTTGACCTCTCCAGGAAAGACAGGGATCCCTTCTGCATCCAGCCTCCTGGAAGCCTCTTCCGCCTCCTCTGCGGGAAGCCAGGCACTCATCGCCTTCGAATTTCCTCCGGCGTCGCAAATCACTAGGGCGGCTGTAGAATTCTTCCCCGGGACAACCTTGTTCATCATCTCCTCTCCGACCGGGGTCCAACCTGGGGCACCGAGCTTCAGGATGAGCATCGGATAGGATGGGCCGGCGACCTTCTGCAGCGCCGTCAGCGCCCGATTGACCCTCCTTTTCCCCTCTTGGACCGCGGCGAAGTAATCCACATCCTAGCCCCCTAGGCACAGTAGAGTGAAGACACCCAGGAGGGACAGGACCACCCCGATTATCTGATTCGGCTCGAGCCTCTCTTTCAGTATGACGAGCCCATAGCCAGCGGCCACGGCTCCTCCCATGCCAGATATCGCAGTTACAATCGGGAGGGACCCCCCAGGGGCAGAGATGCCATACGTCAAGGAAAGGAAACCTACAGCCTCCAGGACGCCCATGGCGATAATCCCTCTTGAGAAGACCCCCTTGGTGGGCCTGGCGTTCTGCTTGAGGGCTGGGGCCAGCGCGAAACCCATCGCTATACCCACTATCCGGAGAATCATGACCGGGACTATCAGGCTCACCAACGGAGCAGCGTAACCGACCCCCACATAGACGAAGCCGAAGAACAGAGAAGCAGCGGCGGCGGGAATGAACCCTGCGGTAAGCCCTGTGGAACCCTTGCCAGCGGTGTATCGCTTTATCTCGGAGAATCGCGTCGAGGTAAGGACCACGCCGATGATGATCCCTGCGATAGCGAGGATTTCTATGGACCGCAGAACCGTGCCCAAGAGGAAGATAGAGAGGACTGTTGTGATAGCTGGATAGGTATAGGCGACAGGCGCGACGACGGAGACGACCCCTTTGTGGAAGGCGCGGTAGAGGAAGCTGAAGGCTACAAAGTTCAAGATTCCTGCGACCACGAGGACGGCCAGGGGACCAGACGGAGCCCTGAGTCCAGGGCTGATGACCGGAGTGAGGGCGACGAGAACCACGAAAGTCACTATCATTGAGTATACGAGAGTCTTGTAGTAACCCACTCTTTCAGACTGGCTCCTAGACAGGTAGTCACCAGTCCCCCAGCACAGGGCGGTTACTAGGCCGGTGACGACCGCGAGATTCGGCAAGAGATGCAGACGAGCCCCGACGGCCCGGCTTTAAGAAGCGCTCGCGGTGTGGTGCCCTCCGTTGAAGATAGACGCAGAAGCGGCGTTAGGCGAACCCGGGGAGGCGGGCGAGCTCTCGAAGAAAGCTGAGGAGTACGGCTTCGACGCCTTCTGGGTTAACGAGACGAAGCACGACCCGTTCGTGCAGCTAGCCCTGGCGGCAGTTGCCACGAAGCGCATAGGGCTGGGCACTTCGATAGCCCTGGCATTCACCAGGAGCCCCACGACGATGGCATATACCTCCTGGGACATCCAGGGCGTTTCTGGAGGCAGGTTCATGCTGGGTCTGGGGAGCCAAGTCAAGGGCCATATCGAACGGAGGTTCGGGATGAACTGGGACCCGCCCGCTCCGAAGATGAAGGAGTATGTCTCAGCTCTGAGGTCTATATGGAAGAGTTGGCAGGACGGGTCTAAGTTGAACTTTAGGGGACGGTTCTACACGCTTGACCTCATGACCCCCTTCTTCACTCCAGGCCCAATAGGGCACCCCGCAATTCCGATTCTAGTTGCCGGGGTCAATGAGATGATGTGCAGGGTAGCAGGGAGCGTTGCAGACGGTCTCCACGTCCACCCTCTCCACACGCTCGGGTACCTCCGTGGGGTCATCGAGCCTGCGCTGTCAGCGGGTGCGGCGAAGTCTGGGAGGAAAAGGACAGAGGTGCAGGTGGCCGCGTCGGTGTTTGCTGCCGTAGGAGACAATGAACAGGAGATTTCTGCGGTCAGGGAAGCGTACAGGGAGCAGATAGCATTCTACGCCTCGACGCGGACCTACAGGAAAGTGATGGAGTTTCATCATTGGGGGGACGTGGCAGAACGGCTGCATGGCCTCTCCGTAAGAGGGGAATGGCGCAGGATGGCGTCCGAGGTGGATGATGCGATGCTGGAAGAGTTCGTGGTAGAGGGGACTTGGAGAGAGGTCGGCGGGGAGATCAAAAGCAAATACCACGGACTCCTGGACAGGGTGAGAGTCTACCTACCTTTCGACGGTAGCTCCAAGTGGAAGGATATGGTGCAAGGGTTCAGAGCCTGACGCTGACTTCCACGGCATCTCCTTCGTCTGTTCCCCAGTTCGATGGAGCCTCCCTGTAGGAGCTCGCGTACGTTCCCGAATTGCGCACGTAGTCAAGATAAGTTTTGACCGCGGAGGAGAAGGACTTCACGTTGTCCGCCGCCACCACGCTCCCCGCATGGAGGAGCTTCTCGACCGACCTCAGATATTCCAAGTAGTCGTCCTTCACCGCATCGAGAAAGACCATGTCGAAACCCGTGGTGAGCGTCGGAAGTATGGACCGCGCGTCCCCCACGATTACTTCAATCAGCTCGGAAAGCCCTGCCCTCTCGAAGTTTACTATGGCCGTTCGTGCCATATCCCCGCTGATCTCGATGCAGGTGAGCCGCTGGCCTGCTTTCAGGTGCCTTGCCATCCTTATAGCGCTGTAGCCGACATTTGTCCCCACTTCGAGTATGGAAGACGGTTTCTGACTCTCCACCACTTCATCCAATATGACGCCTCTCTTAGGGCCGATGATGGGCCATCCTTTGCTTGGCGCGACAGCCTCTATGGACTCGAGCACCTCCTCTGGCTTCATGGAACGATACCTGCGCTGACATGGTGTAAACCTGTCGGAGCTTGTCCCGGGACAAGCTTTTTAGCGGCGACGGTGCTATTTTCATAACATATGTCATCAGAAGAGGTGGACGTGAGGGAGGTTCAGAAACAGGTCTCTAAGATTGTGGATCCAGAAATCGGGATGCCAATTGTGGAGATGAACCTCATCGACAAGCTAGACGTCAAAGACGGGAACGTAGATGTCGAGTACCATGCAACCACGCAGTTCTGTCCTCCTGTGTTCGCGTTGAAGATATCCCAAGACCTGAAGGACAATCTCGCCCAGGTCAAGGGGGTGAAGTCTGTGAAAGTGATTGTAACCGGGCATTACTTCGCGGATGCCATCAACCGACAGGTGAACAAACAGCAATCAGGCCCTCAGGCCGCTCCTGCCGAACAGGCGACCAAGCAATAGTCATAGAAGCGTGAGAGCCGCCGAGAGGGCACCAAGCCTGGCCGTGGTCTCATCGGCCGCACCACAAAGGATGACCACATCCCCGTCCTTTGGCGACAGCTCTGACCGGAGGATTCGCCATACAGACCCTGGAAAATCTCTCTCGCAGTCGGGCGAGTTTCCGGGGATTGCAAACTTCCCGTTCTTGACCACATATGTGGCGGCCCCGGTGGCTCCCGCCTTGATCGCGGAGTCGCGCTGGTCTAGACCGTTGGCGGCGACATCGGTCGTAGGCCGCGCCAGGACAGCGACCTTGGACCTGCCGAGCTCGACTTGGGAGTCTAGGACTGGCGCCATGGTTGGGATGCTCCTCAGGATAGAAGCGTGCAGCCGTCTGCCCGAAGGCGTGAGATGACATCCCAGGGTGTCTGTCTCCACATAACCTGCGCGGGTGAACTTTCTCAGGATTGTCCGCATCGACCCCTCGCCCAGGTTCAAGCTCCTTGCTAGCGCCTGTCTTCCGATCTCCCTGGAAGTCCCGATGGTCAGGAACGCTAGCAGGACGTGCTCCCTGCTGAACCCTGGCGAAGGCCCCTGGCCTCTCCTTTCTCCGAGTTCGAGGAGGGTCGAAACGGCTACCATCGTACGACACTCTACCTTTGGTTCTCTATAACCAGTTCTTCGTTCTCTGGTTTCGAGGACCCCGAAGCGCTTAAATCCCCCTGGTTGGATAATCCATCCAGCCATGGAGCATAGAGACACCGCAGCTGTTGCAGTGTTCACAGCGCTGGTGATCAGCTCCAATTTCGCCCTCTATCCTCTCGCCAACGTCAAGCTCCTGGACA
>JAJZIG010000135.1 GCA_021851265.1 archaeon | reverse complement strand
GGCGTCGACCACCGTCACCAGGGCTTCGAGCTGGACGAAGAGGACCCGGACATCATCCAGGTTGGTATCGGCGTGGTTGTTCGTGTCCACGATCGGAATGTGGGCCACGTTGGTCGGGAGCTCGGGTGGGCGGTACTCAAGGACGGTGATGGCGAACCCCTGCCAGCGCTTGGCGTCTGTAAGATCGCCGAGGAAGAGGTTGGGGAGAATCTCCGTCGCCATGTCTACCTGTTCTTGAGGGCCCTCGGTTTGAAGAGATGCAGTGCTGTGAGATCCTGGGCTATCCCTCGGCCGGCATCGAAGGACTTGGTTCCTTTGCACCCTTCTGAGTTCCGACCCAAAAAGCAAGATACACCTCGACCAATATCTCCTTTCCGGCTCCAGAAATCTCCGGGAGACCTGCTTCTCGGCATCTCTCCCGCAGCTTCGAAAGGGACTCTCCTTCGAGTGTGGTCCGCATAAGGAGCAGATCCGCGCCGGACGGTCCGGGACCTACGGTCATGGGCTCTGCCCAGCATTTTCTCTCCTCATCCAATTCCCTTTCCAGGCCTTCCACGAACTCCTTCCGCTCACCCTCAACCTTGTACGATTGGGCAGCAGCAAGAGTCAGTCTGTGAATCGTTCTCCGATACGCGTCACGTGCCCACTCATGCTGGGGAGCTTCAGCCAAGAAGAAAGCCTTGGCACTGAGTTCATCGCTAGCGAATTCCACGACAATACCGTACTCCTCTGAGGAGAGTCGCTTTCGGAGTGAACGTTGAAGGTTAGGGTCCGAGAGCCACCCCCTTGTTACCGCCCGAATATCATCGGAGGACTTATCTCGGACTGAGGGGTTTTGAGCCAGAGTCTCAAGCAGGAATGACCGCCCCTCCGACGAACCGGTTATGGTCGAAAGGCGCAAAGCCTCCAGGTACGAACTGGAGTTCACCCCATCTTCGAATACGAGTCGTGCCTTCTCCATGGGGTCCACTTCTCTCGATAGACGAAGTGCCTTGACCTCCCTAGCTCTGCTGACCTCACCTCCCTCGATGAGAAGGTTGATGGAACGGTCTGCGTCCCCCCTTGAGGGTTCCTTCTGGTGTTCGTACCGCCATGCTAGGAGTTTCCCCTCCATCCGGGCGAGTTCTACTGGTTTCAATACTTGAGCATGTTTTCGGGCAAGAGACCAAGCCTTCTCAAGTTCGCCAGCTCGTTCAAAGTCCAAGATGGCCTGCTGGAATTCTTGGTCCTCTTCTTCCAGCGTTGCCAATTTCCGAATGACGAGGTTAGAATGACCTGCAGCCTTGGACGAGAAGTCTCGAAGCCAAATTTTGCACTCCTCCCGTCTGCCAAGGGCGTTGTAGGAGTCGATAACCGCACCCAGTGCATCCCAATCTCTGGCGAGTGACGTTGGACTGGCCATCGAAGACCATGCGATGATCCTCTCATGGCAATAGCGGTCCGAGTAGATTTCCTTCAACGGCCCATCAGAGTTCCACGCTCGGACAGTTGCAGAAGCAAGCGTCTTGATCCCCGGAACGATTCCCCCTGTTCTGGCAATCGTCTCTGCATCCGACACTTCCCGTTGTCGATCGTAGGCTGAACCAGCTTCTGTGTAGCAGGACGCTGTGTCCGACCAGTACTGGGGGTGACCACCCAGTGCCGCTCTCGCGTAAGCAGCCCCTCCGCGGGCGTACTCCGTAACATTCGCTTCCTGGTTGGGCGCCTGTTGGGCAATCGCCCTCCAAAGTCGACCGGCGTTCGCCCAATCTTCTTGGGATTCCGCTTGGAGCGCAAGTTTCCGCAACGCGTCCGAATAGGCCTTCCACAACGGACGCTGAAGCTCCTGCCGTTCGATGAACCGGACAATCTCATCCGGTCGGTCAAGTGAAGCCAAAGTGTCGACTAGAATAGTTGGATGTTTGAGTTCCCCTCGGTTCCCCGACCAGCAAATCTCTCCGTGCAGCCTGACGAGGCCATCGACGTCTTTGAGCCTTAGGAGGCGACGGGAAAGCACCGCGACCCACTCATCTTCTCGAGGCAACTCCTTGTTCCGCCCAAGGAATTCAAGGTAGGCTACTGCGGATGTTCGTTCATCCCCACGAGAATCGTTCCGGAACCGTGCATAGAGGTAACAGCCCTCAAGCGATGAGGGGAGCTTTGGCGACGCCCCCAGAACGCGCTCCACTTCAGGCCAAGCTTCGGCCTTGACGTAACACTCCGCCGCCCGGTGATAGAAAGCCGAGTTCTGGTCCCATAGATCACCTGCCTCCTTCCAGACTGCCCTCGAGGAGGGGGAAGCGCCCTTCTGTTCAGCCATGATAGCGTCCTGCTCTTTCAGTTCGGCTTGGGTTTGGACCAGTAGGCTTCGAGCTTCCGCGTCATCCCTCGCCCTTTCGAAACACGTCAATGCGTGGACAAGCCAGCGAACGACCCTCTCCTCTTGGAAGCGCTGAAGGTACTGCTTCCCGGTCGTAGTCCAATCAAGTTGTTCAGCAGAAGAGAGCGCTGGGTCGGACTGAAGGCTGTGAAGCTGGTGAAGGCGGGACTGATCGATCTCTGGGAAGCGGGACCATACCCCAGTCACCGCCTCGGGCTTGTCGACGATGAAGAGGTGTCTGCTCGACCGTGTGATTGCGACATACAGGCGGTTCAGATGGTACAGGACGGGAATTCGAGCCTCGAAGTCTTGCTCGACAGGCAGGTCTGCCACGGTCTGGGGAGCGAACTGGGCGAACAAGGGATTGGAACCGAGCTTGTAGAGTACAACGCACTCGAACTCGAGTCCCTTAACCTCACTCACACTGTGGATGCGCATCTTGGCCATCAGAGTGTCGAGGTCGCGAGGTTCGACCATCCCGGATTCAAGCTTGTCCACTCGCGCGTCACCGAGAATTTCGCGAGCGACCTTATTGATGTGCTTGTCATGCTTAAGGAGCTGGACGATCTCATCGTCGTCCTCCGCCCACACAATCACCGCACTTGGTCTGGTGCTCCTTAGCAGCTCCTCAACGGAAGCATCATCTTTGGGTGACTCGATCTGATAGCAGATGGGCTTCAACCCCACATGGGTCTGGGCCTCCTGTTCCACCAAGTCCTCCATTCCGTAGTGGTGGCGACGTCGCTGGATTGCGTTGGCCAAATCGACAATCGGCTGGGGTGTTCGGTAGTTGGTTCGAAGGTTCGTTTGCTTAAGCTCTTCCCCATTCCAGAAGAACGCCTTGATGTCACGCCAGTTGAATCCTGTCGGGTTGATGGTCTGCTGTGGGTCTCCTGCGAGCACGATACGAGCCCGTTCCGTCTTGTTGCCTGAGCCAGGTTTTAAGAGCGCCCGTAGAACCAAGAATTCGACTCGTGTCAAGTCCTGCGCTTCGTCGAGGTAGATTTCATCGTAGCTGCGAGGAGGAAGGTCTCTGACCCTCCTCCACGCGGCACGCGCAAGATCGATATCGTCGAACAGGGTCTGCTCGTGAAGCCACGCCGTGTACTGTTTGAATACTTCCTCTGACGCTCGGATTGCTTCAGGAGACAACTCTCGGGTTAATCTCCTTGGAATTGATCGGGGACCGGTGTTGGATCCAAAGTCGTCAATCGTGGGGGGACCATCATCCTCAAGGTACCCCTTGTAGAAACAACGAATAGCGTACCACGCGAACTCCGCGCTCACGCCGGTTCCGAAGACTCCATGTGTCCTGCGAGGCTGGAAGAACTCGCGGTTGAACCGCCCGAACGCAACCCTCTTCTCTCGATGAGAGTAGAACGAGCGTTGCGTGTCCTCCAGTTGCTCAGCCAAGACGGAAGAGAACGTGGAGAACTTGGAGATTCCAGTCTGCTCCGGGCCAGCAGGTTCCCGCAGCTTGTATAGCGTGAAGGCAGTGACGTCCCGCTTCAGGACATCCACGACGAGCCGGCTGTAGGCTGTACAGAGAAGCTTCGCATCGCTCTTGGCTTGCCGGTGAAACTGGAACGCAAAGCCCGCTCGAATGGCGAGCATGCTCGTCTTCCCGGTTCCGGCCTGCCCATTGATCAGAATCGGTGACGGGGATGCAATCGATTCAATCTGGTCTGGAGTTGGAAGGATGTTGACCGTGGAGTAAGCCCAGCGGATTGCGTTCTCCACATCTTCGAAGGAGACTCTCAACCTGGGCCTATATCGAGTCCCGGGTCGACCGGACGGCGGACCAGCGGGGCGAGGGTCCGGTTGAAGGGGAAAGTTTAGGGTGAGGGCAGTAGCAGCCTTGAGTTCCT
>JAJZIG010000134.1 GCA_021851265.1 archaeon | reverse complement strand
AGCCTCTCGCTGAACTTCTTCGGACGTTTCGGCTGTCTGAGACTCAATTCGCCGGTAGCCCGAAACGGGCCCGGCCGTTATAAAGAACCTAGGCCATAACGCGATAAGAAAGACGCCAAAGCTGCTTGAATTACGCGCGATCTTGAGCTTAGCGTAGCCCAAGGCAAGGAAAAAGAAGAAAGAAGCACCAAGAGCCCAGGAAATGCGACAACTCGAGACGGTCTCAATAGATAAAACACTTAGACGCGATGGAGAAACGCTATGAAATATTCGATGTTAAGAGGTCCACCGCACATGGCACAGCGGGAGAACAGTGGAGTACCCAAGCCAGGACGCTGTCATTCAACTGCACGAGGGGATTATCAGACAATCGGGCGGTGAACAGGGGTTTGTGAGCGCGTCGAACTTGGCGTACGTGCTGGAGACCTCTCAGGACATCGGTGAAGGTCTCCCCGAAGAGCAGGCTATTGCCCGCAAGGGAGGTTACCTGCTCTTCAATCTGGTCAACTTGCACCCCTTTCTGGACGGCAATAAGAGAACCGCCTTCGAGGTGACCAAGACGTTTCTGAATCTCAATGGCTGGGATTTCAGTCCTACTGAGGAGAACGCGTTCTCCATGCTGAAGTCTGTCTCTTCGGGCGCGACGGACGCCCAGTCCACCGAAGGCTGGGTAGGAAGGAATTTAAGCAGACGGAGGACTAAGAGGTAGTATGGCCAAGCAGGTACAGGCCCGTAGTCAGAAAGAGATAGACGAGGAGTTCCTAGCCTTGGCTGATGCGAATCTGAAGAAGGATCAGAAGCTTCTCAAGAAGTTGGCTGAAGCATAGGTTTCGTGCGACTGGCAGTGGAGCGAAGCCACATAATCGCAGTTAAGCTTGATTTGGAACGAAATCGGAAAACAAAGCTTGTTCTGGGCTATTTCCAAGGTGGGCCGGAAGGGATGCAATTAATTAATTAAGCGAATCCTATTCAGGTCGGTCATCGAATCCATCAGCAAACGCGGCGTGAGTAGCATCTTTGGGGCAAACATGAAACAGTATCTTCGAATGAGCACGTATCTGGTTCGACCGTCGGCTCCAACACTCTTGGCACCATTCGGCAAGTGTCATTCTGACCAGAAGAATGGCAATCTGCGAAAGCCATTCGGAGATGCTGTGAAATCGCTGGCAAACAGCAGACTTATATTGATGTATATTCTAAATTTGGCGGGTCAAGAAATGTCGCAACGGAAAGCAACGGCATTCGCTGTCGTGGTTGTGCTTTCTTTGGTGTTGTTTGGTGCACTGGCCTTTGGAGTGCGCCCTGCTTCCGGCAGCAACGCCCCATCATATGCGACATATTCGTACTCCAATCTTACCTACGTCGGCGTGGCCTACTCGGCCGTGCTCCTAAATCAAACTACAATCAGAGCAAATTCGAACACGGTGATTCATCTCGTTTTTGAAGTGAACTCGCCAGTGTCAGGTAACATCTTCTTTGCAGTCGCCCCTGCATGGTCACAAGTGGGCGTTGGATTGATGGAACGAGGAGAGGTTCCCACCGCCTTCTCAGGCGACGCCGGGAACTCATCAGCACCATCCGTCATTCAAGTCACCACAAGCTATCCCGCGGGAATGGTCCTCCACAATCCCGCTGGGATTATGACAGTGGTAATTACCCTGCATAACGTAGGTCAGGGAACTATTCCCTTCATCGCTCAATTCTATCAGAATCAACCCGAGCCAAGCGTTCCTGGAGGTATAGACTACGCCGGAGTGAGCGTCCCATTTCAGATAGAGGTATCAGGTTAATTGGTTCGTTCCAAGTTTGTGCCATTCCTTGCGGCGTATGTGGTGGCCATGATTATTGTCCTTCCCACAGTGGGACCTGTGGCAGCAATATCCAACTCAAAGAATGCACCCTTTAGTGAAATGACATCCTACCCAGGGTTCCAATGCGTCACATACTCGGACCCATATACCAATTACGAGTACTGCTCGTTCGGGCAGTTTAGCGGGAGCGCACAGCAAATGTCGACCGTGACGAAATACACCTTGGGGATTGGGGTTTCGGTGCACTCCGTGCTCTACTACGACACAACTGCTTCATCAGCGCCTGGCGTAATGTGGAGTGGCACAACGAATATCGAGCTTGGGCAGGCATTCAGTCTGTCGGGATTAGTGACCGCCACATTCAACGGGCACGCCGACGCGTCCGTGGCCGCTGGATGGGATTACACCTACACCTACTGTACCAACAGCAATTGCTTCACGAACACTTACGAATATACCAACGTTCTTTTCGACGCTGTTAACGCCGGGGGCGGTGGAAGGTACACCTGCAACAACTGTGCCTCGTATTACTACATCTATAACGTAGGGGCAGGCAATGCTTACGCGGGCGGGGGAACTCGGACTAACGCATTCGCAGAACCCTATTGTGATAGCATTGCGTGCTACTATGAGACTGGAACTAGCAACTTCTATAGCAGCTCGTCATACTACGACAACATCTACAGCATACTAATCGCTACTTTCTAAGACTGTAGCGTATGCCATTCTAAGACATAGAGTCGGCTCGCAGTCAAATGGTCACGATCCGTGGTGTCTTGCCTGAACATTGCTGGGGTGAGAGATATATATTGCATGGGCAATTGCATTGGGAGTGGATTCGATTCGTTCTGAATCGAAGGTGATAAGTTCGAGAATTGCTGGCGTCGTCCTCGTTACTGCTCTTGTCGTTGCGATTGCCAACCTAATCCAGGGTGTCCAGTTGGCGCTGCTAGTCAATTATCCCGGGTCGCTCGCCAATGATACCATCCCAGTATTCGGAATAAGCGTCTTTGGATTACTTTCAGTAATCGTTTCGCCTTTGCTATTATTCGTGGTCTTGTATAATCTTCGACTCAAACAAAAGATTTCGAACATGAGCGCCCTCGCGCCGAGCCTGTTTGTCGGAGGAGCGTTTGGTGCGCTTGCCGGCCAGCTGGCCGCGGATTACATTAGTGCGTGCATCTATCACGGGTTCGGAGTCTGTCCAACCGTCGTCTTTCCGATTCCCCTTATGCAGTTGGTCGATTCGGGAATTAGTGCGACCTTTGTTGGTCTAGCTTCGATAGCAGTCTCTTGAATTCGGCCTCTTCACACGGAGAAGTCGAGGTGCTACACAGGCGATGTATACACCTTCCCTCCAGAGATATGATTCAGTCATTTGCAAGCGTTTCGTGTGGACATAAACGACGGCGTATAATCCTCCTTCAGAGGATACGCCTCTTGTTTTCTCCTCCATTTTCCAATCGGAGCCCAAATCATTCCCCCCTCCCTCGCGAGCCTGCACCAGCCGACACCCCCCGAGCGAACAGGGTGAGCGAGGGCCCCGCTTCGAGGCGGGGTGAAGGCGAAGGACGAGCGGAGGGGCAAAGAGGGGGGAGCGAAGCGAGCGATAGGCGAGCGGTGCCGTCGGTAGGCATCGCGGGGGGTGAATTTGCCCCGGAGCGGAGTCCGAGCCTGAAGGGCGTCGGCTGGTGCGGGCGAGCCATCCATCAGAAGGGGACCTTGACTATGGCCCCGCCGTCCGGGAGCAAAGCAACGTACTCGTACCCCTGGCCGATGTACGACCTGACCTCCTGCACCGGGACCACCTTCTGCCTTGAGCCGTTCCCCGTCATCATCCCGACCAGCCTATGCCTGACGGCGTTCTGTAGTTCCTCGTCTGTCATCCCTCCGAGGTTCATCTTCTCGACCTCCTCTTTCTTGAATCCGGCCACGATGAGGAACTGCTCCCTCATGGTCTTCTTGATTTGCTCCTCGCTGGCCGACTCTGCCTTCGTGGATAGGAGGGGCTCGCACTTCTTGTAGGCGTCGCGCATCTCCTCGATCATCGTAGGCGGGAGCCTGCCTTTGTTGGTCGAGTACCTGGCCTCGATGTCCCCTTTGTGCCCCATGAGGAACTGGAGATACGGGTGGGAGATGTGGCCCTTCGACTCGGCGACAATCATCCCTGTGTCGCAGTATGCTCGTAGGACGTAAGGCCTCCAAGAGAAACCCGCCTTGACAATCGCCTCTTTGATGTCCCTTGTTACAAGAGTGGTCCTCAGAAAGCTGTTCTTCCTCACTCCTCTGGGGTCGAACGCGAGAAGAGGGCTCTGGGGAGTAAGCTTCTCGCCCTGCTTCACCCTCTCATGAAGAGACTCTTGGATGTAGTCGATTGCTTCGTTCCCGACGAAGGTGAAGTATGGGTGCCTCGCCTTGCTCAGGGCCCTCCTCACAAGCAGGA
>JAJZIG010000133.1 GCA_021851265.1 archaeon | reverse complement strand
GCAACCACGGATGCGTACGGGGTCAAACCCCGTACACGCCTCTTTTTCCCAAATGGCTAGCGGAGCTATGGGTCGTTTTTCAGCAAGCCCCAAGAATAAGGGTTTAGTGGAGTCGGCCTGAGCAGTTGGCGTTCGAGTTCTCGCCGGACCTGGTGCCCGCGATTCAGCTCGCGACCATGGCCATAACCATGGTCTCGGCCTATTTCGTCTCCAGGCAGCAGGCGAGGACATACGGCAACACACGCAACTTCCTCACCCTGGTCCATGTGTTCTTCCTCGGGGTGGTCGTGCTGGAGTTCCTCAGGAACTACCTGTCATCGCCGGCCTACGTCAGCATCTACACCGACGGGGCGACGACGTTCATCCTTGCGGACGTGGTCCTGCTGACCCTCGTGGCGGCTTCGTTCTTCTACCGGGAGTCAGCGTCAGGCGGGGGTTCTCCTCTCAGAGGCCTTCTGAAGAAGAAGCTGCACACGCTCGCGTTCGCCGCCTTCATGGCGTACATCGCCTTCGTCGAAGCGTATCTCATCTTGGAGATGCCGTTCACCTCTGCGCAGATCACCAACATCGCAGGGGTCACCCTCTACGACACCGTCTTCGACCCCACCTACGTAGACATGCTCTTCGTCGTCCTGCTCATATTCATCGTCTACCCGTCGATGCAGCTCGTCCTTTCGAGCAGGCGGACGTCGGACAAGGGGGTCAGGAGGGCGCTCCTCATCCTCCCTGTCTGCTGGAGCGCAATCGGGCTCGAGTTCCTGGTCTTCAACGGCTACCTACTCATCGTCGGGATAGACGCCAGCTCGATCGGGTATCTCATCGGCGCGAGCGTGTTCCTCATCACGGCGAGGATCTTCAGGCAGGCGACCACCTTCGCGACGCTCTTCGCCACCACCACCTCGGCTGCTGCGATGTCAGCCCCCAAAGCCACAGGGTTCTCATCGAGGGCGGGCCTCCAGGGCGGTTTCGAGGGCAGGCTGATGCTGCTCGAGGCCAGCTCCATGACCAACTACGAGGACTCGGTCTCGGACTTCGTCACCGAGACGACCGCTGCGGGGAGCAGCGCCTTCGTCTTCACCTCCAAGGGGTCCCCGGTCTACAGCGCGGTCACCAAGCGGCCCGGGGTGAGGGTGTACGTCTTCTCGGCAAGCGTCAGCTACCCGAAGGAGACCGAGAACCCGGATGAGGTGCTCGTCCCCGCGGCGGACCCCCCTATCCTCCTGGACGTGATGAACAAGGTCGTCACAATCAACCCCGGGGCCAAGCTTGCGATAGTCTTTGACAGCCTCTCTGACCTCGTCCTCTCGCTCGGCGTCCAAGAGGCGTACAAGTTCGTAAGACAGGCGAGCGGCATCCTGAACCGGGGGAACGTGTCGTCGCTCTTCCTTCTCACTCTCGGCGCCCATGAAGAGCAGACGGTGAGCCTGATGAAGAGCTTGTTCTCCACCCACTTCGTAGTGGACACGGCGGGGCTCAGAGTCACCCGTGGCGGGGAAAAGCCGCCTTCAGTGGGCTGAGTTCCTGCGGCCGTCAGCGGCGGGCCTTCATCAGCGCGATCGCACAAACGACGAACACGGGGATATACACGACGACAGAGTACAGGAGGCTGACCGACAGCGAGCCTATCTGGTTGTCCGGGTTCCCGACCAGCTGGAGCACGACGAATACCAAGAACACCCCGAATATGCTCGCCACCACGAGGCCTACCCCTCTACCGTCTTTCACCTCGCTCGGACCTTCTGCCATGTCCATCACAAAACCGAGCGGGCTATGAAGTCGAGGAAGTTCGACAGGTAGTACAGGAAAGCGATCACGAGAACCTCAAGGACCACTATCCTGAAGAAGAACCGCCTGAGGTCCGGTCCCGGTTTGGCGGCGTCGAGCGTCCCAAAGAGGCGCTCCTCCGCCCTCCCCAGGACTGCCATCGGCCGTGTATCGAAGAGGGTCGTCGACACTATGACGAAGTAGAGGAAGATCAGGATGAACCACCCTATGAAGTCGAAGAGGGGGACCCCCAAGGTGCGGAACGACCCCGCAAGCCAGACCCAGAGCTTGTTTCCGGTGGCCGCCGGGTCCATCATCAAGTCGATGTTCAGTGCGAAGAGGCCAGCGGCTGTAGCTTGTACCACGGTGCTCCTTTTGCTCAGCAGGACGTCGTGGAACAGCACGTAGGCCGCCATGGCAAAAACGAACCATCCAAGAAGGATCCACAGGGGCACCATCCCTACCCAGAAGAGGTATCCTGGATAGCCAGGGTAGATCAGGCCGGAGTACGCGTAGTATGTGTACCCGCCGTTCAACACGGCGAAGTTCTCCAGCAGCGCCGTCCAGAGGAGCGCCCCCGCCAAGAAGACCCCGGTCCTGAAGGCCCCATACCTCTTGCTCCCCGCGTAGAAGACCAGGGCCGCGAGGATGATGAAGGAGACCTCGGCTATCCCGGGCGACGCGAGGTTCATACCCAACTGGAACTCAGGCCTCTAGGCCCACCCATTTAACTGGTTAAACTTGCCCCAACTGCCATGCTGCGCGAACGACGGAGAAAAATTGCCGTTTTCCCTAAAAGCACCGTGCCCGGGCGCCAAAAGTTCAATTCTCCTTTAATCGACCCGCATGCGGGGACTTCCTGGCCTTGCTATCGCAGAAGCTGCAGGTCGAAGCCCACCTGACCAAGCTCAGGACCAGTCTCGTGGCCATCAAGCCCCCCCAGGGGGCGAAGTACACGTTCGACCTTCAGGCCGACATCAAGACCGTGTCCAGGGACGGCGCCAAGATCAAGCTCAGGTACGCCATCGACATCGAGACATTCCCCCTGATTTACAGGGTGCAGATAGGGGGGTTTGCTACCGCCAGCGTCGACATGCTGGCCAAGGACGAGAACCTCGAGGACCTAGGCGAGGCTGTCCTCAGCGACGTCGCGCTCCAGATCTACCGGAGCAACTACGAAGCGCTGTACCTCGCGCTTGCCACCCAGGGGCTGGACGCGCCTTCTCCATGGCTGGTCAAGGACGTCCACCTGGCGCACTAGCGCCGCCGAAGCCGTTTCTAGAGTCGGGTCGGCCCTTCGCCGCGCCTTTCCGCTCATCGGTCTGACATAGATTTCAAACCCAGACGACGCACCGTTTCAAAGGAGATGGAGTCTCGCTTCATGGTTGAACTCCATAAAACCGTTAAATAAGAACCGAGGCCAATCGGCCGTGATGCCGCAGGAGCCAAGGGACGTGATATACACCTGCAGGGTGTGCATGTCCCAAGTCGACGGGAAGACGGGGCTGATAGAGCACCTCAGGACCGAGCACGAGGCCCTCGAAGTGGTGTCGTACGCTGCGACCACCATGGTCCAGGAGCAGGACAGGGACAAAGTCGCCATGGACTACCACAGGCAGTTCGAGCAGATCAAGAAGGAACTGACGGCGGGATAGCCCCGAAGGTTGCCGAAAACCAGAACTTCAGCATCCGTCTGAGGGGCGAATGTTGGTGGGGGGATATATACGGCGGCAAGCTGTATCCATGAAGTTGATCCGCAGGTCGAAGATCGAAGTGTTCGTTGACGTGATGAAGGTGGTGGCCGAAGAGCAGGAGATCAGGCGCACCAGGATCATGTACAAGGCGAACCTCGCCTGGAAGGTCCTGAAGGAGGCGCTCGACTTCCTCGAGCAGAAGGGGATCCTGAAGAGCGAATCCAAGGGCACGGGTATATTCGTCTCGCTGACGGACGAGGGGTACGGCGTCCTAAGGAGGTTCAGCGAGCTCGAGGCCGTCTTCACGAAGCCGGCGGTGATCCCGTCCCAGCAGGAGCCGCCCGTGTTCGTCTCAGCGAGGGCCCTCTACGCAGCCTAGGCCATCACGTTACGGCTCTGGGGGGTGGCCACCTGGGACATCTCCCTGGTCGACACTAGGCGTACCCCCTTCAGCAACCCCGGGCTGGGATATGGGATCTTCAGCGAGCCGCTGACGAGGTACAGCACCGCATACACCCGCTGGTAGATCTTCATGAAGACAGGAGGGACCGACTCGCCTTCCTTGGGGGTCAGGAGGGTGTCGATTTCCTTGTCGTCTCCTGTCAGCACGGCGGTGCCTGCGATCGTCATCTTCGCCACGTCGGGCTCCGTGTTCAGCTCGATGGTGAACTTCAGCGTGAGCTTTTCGGGGTTCCGCTCTGACTCCACCAGGTTGGCAGCCACGTTGAAGCTCACAGAGCTGTCGGCGGTCACGTCTTCCGCGAGCTTGCTTCCTTCGACGGATCTTATGGCTACTTCAATTCCAGCCAAATCTTTCCTGCCTTCAACGA
>JAJZIG010000132.1 GCA_021851265.1 archaeon | reverse complement strand
ACATATAGAGCACCGCCATATCCTGTGCCAAGAGTAACGTACAAAACATGGACCATGGTGTTGTACCATGGATTCGAGCTCGACAACTGAAATGCCAGCGAGCCGCGAGGGTACTGAATCACTAGGTCGGAGAACACAAGGGGTTGGGGTTGCAAAGCGCTGGGATGAAGTAGAGTGATTGCGGCGACTCCTGTCAGAAGTAGTACAAGCGACTCCAAACCGAGAAACCGGCCCGTGCGTGATAGCCAAATCCTGACTCGAGTCATAGCTTGATGCGGCTGAGGTTTGGTTCTGGATGCTCCTTTCTCGTTCAAACTGAAGCTCCGAACATTAGCCTTTGCGAGGGTTCAAGTGGTCCATTCTAACTCATCCTTAATGTGAGCTAATCCTACGCAACGGTACAAGATACTTGCTTGCTGGCTCTTTAGCACTGTAAACCTCCCCGGAGCTTGCGGTTGTATTGACGTCTCGGTTCACAGTGGAGTCCACAGAGTTATTAGCTATAGTAGTAATGAGCGGCAGGGTATATATCCTACTTTCCGAACATGCAATCCGGCCTGAACATGAATTTCACCGGGCCGTCCCCTACCCCTCTGGGCGCGGTAGCTGGCCTCCGGCATCCCCAGGAGCCAGACAATCTTCCGCTGGAGCTCGTCCAGCTCCGGCTGCTCGGTGTAGAGCAGCCGTCCTTCCTGCCAGGCTCGGTGCACCTGCACGTCCTAGAAGAGCTTCAGGACCTTCACCGTGGTCGGGGCCGGGCACTCCCGCTCCTCGGGATACACCGGCAGGCTCACGATCCCCTCCCGCTTCATCGCCCACAGTAGCTCCCGCTCAATCAGGGCCTGGACCAGGAGCGCCAAGAAGTAGAGGCAGAGCAGTCCCTCGATTCGGGAGACCTTCTTCAGGTAGATCGGGGCGACCTTGTAGACCGTATTGAACTGCTCGAACCGTTTCTCGAGGTACGGCTGGTACTTGAACGAGGCCAGAAGCTTCTCCCCGGTCATCTTCTCGTCGTTCGTGATGAGCGGGAACATCCCATCGCTCTTCGCGTCGTAGGCGATGCCCTCCCGCCTCTCCTGCCAGTCGATAGCCAGCGGGCCTTCGTCTGCCGACGGTATCTCGTGTTCTTCCCCGGTCGTCCTCGCCTTTCTTGCTGAAAGCGCGGCACTTCCTCCTCGCGGATCTCGTAGTCCACCCACCGGGCGGCGGCCTTTCCCCGCGCCTTCTCCGCCGCCTCCACCACGTCCTCCCTCGTGCGGATCGTGCACCGGGGGTTCTGGAGTCGCTTCTCCAGCGCCTCCAAGTGCCGGATCGACTGGTTCAACGTCTCCCCCGGGCCGCTTGGGCCCGTCGTTCCTTTTCGTAGCTCCAGACCCAGACGATCGGGAACCCCTCCCGTGACCGCTCCGGGGCCTCCACGGGCCGCTTCTGGGGAAGGGTCTCTCCCTGGGCCCTCTCCTCTCTCGTGAGCGGCACGTTCTGCCAAGCGGGGGCGTGGCCCTGGAGCCAGGCCCGGAACGCCTCCTCCTCCTTCCTGGTCTCGGGCAGCACCGTCAGGACCCGCCCCTTCTGCTCGTGGATGTAGGTCATCGCCGCGCTGGTGGCGAGCTTGCAGTCCGCCACGTACAGGAAGTCCGGGGTCCCGGTGAGGATCCAGACGAGTTGCTTGACGTCGGGCCGATGCTCCTCGGTGTGGGCGGAGCGGCTCATGGCCACCGTGAGCCTCCCCCGCTGGAGGCCCCCGTGGGCGTCAGGGTAGGCTCCGGAGAAGGTGACGCTGGTGGAGTCGTTGTGGAGCTCCGAGAGGTCCAATCGGAACTCACGAGTGGCCTCAACGACCACGGCGCTCAAGAGGGAGGCGTGGTCGGCGTCGAAGAGGGCATCCGGCGCCCTCCCGCCGCGGTCATCGTTGAGGAGCCGTACCTCCTCGGGAGCGAGGTCGAGCAGGTAGGGGGAGAGGGGGATCACCCACCGCTCGGTCCCGTAGACCGGCCCGCTGTCGAGGATGAGGTTCCGCAGGAACACGCCAAGGACCTTGCCAAAGGGCAGGGCGGCTTCGGTGGTGGGGAGGGGGCGAGCGAAGTGTCGTGGGAGGTGAAGGCGCCCGAGGAAGTGGTTGAGGGTGGGGAGGGCCCCTAGCCGCTCGGAGTTGATCGGCCTCTTCTCGGGCAAGGGGAACGAAGGCGAGAAGGGCCATTAGGATTGTAATGTATATGCATCATAATGGGTGAGGGGGTCCTTTTGGTCTTCCATCTGCCATCGGGCTCCCTGCCGAGGCGCCACCAGTCCTTCCGCCAGCGGCTCTACGGCGGGGGGACCACGAGCTGGGGCGGGAAGTACCAGTATCACCGTAAGGGGGTCCTGGATGAGGTCCCCCAGGTGCGGCTCTACTGGGGAGTGATCATCGTCCGGACCGAGGCAAGCTGGAACGGTGGCTGCGAGGCGAGGGCGCGGAGGTGACCACCCGCCGGGTGGTCCTGACAGGGAGAGACAGCAGGACCCTTCAGTCGTAGCGGGGAGTGGATACCCCCAGAAAATACGGTTTCAAGCCTGGCTCAGCGTGCGGAAAGTGGGTTTGGGTCCCCTAAAATCGCACTCTTTGTGCCCTCGTCTTCTAGTCGCGTTAATAGCTCTTTGGCTATCACATCCTGTCCAAACCGCTGAGCAGACTCCACTAACCTTAGTGAAATGTCACTTCGGTAGCCTGAACGAACGTAGCCACTAGCTAAACGGATCAAATCTTGTGAATCTCTTGCTAACCAGCCGTTCTCCAAGTTACGGACAAGTTCTCCAGGTCCGCAGATGTTCCTGGCGATTACGGGGGTGCCAGCTGCCATCGACTCGGCAACGATGTACCCAAAAAATTCTGAGATAACTGGGGCAACGACTATTGTTGCCTGGGAATAAAGTTCCGCCAGTTCCTGGTCGCTAACCCTTCCAACTGCCTCAGCTCCGCGAACCCTTGCCCCTCCTATGATCTTGACCGGAACTTTATCCGCAAGTTGTTCCAACACCCCTAATCCTTGCTCGCGGTTATTCCTCATAACACTTAGAGCAAATCGCGGCTCGGTCTTAGGTCCACGTGGCTTAAACAAGTCCAAATCTACTGGGGGATAACAAACTCCTTGAAAGTGAGTCCCGTAGATGTACGACATGAAATTCCTAGTAAATTCAGAATTCGCGAGTAGTAGGTCGTATTTTGACACATCTCGCGAGTGTCTACGTATCCTTGCGGCTGCAATGCTTGACATCGCCGTCTTTATCCAAGCTCTGTCACTATAGAAAGATTGGTCCATGAATAGAAGCATAAAATCCCCGTTACAGATGAACGCCTTGCGGGGTCCCCCATTTGGGAGAATCCACGCAAGTGAAGCAAGTTCATCCGATAGGACAACTATCCAATCAGCCCATCTCAAGACTGAGCTTCCAGCTCCCTTAACCAGTTGCTTTAACATCCTCTCTGGGAACATTAGGTCATATTCGTGTCTTGATCTTGACGGAATCCCGACCTTCAATGATGTAACGTTTAATGCTTGCGTTTTCAAGTTGACAACTGCACTTGGGTTTGCCCAAACGCTGACAACTTCAACTTGTGCTCCCTGTCGTTGTAATCCAACTGAAAGGGACCTTGCGAACCGGGCTTGACCACTGGTAATGTCCCCGAGTGAATATGTGAATACGCCTATGCGCACGGTCACTCACTCCGGCTGCGTAGACTATAAAATAATCGAATGCGAGACTTGACACTCAGCAACAGTCCGAAGTGGACAACTGGGGTTGACAGCCCTCTCAGATGCCCCACATCCTTTGATTTCACCCATCCCTGGACTGTAGTGAGAGAAGCAAGAAAGACCTTAAGTAGCATTATACGAAAAGGGACCCGCTAATCCTCAAGAATCGCCTTCGCCGGCTAGCGGTAGTTTAAGTAGTTCTCTACAGCAATCAGTCGTCTGTAAGTACTTTCAAGGGTTGTATGATCCCTAAACCACAATCGTACTTTGTACCCGTGTTTCGTCTCATCGTGATAAATCCTTGGATATCTTCACACTCGGGGACACAAAACCCTTTCCCTCTCACCACCTTGGGACAGGTTTGAGCGATGGCCCTTCTCACGAGGCGTAGCTATCCCGTAATGGCTGGATCCCTTCCAGGTATCGGAGTCGGCCCGACCGCCGGAGTTTGTACCCCACTGGTATGGGGGGTCTCGAGGTGAGGAGTGATTCCTCGGGCTCCCTTGGCGTTCGCTGGAGGGAAGGGTGTGCGTTCCCCACTTGTGGTCCTGTCCACGCGCCGGAGCATGCACGCCGAGCCCCCAGGGTTTACGCCGATAGCCCGTGAGCGGCCTCAC
>JAJZIG010000131.1 GCA_021851265.1 archaeon | reverse complement strand
GAGAAGTTCAGGATCACGAACGTCGCGAGAAGCGGCCAGAGGGCTCTCTGTATCCAGCGGATGTCCAGGGCCGACACGAACCGGCGCTCCCTGTCGAAGGGCTCAAAACTCACTCCAGGCACGCTGGGTCTCATGATACGTGGAACTTTTGAGGGATATGGATTCGGCATCCATAGCCGCTCTCCTGAAGTGTTAATATTCTCGGCCGGAACCGATGTTCAATGAAAATCTCGGGACAGCGAAGAAAAGCTATCTCGCCAATCATTGCAACAGTCCTCATCATCGCAGCCACCTTGATCGCCTTCGCGGCGGTACTAGGGTACATCTTCGGCATTTTCGGCGGTGCTGCCAACAAAGCTGACGTGACCATAAGTACTGAGACCTCATTCAGCCTCGCCGCCACCTCTAACGTGCCGACAGGAACCATTTACTTCGTCAATTCTGGCACTTCCACCACTACGGCAACATCAGCAACTTTGTCATACGGAGGCACTTCATGTGCACTAACTGTAACTACGACAATCTCCCCCGGCAGCACGGCTAATTCTGGAACAGTCACCTGCCCGTCGTCCTCTACCGCCGCATCAGCAGGGGAATCATACACCCTCTCAGTAGTCTTGGCGGACGGCTCGAGTACCACATACACCGGTACATTCGCATAGGCATAAACAAGGCGCTCCCATGTTGGAACGCAATTCCGGCGTGGAAGCGCACTTTCCCCTTTTGCAACATCTGGTGAGCGTCTGTTGAGTCGAGATATCAGCGGGATTCGGTCCGTCTCCTGGTTCGATTATCTTGCCGCAGGGATTCTCTCTTTGAGCGCCTGCGTATTCCTCAGCCTCGTCTTCGGCAACTATTTTGTGTTCTCGCCAGACAAGCCCATTCAGTCATTGGGGACTGACTTTCTCATTCCAGTATATTTTGTCTCTGTGGATCTCCTGAGAGTCGCTCCCTTCGACGAGGGGCTGTGGGCGTTTTCTGCATTCTGCTTGCTGCTTCTTTCGCTTTCGGCGGTGAGAATAAGGGAACGAGGGCTTATCGATTCAATCTTGGACTCGTTAACCCTCATTGGACCTGCTGTCCTGGTTTGCTTCGAGATAGGAGTATATTGCTTCATTCCATCGTATTTCTATGCCCCAGCAACTAATTTCGTGGGGAGAGCCCCCCTGGGGGAGTACGTTACCAACTGCTTCGTCCTGATATCATCCGTTATAGTCCTTTTTGGTGGGATTTTGCTGAAGATTGTCAGGTCGAAACAAAGTAAAGGAGGGAACTTTGTCGTTTAGGTTGGAATTCCACCGGGCCGCTTGGTTCGTTCCTGCATTCCTACTTAACATCCTGTTCTTGGGCACTTCGCATGTCTTGAGCCGGTTTCCCATTCAATACTGGGCGCTCTATGTATACATCACCGTAAACCTCTCTCTTCCTTTCAACGGAGACATCCAGGCGTTTTACGATGCGGCATCTTCACTGCTCGCTACCTTGATGATTTCGTTGTCACTACTGGCGTTTCGCAGACAAGGCATTAGGGGGGCAATCCTCCACACTCTACAGATTTGCTCGCTCACATTCCTTCCTCTAGGGATTGAAATCTTCTTCTTCGACCACCCGGAGTGGAATCTGCACGTGACTGAGCTCCAGGTCAGCTACAATCTTGTCCCATGGTTCACCAACGCCGATCTGTTCTTCACAATGCTCTTGTTGTTCGGTACGACCGCTCTCCTGAATGCCAGGGTAACCAGGTCCGTGCTTCCGAGCTCCGAGAGCTCCCGCTGCGAGGAGATGTAACCTTGTTAGGTTCGCCAGTGGTTGTCCGGGAAAGAGAGACGAACTCTTTGCTAAAGGTGAATTTGGGGTGTCCTAAGCGGTGTTCAGGCTGGACATGCATAGACAAGAGGGGCGAACCTCAGTGGGACGTTTATGACTGGTTAGAGGCGATGAAAAGGGGAAGGAATACGGTCGCAGAATTACAGACCAAGAACCTCCTCGAACACTTGCCAGATCCTGGACGTTTTCTCCGTCTATGCAGACTGGTTCTTGAGAGGGGCGGCAGACTGACCCTGATAACCGACAACGCCGCATTCATCCCGTTTTACATCCCGATATGGGTGAGGCATTTCGGCGTCGGTGCTCACTCCGTAAACAGGTACGCGTTAGATCATTGTAACTCCGTCCACTACATGGTATTCACTAGGATGCATCTTGAGAATTTGCTGGGGGTCGCCGGATTCAGTAGAATTGTGGTCAGGCCGATTCTGCTTGGCTCTCGTCTGGAGGCGCGAGCCATATCATGATGAAACTGACTATCCAGTTCGTGAAGTACTCCCTAGTGGGCGCTATGGGAGCGATGATTACTAGTTACGGGAACCTCTTGTTCCTGCGGATCGGCGCTCCTGAATACCTTGCCGCCCGCTATTTTGTTCCCATACCATGGGCGCTTGGCTTCGCCATCATCTGCGCTGCCGTCAGCAATTTCACGCTCAATAAGTTCTGGACTTTCCGCTAGCGCCAAGCTCTGGGGATTGGGAAGTCTTAGTCGTGGTTTCGAAGCCCGAGCGAAGGAGGAGCGGGTTCACTCCATCTATCCGAAAAATTCGGAGTGGGGGGAACTATGCGGCTCAAAACCGGAAATTACGATTTTTGCCTGTTTTGTCGCTTGGTTCCTTGCTGATCTTCCTTCTTGCAGTGTATCCATTAGCCTGGCATGAGCAGGCCGAAGTGAAAGCAAAGACACTCCAAGTTGTGTCAGGGGGTATTGGGGTTGCAACGTGGTTACAACCTTATCCTAACTGGTTCTTTCCCGGGCTGATAATCGGAAGCATGGTCGTGGCTATGGGATTGTCTGTCTCTGTAACATGGAGTCTTGGACTTGCGAGTTCACCCGCTGTTGGGAGAGTAATATCGGGACAGGAAAGGCTACCCGAGGGAGAAATACTCCTTCGCCTCTTCCTTCTAGAATCTTATGTTTCGGCTATCTTGTTGGCTGCCTACGGAATACTCGGCGGAGGACTCCTTGCCAGATTTGACGGGCCATCAATTTTAGGGTTGGGGTTGGGAGGGCATGACTGCGCAATTCTGATGCTCTTCGCCACCGGCCTAATTGGATTAACTAAATTTAAAGGGAATTCTATCAGATGTGCCGTTTTCCCTCTCATTGCTTACTCGATACACGAGGCCTTGTTCAACGCTTTTTTTCTAGCATACAATCTGGTACTACCCAGCTTAGAAAATCAAACCTGGTGGTTGTTGTGCATAATCCAGATCTCCATAGTAACACTGTCCCTCTCATTGCGCCTTTTTCGACGGAATAAAGCAACCCTCATCGTGTTAGCGAGCCTTGTTGGACTCACGTTAATTTGGATGGGAGTAGGCTTTCCCGTAACTGTAAATATTCTTAATCCTGCCGCGAATACCTTTGCCCAAAATACTAACCTACTGGCCAACGCTTTTGAAATCCTCTGGAACGTATTTTGCTTTGGGTTTCTTGCCGTTGCCTACGATTGGAGGGCATCGGCTCGTGTTTCTGCGTTGGAAGCATAGACGGGTCATGTCATCTTCACCAACGACTCTACTAATTCTGCGGCGTCACCACATCCTCACCTTGTGCCACTCTATCACCGAACACAATCACGCCCCTTCCACCCCTTTGCGACTGACCAGCGGGCGCTCCAGACCTCAGGGTTGGCCCGGACCTGAAGGGTGACAATGCGAGGAGCGGAAGAGGATGGATGGAGTAAGTAGCAAAGCGACGGACGAGCGAGTTCTGATAGAGAGACGAGGTAGGACCCCTCTGGTCAGGCGAAGGGCCTGAGGGGGCTGGAGGCCCATTTTTGCCGAAGATGAAATATTGTACAAGGTTAGCGTTTTGAAGCCCTCTGAACCCCTTTTGTGTGCCCTCCCTGACCTGGGGGCATAAAGGCAGACCAATCCTGTATCATGACCGATGTCTGCTGAAGAGTCCCTTGCAAGAGAGCTCCAGCGCTACAAGGACTCCTACAGAAGGCTGGAGGAGGAGAACGTGAAGCTCAGGGAGGAGAACAGGGTGCTGAAGGAGGAGCTCGCGTCCCTCAAGACCACGGTCTCAGCCGTGGTGGCGAGGAGCATAGACGCCAGGGCTGACGCACCGAGGAGGCGTTACAGGAAGTCAGGGAGGAGGGAAGGTCACCAGGGCGCGAGCAGGGCGAGGCCTGCGAAGATAGACGCGACCGTGGTGCTCGACCAGTCGACGTGCCCCAGGTGCGGCGGGCTGCTCTCGGAGAAGCCCACGGACTCCTACACGAGGGTCGTGGAAGACATCGTCCCTGCGAAGGTCGTCACCACGGAGTACGTGGTGAACAGGAGATACTGCAGGTGCTGCGGAAA
>JAJZIG010000130.1 GCA_021851265.1 archaeon | reverse complement strand
AGCACCCCAGTGTAGCGACGATTACCGGGATCGCTCCCTGAGGGAAGGATGGGATGGGAGTAGTCGAGGAAGCCTCCAGGGCCACGGCGATTTCGTCCCAGCTGGCTGCGGAACCGGATATCGAGAACGCGACGGTCTGAGTAGTCTGGCCGACTCCCCCCAGCTGGTATCCGGCTGCGTTTCCGCCCTTGGCGCCGCTGGAGCCGGTCGCGTCAGTTATGAGGGTCGTAGGCGAAGTGGCTGCAATGCTGCTTACCCCGCTGCTCTTCCCAGACGCGAGGACCCCGCCGATGATGAAGTCGTTGCTGTAAGACAGCCCGGATAGGGTCACCGATGGCGGCGGGAGGGAGTTGGTGCTGCTGGACCCGGTACCGCACGATCCGTCGGTGGCCGCCGTGCTGCTGGCCCCGCTCACCCCGAACGCGATGAGACCGATTCCGTCCGTCGTCTTGCCGCCGGTGACCGTCACGCTGACAATTTGGCTCGATATCGAGGACGCCTCGTACAGGTACCAGATTTCCACTTGGCCGCTCGAAGGAGCGTAAGCGCACACCGGGCCGGTCATCGTGGTCGAACCAACGGTAGGAGTCCCTATCGTGTCGCCAGATTGTGCGACGACGATGGCGATGACCAGGTCGCCGGAATTGGTCGTGGAGAGGCCGGTGGTACTTATCGGCGAGGAACCTACTGTACTGTACACGGCGGCAGGGCAGTTAGACGGGAACGTCCCGCTCCCGCAGTCTCCTGAAGGGGTGGCTGCGACCGCGGCAGGGACCGCAGACAGCAGGGAGGAGACGACCGCCAGGGCGACGAGCATCGACACCGCCCGGAGCCCCATGCGCGACGAGCTTCCGACGTTCATCGCCTGAGCCTGATCCTCCTCTTGCTGACCACCCCCCACACCGACTCGGTGGTCCCGTTCCCTTCGAAGAAGTCGTCCAGGATCGCGTTGACTATCTCGCTCCTGTCGACGTGGAGCGACTCGAGGTTCCTGGCGTGCGCGTCCAGTGCGTCCACCGTCTGGTCGTCGAAGGAGACCCCTGCGCGGACCTTCCTCGATGGCATCAGGAGCCGCCCCAGCCGTACCCGGCTACAGTGCGCGTCTGGGACTCCCCGCCCCATGGGGCGAAGGCGGCCGACCCTCCCGGCTGGGTCGGGCCTTCCCGACCCGCGTCAAAGCAGGCAGCTACCATACATGTGCACATCGTGCACACTGTGCACACTTGGAGGCTCGTGTCAACAACGAGTGATGAAGTAATCAACCGGAATCGTCTTCTGAGAGGCCGTTTTGTGTAAGATATTTAACTGTTGGACAATTCAACTCGAAATCGTAATATGCATAACCAAACAGGGAATCTTTTCCTCTAAGAACGGGCAGCCTGGGCCCTCGCAGGCAGGGACGGGCGACGTCGGATGGGTACCAGAAATCGGCTCCAGCTCGGAGCGGGCGTCCCCCCTGTCGGAGGCCCCGAGGTCGGGTCGGCCGCGCAGACGCTAGGCCCGGAAGGCCTTCGGGTCGACGCGCTCGACCCACCCGAACCTTTCGAAGTCCCTGTCGGCCGAGACTATGTCCTTGATCCCGTACCTCCTCATGACCACGGCGTGGGCGCAGTCGTAGGGGCTGGCGCCGGTCTCGCCTGCGACGTCAGCAGCCTCCAGCGAGTCGGAGGCCTCCAGCGGATGCACCTCCAGCCCAAGCGAGAACATCGCCTTCACCTCGTCGCGGACCCGGCGCCCCAGGCCGAACTTCCTCATCGCGTTGGCCACCTCGAGGGGGACCAGGGCAGAGATCGACCCCTTGGTTTCGCCGGACGCCACGCTCTTCAGGACCTCGGCGCAGGGGCGCCCATAGACCCTGTCCATGGCCTTGGCGTAGAAGAAGACGTTGCTGTCAAGAAAAACGCGACGCAAGCTACCTGCCCTCTGCCTTCTCTTCGAGCTCTTCGATGGGGACGCCCCTCCGAGAGCTTCGGGAGCCGACCAGCACGCTCAGGGGGTCGGCGACCTTCGGGAACCGGCGGATGCGGATCTCCGCCTTGGAAACGGCCTCTATGGTGAGCAGCTCGCCGGCTTCGACGCCGGTTTCATCCCTGACGTCCTTGGGGATGGTGACCTGATACTTGGCAGTGACCTTCGACTTCGGCATCGTGCCGAAACCCCCTCTTCTCTATTTAACCCATACGGTATACCGTATTACGGTTATCCGCCTCCGGCCTCACTCGAGCGGCGCGCCTCTCCTGGGCTGCCGTCCATGGCAGGGCTCCGCTCGGCCGACGGACGCCAGCCAGAAGCCGGGCGGTGGCCGCGCACGGACGAAGAGTTAACTGGGGCCGGCTCGCTGAAAGGGGCCGTGTGGGACATCCTCTACGCCGTCGACGCCTCCTCCAGCATGGCCGACGCCCACAAGCCCCCCCGCGGGACGAGCTTCGTCAAGATCGGCCTGGTCGCTAGCACCATAGCCGGCCTCCTCGACGGGGGCCAGCTCCCCTTCGGGAGCAGGCTGGGGGTGATGACGTTCCAGGCCCCCACGAAGGCGGGTGGGATGTTCCTCAGGGGCGGGGAGGAGATGATGAAAGTAGCGATCCCCGTCGGCCCCATAGAGTCCATGGCCAAGGCCCAGACGCAGGCGGCCCTCTCGGCCATCAAGGTCGGGGGCGCCACCCCCACGGGGATGGCCATCGAGGAGGGGCTCCGCCAGCTGTACGCCGCCGACGACGGGCCCCTCAGGAGGATCAAGAAGCTGGTGATGATAACCGACGAGAAGTCCAACGTCGGCCCCAAGCCCGAGAAGGTGGTCAGCGACGAGGTCGCCCTGAAGGCGATAATCGACGTCATAGCCATCGGGAGCAAGGTCAACAGGGGGACCCTGGAGAAGGTCGCGGCGAAGACCGGGGGGAAGTTCATGATAGTGGAGAGCGCCGAGGAGCTCCTCCAGGCCATGAAGCCGAGGATCGACGTGAAAGGCCTCGGCGTGGACGCCGGGCTCCTGGCCGACGTGGCCAGGTCCGAGCTCGAGCTGGAGAAGGGGCGGCGCCTCGGGACCACATCCATGGAGTACCGCCAGGCCCTCGAAAAGGCGAGGGAGGTGCGCGCCAGGGCGAACAAGCGGCTGATAGAGGTGATGATGCTGAGGGCCCAGGCCGACTCGGACGTGAAGGTCCTGGCGTCCGAGCTCCAGAGGGGGATGCCCATGGCCGACTACGCCCGCAGGGTGTGGCCCCGGGCCTCGGAGCTGGACCAGGCCGAGAAGGTGGAGAAGGAGCTGAAGGCGGCCATGGAGAAGCTCGCCGCCTAGGCGCGGGCCGGGCACAGCCGGCGGACGCGTCCTGTGGCTTCTTTCCTCAGGGGCGCGCCTCCTATCGCCCAAATTTTGGGCCGCGGAAGAGCCGCCGACCTAATCCGTTAGGTCTGAAATTTATTTGCACGGTAATTTATCTACGCACGAACTCGGGTGGCAGTCGCATAGTTGGTTAGGACAGGTCCGATCAGCGTCGACGCCTGGATGATGCTGGTCATATTCGGCTTCACCGGCTTCATATTCCTGGGCCTGGGCATCCAATCCGCCCTGCTGGTCTACGGGACGGGGGCCGTGCTCATAGTGGTCACCATCGCCTTCGCGCTCCGCAACGCGAGGACCCTCCGCGGGAGGGACGGGAACACGGACAGCGAGAAGACGCGCGACACCCTCCACCGCCTCTTCTTCCTCCTCTACGTGCAGTACGCCTACTACTGGGGGACCTTCGCCGCAGGGATGTTCACCAACTACTACTACGCGGTCCCACAGAGCCTGCAAGCGACGGCTCCATCCATAGTGACCGAGGTGCTCATGGCGCCGGACCTCTTCACCCACGTCCTGATGGCCATACTCAGCACCAGCATGAGCATCCCGGTGATCTACCTGTCGAGGGGGATCAAGCTGAAGGACGTCACACGGCTCCACATCGGGGCCATCTGTGTCAGGACCATCGGCTTCTTCATGGGCCCGCTCTACATCTACTACATGACCTCCTCGATATCCATCGCATTCTCCGGGAGCCTCGCCTCGCTCACGATGGTGTCGGTCTTCGGCGTGGCAGTGTTCCTGACGCTGCTGAGCAGGATCTTCATCGTCAGGGAGGACGTCCGCCTGAAGTCCTTGGCAATCAGCCAGCCGGCCGTCTCGATGCCTCTGAGGAGCAGTGACAGCTGAGTTGGAGCCCGCCCGGTCCGCGGCGCTGCTGCAGGGGGAGGAGATTGGCAGCCTTGGGCTCCGAGGGCTCAAGCTGACCCTGAGGCTGAGCTACGCCAACTTCGTCATGTACTTCATGCTGCTGGTCACCGGGATGTTCGTCAACATATTCATCACGTCGGGGGTGAACACCGTCGGGATA
>JAJZIG010000129.1 GCA_021851265.1 archaeon | reverse complement strand
GGGACGGGCGTCGGCTCAAGCGTTTCACCCCATGAAGCGGACCCTCAACCTCGACGACCGCGCAGGGGCCGAAAGCCCAGGCCGTCGGAGCGGCGACCCGCGGGGAAGCCGCACGAGACAGTACGACCTCCTAGGAACGGGACGAGCGAGGGACGCATAGAGTCTTCCGTCACCGCAGCCTTGTCACGCCTTCCACGCCGTCGAAGTCCGAGTCGAAGGACGCTATCCCCCGCACCTTGTTGTCCTGCATCACCCTCACCGAGACGGCGTCGGCGAGCGCTATGACGAACGAAGGGTCGATGAATATCAGAGTTCTCCCTTCTGCATGCGCTTCTTCAGCTCGACCGAGCTCCCCCTGGCCCCGCCGCGGCCCAGGGGGCGGGCCGCGCTATGGGGACGGCAGGTCCAGGCGTCGGCGCATCGGAGGGGGTTGTCCGACATGTCGTTCAGGAAGCCCTTCGAGCCGAGGCTCATACGGTCGCGGGCCCCTCGAGCCTGAACGACCTCGAATCGGAGTCGGTCCCTGTTTGTGCAACCCTGCCCGGGAGCTGCTACGGTGGTGGCGGCCACAAGCCGCCTCCCGCTCTTGTCAACCGGCCTAGGCCGCGAAAATGCCTTCCTCTATCACGTACTTCCTGCGCGCGAGGTCCATCAGGTTCCTCGTGAACGCGACGCCGTAGACAGCTACGATCACAGCAAATATGACGGAGACGTAGGCTGCCGCGGCTATCTGCCCGTCGGCCATGTTGGACGATATGTAGTACATCATCCCGAACGGGACCTGAAGGCCTTTCGGCGCGACCGTAGGGGCTATGTTGGGCCAGAACTCGCCGATGGCTATCCCCGCCCACGCGCTGTTGATCGTGCTGGAGAGGCCTGTGATGAGGTAAGGCATCGTCGAAGGGAAGACCACCCGCCGCATCCTTGTCATGAAAGGGATCTCGTGGTTCCTCGTCACCTCGTCGAACTCGGAAGGTATCGCCTGGACGCCGATCCAGAAATCGAAGAACACGTAGTAGAAGCAGCTCAGGAAACCCAGGACGAGTATGTACACTTCAGAGTAGAAGAAGGGGAGCGCGTGCTCCAGGAACGGCAGGGTGACTATGAAGACGAGCGGGAAGTACGCGGGCGCGGGGAAGGCGGCGAATACCTGAACCAGGGGGAGGACTGCGTCCCCCGTGCGGCGGTGCGTCGCGAGGAAGTACCCTGCGAAGACCGCGAGGCCGAGCGACGCGAGGGCGATCACGGTCACCCTCAGGTAGTCCGCGCCCACGTACTCGAGAAGTTTCGGCGTCTCCCGAAGGAAGCCGTACCACGTCGACGCCGACACGGAGGTGGCCGCGCGGAACGCGGAGTATGCCAAGTAAGCGAGTATGAGGACGACGAACGCGTACGCCCCGTACTTCAACGCGCCGGTCCGCCTGCTCCCTTCGCCCGCGAGGTCTGCCTGCCTGGGCCTTGCCGCCACCCTCGAGACGTTCCTCATCTGAGCCCTGACTGCACGCCACGGGCTCGGGACCATGCCGCGCCACCTCCCCGCGTACCTCCTTATCGCCCCGGGGGTGTCCACGCCGTACTTGGCCACCGCCCACCTGCTGAGCCTCGACAGGGCGAAGGTGACTGCAACAACGGCGACAGCTATGGAGGCGAGCGAGTAGTAGACGCCGAGGAAGTTCCCGGTGCTCAGGTACTCTGTTATCAGGGTCCCGATGCCGAACGTAGCGCACGTCCCGCCGGGGCAGACCTTCGCTGTGGCCGCCCCGGCCGTGAACACCTCGCTGACTGAGATGTAGAAGAAGGCGTCAGCGAAGCTCGAGAATATGTTGGACGTTATCCGCGGTATCGAGTGCGGGATGTAGAGCTCCTTCATCCTCTTGAAGAACCCGAAGCCGTAGTTGTCGGAGACCTCGACGAGGTGCTCCGGGACGGTCTTGAACGCCTGGTATGTCCCGATCCAGATGTTCCAGGCGACGGCGTCGAACACAAGGAAGTCCACGGCGAACTCCACGCCGAAGGGGGGTGGCAGGGCCAGGACGAAGGCGACGAGGACGAGAGGGAGGAAGCCTATCACAGGGATGGATTCGAAGACGTTCACGAGAGGGATGTAAGCGGCCTCGAACCTCCTGTTCCTTATCGACGCGTATGCGAGCAGCCAGCCGGTGACTATTGACAGGCCTATGAGCGCGAATATCCTCCCGAGCGTGGCCAGCGTCGCGAGCGGCGCAATCAGGTCCATGCGGCCCTCGCTACCTTATCGACCTGATGTCCAGGCCCCTGTACAGGACGTCCACGAAGTCGTGGAACCGCGGGTGGTGGTCGTCCCTGGGCCTGGGCAGGTCTATCTTGACCACGTCCGTTATCCTGGCAGGCGAGCCGTTCATTATGTAGACCCTGTCGGCAAGCTGGACCACCTCGTGGAGGTTGTGCGACACGAGCACGGCCGATTTCAGCGTCGTCTCGGGGTTGAAGACAAGGTCGTACACCTCCTTCCTTATCTCGTTCGCTGTCAGCTCGTCCAGGTGCACGAAAGGCTCGTCGAGGAGAAGGACCTCGGGGGAGGCGGCGAGTGCTCGCGCTATCGCGACGCGTTGGCGCATCCCTCCGCTCATCTCCTTCGGATAGAGGCTCTCCGCCCCCCCGAGCCCGACGAGGGAGAGCATCTTCTCCGAAAGCCGCGCCGCCTCCTCCTCGGCCATTCGGCTCCCTGAGAGGACGAGCTTCACGTTCTCGAGCGCCGTCATCCAAGGGAAGGTCGCTATCGACTGGTGGACGAGCGAGACCCTGGAGGACGGGCGGCACACCTCGACCCCGTCGAGAAGGACCCGCCCGGATGTGGGCGGTATCAGATGGGCGATGACCCTGAGCAGCGTCGACTTGCCGGTCCCAGTCGGTCCCACCACCGCGACGAACTCGTCCTTCCTTGTGTGCAGGCTCACGTCGGCGAATATCGTCTTGGAGTTCGGGAACTTGTAGCAGAGGCTCTGGCAATCCAGAACGCTCGACGCTCGCAGGTCAGTGTTCGCGTCGGTTGTATGTCTCAGCGCCACAGGAGGGGCCCCCTTCGGGTGGCCCCAGGCGAGGCGGATTTACGCGTATCAGCGGAGAAAAGAGCGCACGAGATGTGGGAATAAGACGGAGCACAGTTTCGCGCGCGCCATGCCTGAAGCTGCCCGAGCCAGAGGGTCGGACCTGGCCATCGACTCGGGCTTGGCTGCGCACGAGATGGTACAGATCTCTAGGAACGGGACGAGCGAGGGACGAAGGGACGTCTTCGCCAATGCGCCCCGGACCGGTTCGCGCAGCGCCTGAGGGTGCGGGGAACCGCCTAGGGGACCGTCGCGAACCCGGCCTGCTTGAAGTGCCCGTCGAACGTGAAGGCCGTCCTGATGTCGTGCCTCTTCATCGTCGCGAACGATACGCAGTCCGTCAGGCTCCACTCCTTGTCGGGATGCTCCTTGAACGTCCGCACCCCCTCGGAAAAGAGCCCCTCGTCGCAGAACACGACCTTCACGAATCGTGAGGCGGTGGTCGCCTCTTCCAGCTCGACGGCCTTGGCATGGCTGTGGGCGAACCGAGTCAGCGTGACCGCTTCGTCGAGGACGTAGTCGGTGGTCACGAAGCCTGTGACGTCCGTTTCCCTCGCCGCGATCTTGAGCATCAGCTCGCTTGCGCGCGTGGAAGTCGTCGCCGCTGTCGTAGTTCGCCTTGAAGGCGGACGAATCGACGAAGACTAGCAGGCGGTCACTTCGCCCTGTAGAGGAAAGAATCTATCTCGTCGGCCCTGACCTTTACTTTGAACCGTACCGGCTTGAGCGTGAAGAGCGGGTCGTTCTCGAGGAGAGCCAATCCTAGGAGAGACGCTCCTTCGCTCTCTTCACGGCCAGGTCCTCGGCTTCCTTCCTCAACTCCCTGAACGGCTTCTTCAGGTCAAGGACCCCGTCGAGAGACTCGACTGGGTTCGACGGCAGCGGGATGATCTTGAGGTGGTCGCCTGCGTTCACGGCAAGGACCCTCCCCCCTATCCCGGCCGCATCTCGGATTCCCTTGGGCAGGGTGATCCTTCCCTTGCTGTCAAGCTCCACGATGCTCGTGCTCCCACCGATGCGTCAATGGATAGAAAGTGGGGCTTAAGCCTTGTCGTCTTTCATGTGGGAATCCTTGACGCAGCGGCCAAGTCGTCGTCCGAGAGCATAAGTTCATTCATGATGCCTTGAAGGCTCCCATGTGACATCCTCCCACGATTGAAGGTCGTGGGCTTCGCTGTTTGGTAATCCTTAATAATACACGTATTACTGATGCGGGTGTGAAGTTAAAGATCAACTGGGAGCACAGGCGCGTGAGGCACGCGATAGAACGGATGTGGCTGAGAGGGATCT
>JAJZIG010000128.1 GCA_021851265.1 archaeon | reverse complement strand
GAAGGCCATCGCTGGCCGGGTGGGGCTTCCGGCAGGGACTTGCTCAGCTGTGGGGTGGAAGGCCCGTGTCCGCGCATTGTCAACCCCGCGCTCTATCAAAGGTCCATCATCCCCCGAAGGGCCCACCCTCTAACAAGGGACCCGATTTAAACAATAGCCTTTACACCAGGAGCCTCCTTGTGACGAACATCTCTCTCCTTCCGGTCTTCTCCGTGAAGCCAGTGCGGTCCTACCCCCTGCTGAGCTCAGTACTTCTTGGAACAAGAGGCCGGTCACCGCAAGCTATCGCCAAGCTATACCGTGAAGGGTTACCGTTTTCAAGATGACAACTAAGGGGGTATGCCCGATAGCAGTTTGATCATGACCTTCTGAGTCTTTTTGGTGTTCGGGCTGGGCATAGAGGTTCCACTCTTGATCCGACTTGGAACCTTGAACTGACCCCACGTTAGTAATCGAATCTTGATGAGGTTCCCTTTCTCGTCGGTCAGCTTGGCCTTCTCAATGTAGTCCGCCAAAGCCGCAACCTCCGGGCGTGTCTTGTCTGATACTATCACACCGACCGAGGGCGGAGTCCCTCTGGCCGTGAGACCGTCCCAATAGCGTCGAACTTGGTAGATATCCTCATGGATGGCATACCGGTCTTTGCACTCAAACACGATAGTCTTCCCACCATAATCAAAAACAAAGTCTGCTGGAAGGACGGGAACGCCCGCCACACCCCAAGTATCTTTGGAACTCACTTTGATACTCAATGCACTCTCGACACTTGTCTTGAGGAATGCCGTTCTCTGGGATTCGTTGAGGTGTGTAAAATGAACTGGCTTCTTAAATGAGCCCTTGGTAGGTGATGAAAGAAGATGGGCAGGAGAGCCATACGTCCTATCGCTCTCGAGAAACCTCTTGAGTTCTGGTCCCATTCCTGACCTCGCGGATTTTGGAATGCCACATGCAAGGCTGTAGGCAAGGTCCTCTAACGACGTCTTTCCACCTTTGAGGCCACGACGCAAATCGGCCTTCAGAAGAGCATCCTTTACATCTTGTAACACGCTCGTAGACCAATTCAATCCATCTTTCGTTAGAAAGGTCTTTGCATCTCCTTCTATGTCGACTTCACCGACAAGCCCGTTAGTCCTGTTGTTTGGTTTATCTGGCCAAGGATAGAATGGGGTCTCGATGATACGACCATTTACGGAAATATCCAATCCTTGACCGCGAATGCTGTGATTGTAGTGAATCTTGAATCCGTTCGACTTACCGGCCGATGGGGGAGAGACCATGTCTGGATTCGAGATTCCCCGGCGATAGGACACCTTGAGACTTCCTATGGGCTTGTTGTTGAATGCAACTTGAGAACAAAGATAAGGGATATCCATGGAATCTATGGAGACTGTCTTGGGGCGAGTGACCGAGTCCCCGCAAGTTTCGTCGGCGATAGAAAGGCGGATGACTCTTCCGGATTTTCCATCCAAGAAGTTACGATAGCGAACACCAAATTCTTCAGACAAGTAACTTGCCAAAGCACGAACGTCCGGAATCGCGTCCCGCAGAATTTGTGCATTTCTGCCTTCCCAACCCGAGCGAGCGTAATCAAACTTGGTCGACAACCCCATTCTGGTTCCCGTTTCCCGTTGGCCCCCCTTGGCTCTTACAACTGGGGATGCGAGTGCTATCCAGTCCAGCTTGGATGCCTGCCTCAGCTTCATTGCTTGTTGGAGGGGGCCGCTATAGCGGTAGTATTCAACTAGGCTGGAGGACGCTGGCCGACAGGCCGTTACCATTGTAAAATCTTTTTTTGGCAGTTCTCGGACAAACCAAGCTATCGCGTGCTTTAGCCCGAAACCATGTTCACGAAGTCTCGGGTAGCACAGTCCGGTTGTGTTACTCTTTGCACCTAGAGAAAACACGGAATCAACTATAGTGGTCCTATCAATCCCTGCACCATCGTCAGCGACCACAATCTCTAAGATGTCTGGATCCTTCTTCGTTCGAATCAACTTGACCATGATGTTGAAATGGCATTCAACCCTTGGTGATTGAACTGCAGCCGAAATAGCGTTGTCTATAAGTTCGCATATTGCCGCTGGAAAGTCCAACTGTGTATTCCCGATCTCCTCCCAGAATCTTGGATCGATGCTAGTGTTGATGTCCCATTCCGTTGTAGTCATTGTTTAAGGACTTGCGAGCTGTTCATGTTGGTGATCACCCAGCAACTTGGTCTGCCCCCTCAGGTTGCTCTGACGGGCCTTAATGGCAGTGAGCATCCGGCTCTCTGTCGGGACATCACCGCCGTGCTTGAGCCTCTCCGCAATGAGCTGCTGATACTGGGGGACCAGCTCGGCACTTACCCAATTCAATTTCAATCTCTGACAGACCACCAGCTCAGATCCCGCTCCTCCGAAGAGGACCAACACAGTGTCCCCCTTCTTACAGGTCGCCTTGAACAACAGTTCGGATAACGCCTCGGGAATCTGACAGGAGTGAAAGCTCTTCGACCTACCCACATTCTTGACCAGGTTGAACTCGAACCATGATCTGTCGGTATCCGAGGGCGGTGTAGGTTCAGCCTCGATCCAGGAGTATGGCATTCGACCAGGAGACCCCTCCTCTATCAGCTTTCGGATGCGCTTGTCGGCAGGGTTCTGGTAGGGGACGGCCACCGCTTCTTTGAAGAAGTGGTTGTCGGGGCTCTTGACGCAGTGAAGGATACTCCGGTGGGCGGTGGTGAAGTGCCTTGGCCCCTGCCCGATGTTGGTCTTGTACACCCACGCGTAGTCATGGATGTCGTAGAAGGCTTCGTCCAAGTACCGCACCCGAAGGTAGGCGTTGTTCCTAGGGTAGTTGATGATGAAGAAGTTCCCGGTGGGTTTCAGGACTCGGTGGCACTCTTTGGCCCATGCCACCGTGGACTCGATGTAGTCATTGAACTTCGTGGTGTATTTTTTGCCCTCATAGATAATACCCACGTTGTAGTCGGGATCCGCAAAGATTGTGTCCACCGACTCATCAGGCAGGCGCTTGAGGACTTCCTCTATGGGGCCATGGTAGAGATGGTTCAACAGGTCCGTGGGAATCATGGCATACTTCTTCTTAGAACGCGGCGACTTGGTCTTCCCTCTTAACTTGAGCGGAGACTGAGTACTTTGGTGCGCGATGGCGGTCATGTTTTCCGAAGGATGTACTCCCGAGCTTTTGCCCGCCCCCTTTCATCCTTGACTGGCTCGATGGAGTCCAGTCGTGTCTGGTCCGTGAACTTGAACTCGAAGAGGCGGATGCGCTCGTTGCCCTCTTCATCCTTGTAACCAAGGACGAAGGCACACTTCACGTTCTCTGGACTTCTGTCGGGGACGAGATCCAGAAGGCGGCGGAAAGGGAGGAAGAGTTGGGTAATTGCGAAGTCCGGCATGTCGGATGGTTTCTTTACACGCTTTGCCTCAGCCACACCGACAATACCTAGGTCCTTCTTGCGCGGAAAGCTCTGGAGGAGGAAGTCCATCTCGATCTGGAGGTTCTTTGCATGGACCATCGTATCGCCGATGCGGTAATCGAAAGTGTTACCCTTCGTGCCCACCCTAGTCCTCCTGGGCAGGTGAATCATCACTGGCTCGCGTGGATTGTCGAAGAGGAAATCCTGGATGACCTGGTTATTAAAGGCCAGAGATAGCACTCCGGCTTCACTCTCATCTCTGCCGTTCAGAATACCAGGCTTGTACGGCCAATCTTTGGGTGCGCCTACATCCATAGGGAGGGGAAAATACCCCTTCTGGATGGGGCGAACGAACCGGTGCTTGCCGTCACCTACGTGGACCATGAAAACATCATTCTCTCGGAAGAAGGGCGGAAGTTTCGCCGTGGTGTCCACCTTGGTGACATCAAACTGATTGGAGAAGTCCTCTTCACCGGAGATTCTCTTCACCAGGTCATTGTCGAACTCGAGAGTGATGGGGGCGCGAGCCCGAACCCACTCCCAGATACGCAGAAGAGTATTCTTCTTCTTGCGGGTCCGTGTATCCCCTGCGTGACGTGGAGCCATGGTTACCCCCAGAACCTCCACCCGGGGCATTTTTTTTCCATAGCAGAGGTTGCGTTCGGGTGCGTCATAGCTGATGAGGTACTCATGTCTCAGGTGTTGAAGAAACTTGTGCTCATAAAGTGATTCCAAGGGTATCCCCTGCAAAATACCCCTTCTCTCCTCTATGCGACCTCCCTTCCCTCGTATCTGGCTTCGTGTCTCCTACTTCTCCCGACGCCGAGCCGGCACCGTGAGATATGGCTTATTTATTTGAACTGCCGGGCAGTGCGCTCCTCCTCCTCAGCGCTGTTTTCTGTGTCGGTGTAGGACTGTTGGGGGGTCGGACATTTTCCTAAGCTGGCTGATCCGTCGATGGATGGGAGGGTCGGGT